>JAITUP010000003.1 GCA_031286265.1 Chitinispirillales bacterium | reverse complement strand
CCCCTGTCACCAAAAAAGAATTTGATTTTAAAGACTTTAAAGGCTTTGATTTTAACGTTGAGGTCAATTGCCGCCGGGTTAATAATGGAAAATTCGGGTTTAAAAAGCTTTTAAAGATTTTGGCTTCGCCGCGCTTCGCTCGCGATCGCTCAAAAATCCTGATCCGTAACCTTAGCGTTCAAGAGCAGCCCGATAAGCACCGCCACGGTTACCGTAAACGACCCTCCGTAGGATAAAAACGGCAGAGGCAGGCCTGTCACCGGCATTATGCCGATGGTGATGGCGATGTTGACGAAAACGTGAAAGCATAAAATGGCGCTGATTCCCACCGCGAGCAGGTTGATATAACGATTACGGCACTCACGGGTAAGCATAAGGCTTCTCATGATAAGAAACATGAAAAGAAGGATAACAATCGAACACCCCACGAGCCCGAATTGTTCACCGAGTACCGAGAAAATGAAGTCGGTGTGTTGCTCGGGGAGGAAAGAAAGGCGCGTTTGAGTGCCTTGCAAAAAACCTTTGCCGAAAACATGGCCGGAGCCTATCGCCACTTGAGACTGAATTACCTGATAGCCCGCTCCGAACGGATCGACCTGCGGGTTCATAAAACTGATTATGCGCATCTTTTGATAGTCTTTGAGCACAGACCCCCAAAGTACCGTTACCACAATGCCCGTAGCGATGTTGGCCGCAATGACGCCTACCCACAAAAATATCGGCGCTCGGGCGAAATACAGCGCCGTGATTACTACGAGGAAAAACAGGCCCCAGGGCAACGCCTCAAACGCCCCCCAGCTCTCACCGCTGTTATAGGCCATCAATAGCGGGATTGCCGCCATGATCATCGATATCATGGGAGAGATAATGTAAAACACATCGAGTAGCGCAAGCTTGCTCCAGTAAAACATCGGCAGGGTCATCGCGCAAAACACAAGCGCCGTGCTGAGATCGGGCTGCTGGAGAACCAAGGCGAACGGGACAAATATCATGATTACCGGAATGATGAAAGTTGACGGTTTGTATAGTGATACGCTATTTTCGCTCAGATATCTGGCAAGCGCGAGGAGGAGGCCAATCTTGGCAAACTCGGACGGCTGTATCCTGAACCCGCCGATGGCAATCCACCGCTCGGCGCCTTTGGTAACGACACCCGCCGCAACCACCATCACCAGCAGCAGCAGCGATAGCCCATAAATCGCATAAGAGGCCCTAAATATAAAACGGCACGGTATCGATACAATGAACACAATTATCAAAAGCGCCAAAATAACCCACATAATCTGCTGTCTGTATATACCCGCCAATATGCCCGTCTCAAGGAAGTGCGTTGCGCTGTATACGAGAAATATCCCGATAATCCAAAGCGTCAGCGCCGATAGGAAGAGCGGAAAGTCCAGGGTGCGTTTTTTGCGGAGATCGTCCATCCAGCAAATATACAATTTGTGTGGTGGATTGGGGTTAAAATCTTTAAAAACCTTTTTTAAAAGATACGCGAGAACCGCACATTTTATTATCTTTATGTATTATACTGCCTATTCATCTAAAGAACGACGCGACGACCATGCCAATGTTACCAGTCAACCCTTTGCGGACGGACCAGTTTCGCGGGTCCTCCAAAGCTCTTGATCGTCTCTGCAACGCCCTGACCGACGGCGACAAGGATGGTTGGGCCGCTTACATCCGCGGCCACGACGGTATCGACTTGAGGGGCGCGCATCTTGCGGGGCTGGACCTGAACGGATGGTCTATGGAAAACGCCGATTTAGCCGGCGCAGACCTCTCCGGGGCGCAGCTTTGCGGGGCCAAATTGACGCGGGTCAAACTCATAGGCACAAATCTCACCGGCGCAAACCTCGCCACGGCCGATCTCGAAAACGCCATGATATCGTCTGCCGACCTGACCGGCGCAGACCTGACGCGGGCCCACCTGCGCGTGGCCGTCATATCAAACGCAACCGCCGCGGGCACGGTGTTCAAGGGCGCGCGCATGTACAAAATCCAAATGCTCGGATGCGACCTGACGGGCGCGGACCTCTCCGGAACGGACGGCCGGTACGGAGCCTGCGTGAACTGCGACCTGACAAACGCCGACCTGCGCGGCAGTAACTTTGCGCGGGCCGTATTCGACAACGTCAAAATGAACAACGCAAACCTCGCGCTCTCATATTTCTACGGCGCCACGTTCATATCGGTCTGCTTAGACGGAGCGGATTTAACAGGATGCATATACCCGGGCTCTAAAGACTGTCCCCAAAATCCTTCCTGAATTTGGCAATCAGTTTGGTCTGCCAATCCGACACCGGCTCAAGACGGCCGAAGAAAAACCTTAATATTTTCGGCTCTTCAACAAATTTCAACCCCTCGACAAGGCCGCGGTTGTCGTAGAGCCATTTCAATCGGTCGACGGCGTAGTTGACCTGCGACAGAGTGAATACACGTCTGGGCAGCGCGAGCCGCAGCAGTTCCATATTTGAAAAATGCTCCGAACCGTCCGGGCCTCTCTGTTCGCTCATCGTGCCGCGCTCCATTCCGCGTATCCCGCTCGCGATAAAAAACGACGACGCGAGAGCGCCGGCGGGATATTGGCTCTGTGGAATATGATCGAGGAACGCCATGGCGTCGACATGACACCCAAGCCCCCCCGCCGGGGTAATAACGGGGATATTCCGCTTCTCAAGCTCTTTCACCATATAATCAATGAAAATAGGCCCCTGGCTAATCATATCTTCATCAAGCGTTTCATCAAGCCCGATAGCGATAGCCTCCATCTCACGCACAGACATTCCGCCGTAAGTTAAAAAGCCCTCATACAGCGGTATCAATTCGCGGATTTTCAAAAAATGCTCGTGGTTATTGGTGCAAATACCGCCGCCGCGCCCAAAACCAAGCTTGCGCGCCGAAAAATAAATAATATCGGAGAGCTCGGATATCCTGAGAACTATCGTATGCAGCGTCATGTTTTTGCACGCCGCTTCCCGTTGCTTGATGAAGTACAGATTATCAGCCAAAAGGCTCGCGTCGAGCACAAGCGGAATGCCCGCCGCACGGCAAATTTTGCTCACTTCCGTATAATTCTCAAGCGAAAACGGCTGTCCGCCCACAAGATTCGTCCCCGCTTCCATGCGAACGTAAGCCACCTTGTTAACCCCGTAGCTGTCAATCACGCTTTTCAGCTTATCAATGTTAATATTACCCTTAAACGGGTAGCTGCTCTTGATTTTGAGCCCCTCGTCTATGATGATTTCTTCTACCGTTCCGCCATTTACGGTGATGAGCGCCTTGGCGGTTGTGAAGTGATAGTTCATGGGCACCACGTAGCCCGGCTTAACAAAGATTTGCGACATGATGTTTTCGCATGCACGCCCCTGATGCGCCGGCAGAAAGTATTTGGTACCGAAGAAGTGCTTAATGGAGCGCTCGAGCCGCGTAAACGTCTCGCTGCCCGCGTAGCTATCATCGGCGGCCATCATGGAGGCGAGCTGGCGGTCGCTCATGGCGTTTACGCCGCTGTCGGTCAGCATATCCATAAACACATCCTTGTTCTTTAGCAAGAACGTGTTGTTACCGGCCTCGGCAATCGCCCTGCCCCGCTCCTCCACCGAGATCAGGTTGAGTTTCTGGATAATGCGCACTTTGTGCATTTCGAGGGGGAATGACTCGCCGGCGTAGAATTTTACGTTTGCCATTTTTTGGTGCTTTCCTTGTACTGTTGAAATGTTTTTTTGAAATTGGTTGGAGGTTCAATTCAGCATATTGTTTCCATAATTAATAATTACGGTAAGACAGTTTTTGCGCATATTATGGATAAATGATTGAACCTGAACCGCCGTGAGCCGACACCATCAATCCCCGGCTCCTCAATGTCTAAATATAATACGTGTTAATTAAAAAAACAAACTAAAAAACGAGAAATAAAAACATTTCGGGTAATTTTAATTTTTTTATTGCACAGGCTGTGACGTTAATATTATACTATAGCTGTATAATGTCCAAAAACAGGATTGGTACAAGTAGTAAAATTATATATAACTTTGGCCAGAGGATATCGCAAAATGGCTGTGATTAAGGCTGAGAAGGTCACGAAAGATTATGCCCTCGATGGGCATGTCGTCCATGCTTTGCGCGGTGTGGATTTGGAATTTGGCGGCGGCGAATTTGCCGCCATCGCGGGGCCGTCGGGTAGCGGGAAGTCTACGTTTCTGCATTTGGCCGGATGTCTCGACTCGATAACGAGCG
Source organism: Chitinispirillales bacterium (assembly GCA_031286265.1). GTDB lineage: Bacteria > Fibrobacterota > Chitinivibrionia > Chitinivibrionales > Chitinispirillaceae > GUT77. Next base: position 21,203 of record JAITUP010000003.1, on the reverse strand, counting down.
GGGTGATGATGGTGGGCGGGATTGACGCCGGGCGGATGACCAAGCAGCAACTCGCACTGCTAAGGCGAGACAAGATCGGGTTCATATTTCAGGCGTATAACCTGATACCCGTGCTATCCGTTGAAGAAAACATATCGTTTCCCCTGACGCTTTTAGGGGTCGACAAAAAAGAAATCAAAGAGCGGACAGCCAAAATTCTGAAAGAGGTAGGGCTCGACGATATGGCAAAGCGCAGGCCCAAAGAAATGTCCGGCGGCCAGCAGCAACGCGTAGCCATAGCCCGCGCCCTCGTCAAGAAACCGGCAATCATCTTAGCCGACGAGCCGACAGCAAACTTGGACTCCACGACCGGCCGTGAGATTCTCGAACTTATGGTGGCGCTAAACAAATCCGAGGGAACGACGTTCATATTTTCCACACACGACACAATGGTAATGGACTATGCGCGTCGATTGATTCGCATTCGTGACGGGCAGATTGAGAGCGACGAGGTTAAATCATGAGCCTAACCGGTATTTGGGGGTTGAAAAAAATCGCCATGCGCAATCTTTCGCGCCACAAGGTGAAAACCGTCCTCACCTCCGCCGCCGTCATGGTCAGCGTCGCCGTCTACATCTTTCTCACCAGTTGGCTCGGCGGCATGGCGATTGAGTCGCGCCGCAATATCGTCAACTACGATATGTCCGCGGCAAAATTACAAACGGCGCTCTACTTTGAACGGAGCGACGAGAGGCCGAGCTACGAGAACTTCAGAGGCTGGGAGCGGTACCGTGACGCGTTATACGGCGAAGGTTTTAATTCCGCGCCGCGTTTTGTATTTGCGGGGATGCTTTTCTCAAACTCCGGCTCCGCGCCGATGATATTCAACGCCGTTGATCCCGTTGCCGAAGCGCGGGTTTTGCACTATATCGACTATGTTGATTTCGGGCGTTTTCCCGAGAGCGGTAAATTCGAGATCGCCGTCGGGACGACGGCCGCGGAAAAACTCCGCGTGGGGATTCCCACGCGCCCGCGCAGGCTTGAGCTTGAGGAATTTATCGCCAACACGGCGCAAAACGAAACGGACGCGGCGTTCATCCGTTCCCTCTATGAGCCCGGAAAAACGTCAACCGGTTTCCTCAATTTTTCTACCGAAAGAGAGTTCGCCGGCAACGAACGGATGATTCTAACGCGCAACGCGCCGCGCGCCGATCTTGACCGTCTCTGGGAACTCATTGCCGCGACCGACCGCAACAACGTGCGCATCAACGCGGTGATCGACATCAAGGCGGTGCCGGAGATTATCCGCATCGGTCAGTGGAACGGCGAGCTTATGCCGTATCTGCGCGAAGAAGACAAAGCGCTCGTTGAGGCGGCGTATACCCGGGAAGATTTTGTTGGCGGGTATCTGTTGGTGGAAGAAGACGAGGCGGTGCAGGAAAAAATTTTGGCGGCAATGATCCGCGCCGGATTCAGAGGGGCGGTGCGTCACGTGAATCAACTTGTTGACGCCGTGGTGGTAGGCGTCATAAACTCACCCGACCCTGTTCCAAACGGCAACACGGGCTATATCCCGATGGATGCGTTGCAAGACGAAGCCGGCATGATGCTCGATGGTGCGATAACGGAATTGCTGATAAGAAAAAAAGGCGCGGCATACGCCGAACTGCCCGGTGAAACGGAAAGCGCGGCCGCAATTACCGCCGCGCTCAAACGCGGCCTTGGAGAACCGCTGCCCGAATACCTCGGCGTGTTTTTCTGGTTGGAATATATGTCGGACTACCTTGGCTACGAGGCGATGCAAACCGGCGCGCCGCAGGTAATAGCGTTTTTGCTGCTTTTCCTGTCGTTCCTCGGAATATCCAACACGATATTACTGGCGGTACTCGAGAGAACAAAAGAGATAGGCATGATGCGAGCGATGGGCATGACCGACAGGCAGATGATCGTAGTGTACATGCTCGAAGCCGGTTTTATCGGGTTCATCGGCTCCGTTTTCGGCATGATACTCGGCTGCGCCGTCAACTACCCGATGGTGGTATACGGCTGGGATTTGAGCGCGATGGCGGACTCGCTTGGCGGCGGCATAGGTTTCCGCGTTACCACGGTCTTGCGCAGCGTATGGAATGTACCGGTAATTTTCGGCTCGGGGATCGTAGCCACGCTGCTCGCGTCGTGCATGGCCTATTTCCCAACACGGCGCGCGGTAAAAATGCCCATTACCGATAGCCTAAGATTTGAATGATTTTTGGCTTGTCAGAATCCCCGCTGACGGGCGCATTCATAGATCAGCACTGCCGCCGCGACGGACGCGTTTAGTGACTGGGCTTGCGGAGGCATGGGTATCGATATCGTCTGTCCGCACAGTTTTTGCAGGTATGGCGGGATCCCACGGTGTTCGCCGCCGGTTATCAGAATCACAGGCCCCGTGAAATCGAACTTATCCGGGCTGACCCCGTTCTCCATCGCCGCGCCGACGGCCGTAAAGCCCTTGTCGGCGACATATTCGGTAATCAATCCTTCCAAATTCCGCGGCTTGACGACGCACAAATGCTCAAGCATCCCCGCCGACGCCCGTGCCACGGTGGCGTTTAGCGGTACGGTGTTTTTGCGTTCGAGAAGCAGCGCGTCGGCCCCAAGGCATACGCACGACCTGATTATCGCCCCCATATTTCCCGGGTCTTCGATAGACGCCGCCACAACGAACAGCGGCGCGGGTTTTGATTGGACGATTTTGTCTAAATCATCGATATCGTTATATGGCCGGACGCTGCAGAACGCTACCACGCCCTGATGTTTCGATGTTTGGGCGAGCGCGTTCAGCTTCGCTTCGGGGACTAAATTGTAGGACATGCGGTCTCTGCGGCATATTCTCAGGATGTTAAAAAGGGCTTGGCTTTTCTTGTCCTTGTCGAAATATACGTGCTCAATATCCTGCTTCCGGGCGGCAAGCAGTTCTTCGACGGGATGGATGCCGTATATCGGAGTGTCTTTGGGCGGTATGGGTTGCATGTGTTGAAAATACAATAATCCACACAACCCTGTCAATTCATTTTTTCCCAAATCGAAAAACGGCTGTTTCCCCGCTCCAAAATAACAAAAAAATCAAAGAATCTTTTTAGTTTGCTTTCACCCTCAACCTTATTGTAATTTACAGATTATATGAAAGATTCTCCGTACCCCAAACATCCCAAGGTAACATGCAGCCGCTGCGGTAATTGCTGTAGCATTCCCGTTGTGCCTATTACCCACAAAGACCTGGCGCGCATTATCAAGGCTACCGGCAAACCGGCAAATAAGATCGTGCGGTTTTGTCCCGATTCGGAGATGGAATACGACGACGAGTCGGGAATCTGGATAAAATTCAAGTCCGGCAAACGCGCGATGGTGCTTCGCAAGAAAAAAGAAAAATGCATGTTTCTGACAAAACACTACGAGTGTACCATATATACGGCCAGGCCGCAAACCTGCCGCACATTTCCATACAGTATTTATTTTAAGGACGGGAGAGATAGAATTATTTCTGAAATATCTCTAAATAAAGTATTGGATTGCAACGCAAAAAGGCACCCAAGTATCGATATCGGCGCCGTTGTCGCGGATGTACGCCGGGAGAATCGAGAGGACAGAGAATATCACCGCCTTGTCGAGCAATGGAATAAATCGGGGGAAAAGGGTACTACCGCGGATTTTTTACAATACATAAAATTATGAAAAATATGAACGAAAAAAAATTATATTTAATTGACGGCTATGCTTTCGCCTACCGTGCTCACTATGCCCTTATCCGTAGCCCTTTGGTCAATTCCAAAGGTTTCCCCACAAGCGCGCTATATGGATTCGCTAACTATTTGCTACGGCTTATCGAGGCATATAAATGCTCCTATATGGCTGTCGTTATGGATAGCAGCGTACCGACGTTTCGCCACGAGGCCTACGCGGAGTATAAGGCCAACCGCGCCAAGATGCCGGATGAGTTGAGGGCGCAGATACCGCGTATATACGAGATGCTCGACGCGTTCAATATCCCTGTAGTAAAGCGCGACGGATTTGAAGCGGACGACATAATCGCATCGCTGACACGTAAGGCGGTTAGTGAAAATTTTGAAGTGTTTTTGGTGACGAAAGACAAGGATTTGATGCAGCTTGTGGGGCCTAAAGTGCGGATGCTCGTGCCGGAAAGCGCGGGTGTGTTTCACATTATAGAGCAAGATGGCGTGATTGACAAAATGGGAGTACGGCCTGACCAGATACTTGATTATTTGTCGATAGTGGGCGATGCGTCCGACAACATTCCCGGCGTACACGGCGTTGGCCCCAAGGGTGCGGCCAAAATCTTGGAAACCACGACGGTCGATCAAATTCTTGAAAACCCGGATATTCTCGAATCGCCGAAATTGATTGAAAAATTTAAGGAGTATAAAGACCGGCTCGCCCTTTCAAAAATGCTTGCGACGCTGCGGTTTGATGTTGATTTGAATTTGGAAGTGGACGATCTCAAACGCAAAAACATAGATCTGCCGCGCAGCCAATCGCTATTGAAAGAATTTGAGTTTTTTTCGATGCTCAAAAACCCGATCTTCGGCCTCCAAACAAAATTTGAACCTGCGTTGCAAATAATCGATTCCGTTGAAAAAATCCGCGAACTTGTTGATAAGATAAAGGCAAAAGGGCAATTTTCCATAGACATATCCGCGTCGACGCAATCGCCCAGAGAAGCTTTTACAACCGGCGTTACGATTGCGCTTGATTCCTTAGAAGCGTTTCATATTCCGTTTGGCAACAAAACCTACGGTAATCTTGACAAGCGGGAATCGTTTGCCGTTCTTGCCGAAGTGATTGAGTCTGAAAGTATCGACAAGATAGGGCACAATTTCAAATGTATATTGCAATTGCTCAGGCATAACGGATTAACGCTGCACGGGGCGCTGTTTGATACGATGGTCGCCGCGTATATTATTGATCCCGGTAAGCGGCAGGACGAGCTTTCCGATCTTCTCAGCGAACGGCTTGGCCTTGATATCAAAGCCGGTGAGCGCGCCGCGAATAGAGGCAAGGAGAATACGCTTTTAGATCTCTTGACGGACGAGATAAAGCCGCATATCGCCGACGCTGCCTGCGCGGTGCATCTTCTCGCGGACAAACTTAAACCGGTATTAGCCGAAAACAACGGCTTGAGCCTCTATAACGACATCGAACTCCCGCTTGAACCCGTTCTCGCCGACCTTGAATGGCACGGCGTACTTATCGATACCCAACTGCTGTCGCAGATGTCAACGAAATACGCGGCTGAAATCGAACATATCACGCACGAGATATATGATCTCGCCGGCACGGAATTTAACCTCAACTCACCCAAGCAATTGGCGGACGTACTGTTTGGCAAACTCGGCTTGCACGGCGGGAAAAAAACAAAGGGCGGATCGCAATCAACAAGAGTGGAAGTGCTTGAAAAATTGGCCGAAGATCATCCGGTAGCTCAAAAAATACTTGAGTATAGAGAAAAACAAAAACTGTTATCAACATACATAGACGCTCTCCCACTACAGATTTTACCGGAGACAAAGCGCGTTCATACTACATTTAACCAAGCGATAACGGCGACTGGACGCTTGTCGAGCACGAATCCGAACCTGCAAAATATACCGATACGCACCGAAAGCGGAAAGAAAATCCGCGAAGCGTTCATCACGCCTAACGACTATCTGATGGTGTCCGCCGACTACTCACAAATCGAACTGCGTATCCTTGCGCACTTGTCAAGCGATCCGATGTTGATGCGGGCATTTATAGACGACATGGATATCCACACGCAAACCGCATCCGCGGTTTACGGCATTTTTCCCGAAATGGTGAGCGCCGAAATGCGCCGCGCGGCAAAAACCATCAACTTCGGGTTAATGTATGGCATGGGCCCGGTCAATTTATCAAAGCAACTCGGCGTCTCGTTTTCGGAAGCGAGAACTTTTATAGAATCGTACTTCAACCAATTTCCATCAATCCGAAATTATATGGATACCGCGATACAAAACGCGCGCGATTCGGGATATTCGGAAACACTTTTGGGACGGAAACGATACCTGCCGGAAATAAATTCAAGCAGCCGCATAATCAGAGAAGCCGCCGAACGCACGGCGATCAATACCCCGGTTCAAGGCACCGCCGCAGACATCATCAAATTGGCGATGATCCGCGTCCATTCAAAATTAAACCAATGGCCGGAAGCGAAAATGCTTTTGCAAGTCCACGACGAATTAGTCTTTGAAGTTCCAAAAAGGCAAGCGGAAGAATTTGCAAAATGGGTAGCGGAAGAAATGAGCGCGGCGTATCGGTTGAAAGTACCAATTAAAGTTGATACCGGGATCGGCAGACACTGGGGGGAAGCGCATTAGCGACAAGCCGAATGGACTTTACCCCATAATGTTCACACTGGATTTGGCCGGATATTGCTACCGATTTTGATTGGATTTCACTTTTTATCTTGTGATTTTAAAATGGGGGCGTTACGGGGGCGGAGCCCCTGTCCCCAAAAAAAGATTTTGGGTTAAAAAAAATGATTTTGACGCTGAAACCATTTATTACCGGGTTAAAATATATGGACAAAATAGGCTCAAACACCGGATGGCTCGTCATTTTCGACCGCGATACGGAAAAATGTTGGGATGAAAAAATATACATGAAAACAGAAAATATCAACGGAAAAACTATCACAGTAGCGGGATGCTGATAAATTACTCCCTCAAACATCCAACCGGCAACACATAAACCCCGTCGTGGCGTCGGTACCCTAAATCCGTGGCTGTCAATACTCCCAGAAAGGCGGGTTCTTTCATTTTGTCGGTGTTGATTTTTTCGTGCAATTTTTTCAAATTTTCGGCGGCGGTTTCGATCTCTTTTACACCCATTTTAATTTCAAAGGCAGCCCAGCGGCCGTCTTTCAGATGGACGATGGCATCGGCTTCGAGGCCGTTTTTGTCGCGGTAGTGGAAGACTTCGCCGTCTATGGCATCGGCGTAGACGCGCAGATCGCGGATGCAGAGCGACTCAAACAGGAAGCCAAAAGTGTTGAAGTCTTGCAGCAGATTTTTTGGGGTAGCGCGGAGGACGGCGGCAGCTATGGACGGGTCGATAAAATGCCGCTTGGGGGAGGAGCGTAGGGCGGTTTTGGAGCGCATAGCGGGGCTCCACGCAGGCAGGTCTTCTATGACGAATATGCGGCGGAGGGCATTCAGGTAGGAAAAGAGTGTCTTTTCGGAAACACTTTCTTCGTCACCGGCGATGTCGTTCCGTATAGTCGTGACACTTGCTGCCGTTGAGACATTCCGCGCCAGCGAGCGCATCAGCGCACGGACCCGCGCCGGATTTTTCTCCACGCCGTCCACACGGGAGACATCAATATTGATCACCGCGTCCACATAGTCATACACCCGTTTGAGCGCAATTGATTCCTTTTGCCCGACCCCGGCCGGCCACCCGCCGCGAGCCAGCGCGACCGCCAGCCCGTCAATCGTTAAGGATGACGCGCACTCACCGTCGGTATCGCCGTCAAATAAGGCTTTCAGCGAAATTTCCCCGTTTGATTCGAGAGATTCAAACAGCGACATGGGGCGCATGAGCATACGGGAGATACGTCCGGTACCCGTATGCTGAACTACATTATCCGTTGGGACGGCGGAACCGGTGAGTATAAATTGCCCGCATTCCCCTCTTTGATCCACGGCAAAGCGGACTGCGTCCCATAATACGGGCGCGGTTTGCCACTCGTCAATCAGGCGCGGGACGGCGCCGTCAAGCAAAAGCGACGGTTTCGTGTCGGCGGCCTTCAGGTACGATGCGGCGTAGTCCGGATTCTGCATGTAGAGAACGCTTGCCGCCTTCTCCTGTGCGGTACGCGTTTTCCCGCACCATTTAGGCCCCTCAATAAGCACTGCCCCGGAGGCTTCAAGGGCGGTTTCCAGGGTTTTATCCGCGATTCTGTATAAATACTTGTGTTTGATGATAAATCCCCCCTTTTAGGGCATACAAAGTGTGTTTATACTATGAATATAATATAAAAAATGAAAAACGTCAATACTTAATTACCGGATTTGGCCGTTTTTTACTACCGTGTTTGGCCGGGTTTTACTACCGGATTTGGCCCGGATATTGCTACCGATTTTGTATTAGGTTTTACTATCGGCTTTATTCGTGATTTTAAAACATTTGACATATTGCTTGGCGATAACGCATATTTGTATTATGCGCAAACGAATTTTCAATGTCGCCGGGCCGTGCGTACCGGGTGATCACTATATGCTCGACCCATTTCGGGGTATTGGTGATGAGTTGATGAGGCTTATCGACGATAAACAGTATTTTGTCATCCACGCGGCGCGGCAGAGTGGGAAGACTACGCTGTTACAGGCGTTGGCCGACAAGATAAGCGCAAAAGGCGATTACTATGCCCTGTATTGCTCATTAGAAACCGCAGGGATATTTACCGAACCGGAGAAGGGGATTCCGTCAATAGTAAAAAGACTAAAATCCGCTTTCAGTGACTATGATATGCCTGATGGTTTTGCTGAAAATGCCAACTATGCCGATGTTGCCGACATACTAAGAACATCGCTCGTCAAATATTGCAGAACGTTAGATAAACCGTTAATCATATTATTTGATGAAGCGGACTGCCTGTCTAACGGAACCCTAATCTCTTTTTTGAGACAACTCAGAGACGGCTACGTTTCGAGAGGCAGGGTGCCGTTCGTTCATTCCGTCGCCCTCGTCGGGATGCGAAATCTCAGGGATTACAAGGCTCAGGTCCGGCCTGAATCCACCACACTTGAAAGCGCGAGCCCGTTTAATATCGCCAAAGAATATATCAACTTAAGGAATTTTACGGGGGAAGAAGTAGCCGAACTTTACGCGCAACACGCCGCCGAAACAGGACAAATATTCGAACCGCAGGCAATGGAATACGCATTTGAACAGACGCAGGGACAGCCGTGGCTCGTCAATGCCATAGCCTGCGAATGCGTAGAAAAGATAACTAAAAAAAACTATTCACAACCCATCACTCAAACTCTTATAGAACAATCTATCCAAAACATAATCCTCGCAAGAGGAACGCATTTTGACAGCCTGATAAGAAAGTTGCGGGAGCCGCGAATCCGCAATATCATAGAGCCGCTTATATTGGGCGAAGAAGCCGGAGATAAACTTTCGGATGATTACATGTATACGAGAGATTTGGGTCTTATAAGGGAAATTAACCGCAGAGCCCAACCGGCAAACCCTATCTACGCGGAATTGATCGTTAGGGCTTTGAGTTGGAACGTTCAGGATTCCATAACCGAAACGCATAAAGAATGCGAACCGCCGCGCTACCTTAAAGACGGGAAGCTCGATATGGATTTTTTGATAGAAGACTTTCAACAATATTGGCGTGAAAACAGCGATATATGGGTAAAACGCTATGAAAAAGACCTCTACCAATACAACGAAGCCGCCGCACATTTAGTCATTCAGGCGTTTCTGCAACGGGTAATAAACGGCGGCGGGTACATAATGCGCGAAATGGCGTTAGGAACCGGCCGAGCCGATTTGTGCGTGGTCTATGATGAGCATAAATACCCAATTGAACTGAAAATCAAACAATCCATAAGAAATCAATCCAAAAAATATGAACAAATAGTGGAATATATGGACAAAATAGGCTCAAACACCGGATGGCTCGTCATTTTCGACCGCGATACGGAAAAATGCTGGGATGAAAAAATATACATGAAAACAGAAAATATCAACGGAAAAACTATCACTGTAGCGGGATGCTGATATTTTTTTAAAAAAATATTTGCTTTTTTTGTACCCATAATGTATATTGTTATAAAATAATAGCTTGATTAATTATGGGATGTTTGAGGGTTTACTTTGAAGAAACGAGGGGGCAAATGCTAACAGCTTTTTTGGGGCTGTTTGCGATAGCGGCGGTAGCAATACGTCTTGGGAACACACATCCAAGCGCAGGCGTGAGCTATGCCTTGTCGGCGCACCAGACAATTAACACGACACGAAGCCCAAGTACCCCCCCCCCCCCCCCCCCCCCTCCCCCCCCCCCCCACACCAACCCCCCTACTCTTAAACTTTCTAAACAAACTTTTAGTTTCTCATTACCATTGTACAAATGCATATCTATATGTATTAGTACCATCAAAAGGCCTTACCAGCCCCTACATTTCCCTAACCTACTACTCAAAACGGCGCGGGGCAAGTCCATTGCTATCTGTAAATTTCTGCTACTTGGCCGCGAAGCGGCTGATGTCTATTGGTATAGTAAATCATTTTCTTTCGGCGAATTTTAATATCATCAATTTAACAAATGTAAAAAAAGGAGTAAAGTATGAACAAGCGTAGTAAAGGAAATTTGATTGGTAATGTGTCAATGAATTTTTTATTTATAACATCGTTGACTATAATTATTGCCCCCCTACTTCTTGGTGGCTTAGTTTTTGCGGAGCAGGAGGAGGTACAGAATCAACTTGAAGGGCCAAATTTAGCGCAAAACGCTCAACAGGGCTCAACGGTCACCATTATAGCTCGCAATGATGAAAAAGGTTATCATGATACTAGTATCATCTCTAATTTGAGATATTTTTTCCTCGGGCAAACTGGAGCAAGATTCCAACAACCTCAATATCTTAGTGTCCATAATTACAGCGTATCAGCTGGATATTCAGAATTTTTGGGGGTTAATGCGCTTATGAATGTTAATCTTATAAACCGCGACAGGGAGTTCAGGGGAGAAAAATTACAGTCTGATAACCTTAGAATTGGTGAGGCTGGTTTGGGATTGGCACAAAGAGGCATTCTTGCATTATCCTTAAAATCGAATAGTTTGAGGATACTTGATGATCTTGATATAGTTGCGGGGTTAGGATATGGGTTTGGCTTCAGAATTTCTTTGCATGGTGCAGAATTGGCGTTAAATGCGAATTTTCTTTATGGGCAGTTATTGTTTTCTATGGGCCCTTCAGTCTATGCGAATTGGGATGATGAAGTTGGTTACTCACTTGCATTGAACGCCAGTTATTTTATTAGAGAACTTAACAAATCTGAAATACCTATTATTGATGTTATAAGGCGCGAAAGAAGGCCGGAGCGAAAGCGTTATTTCAGACCCGGTATAGAGGTAAATTATCCTGTTTATCGTTCGGAGATAAAATTTTGGGATAATGAATATCGGTATGCAACTGGCGGTGCGGGTTTATTTTTCAGGATAGGTCCCGAGCCGCTTTATTTTACGACCGGAGCCTACATGAAGTTTGACTTTTTGGAAGGAAATAATACGATATCTACAGAAAACTTGAACATCTTTGGGATCAATATCCCAAGCATCCCTCTTGGTGATATGAATTTTTATTGGTATAAGTATTCTATAGAGATTCCACTTCTCTTAAACTATACCATAGCCAAACAAGTAAGGTTTACAGGTGGTTTGTTGCTCGATTTTGATATCGGTAGCGATTTTTGGGTGAGTATAGATCCGATTGATTCCTGGTGGGGGTGGGGGGATGATTGGGGTGAACGGTGGAGTAGATGGGAGGAACTTTTGGAAATTGAAGAACAAATAGAAAGGCAGCTACAAAACATCCCGATCGGTGATATGTACTGGGTTTTTGGGGTAGATTTTGACATAGTAAGATACTGGGGAATCGGTGTGAAATTTTTAATTCACAATAGTTCTTTTGGTGGTGATAGCTCTAATTTCAACCGGATTCCCTTTGAACCCAGTCGTTTCCAAACCCGTGTCTCCACCTATTTCGTTTTTTAATGGAATCTGAAAGAACAAGGGCAATCGCAAGGGTTGCCCTCACAAATATTGCGTTTTTGCCATAACTTCGTAAAAGCAGGTGGTGATCCGTCCGCCTTACTCCTTTCTGTGATTTTAAAAACATTTGACATACTGCTTGGCGATAATGCATATTTGTATTATGCGCAAACGATTTTTTAATGTTGCCGGGCCGTGTGTACCGAAAAAGCACTATATACTTGATCCGTTTCGAGGCATCGGCAATGAATTAATGGACTTGATAGATCAAGAGCATTATTTCGTCATCCACGCGGCTCGTCAGAGCGGTAAGACTACGCTGTTACAGGCGTTGGCCGACAAGATAAGCGCAAGAGGAACACATTTTGACAGCCTGATGGAAATAATGGAAGAATCGCGAATCCGTAAAGTCCTAGACTCTATTTTAGGCGATAAAGTCGCAAATTGGTGTAATTTAGACGACTTTCAATACGCAACAGATATGGGACTCGTAAGAAGAGTTAATGGTAACGCCGAGCTGGCAAATCCTATCTACACAAAATTAATCGCGTAACTATTAACCCTACATCAATAGGGTTATTTGATTTTTTGGGTTAAAAAAAATGATTTTGACGCTGAAACCATTTATTACCGGGTTAAAATATATGGACAAAATAGGCTCAAACACCGGATGGATGGCTCGTCATCTTCGACCGCGATACGGAAAAATGCTGGGATGAAAAAATATACATGAAAACGGAAAATATCAACGGAAAAACTATCACTGTAGCGGGATGCTGATATTTTTTTAAAAAAAATATTTGCTTTTTTTGTACCCATAATGTATATTGTTATAAAATAATAGCTTGATTATGGGATGTTTGAGGGTTTACTTCGAAGAAACGAGGGGGCAAATGCTAACAGCTTTTTTGGGGCTGTTTGCGATAGCGGCGGTAGCAATACGTCTTGGGAACACACATCCAAGCGCGGGCGTGAGCTATGCCTTGTCGGCGCACCGGACAATTAACACGACACGAAGCCCAAGTACCCCCCCGCCCCCCCCCCCCCCACCCCCCCCCCCCCCCCCCCCCCCCCCTACTCTTAAACTTTCTAAACAAACTTTTAGTTTCTCATTACCATTGTACAAATGCATATCTATATGTATTAGTACCATCAAAAGACCTTGCCAGCCCCTACATTTCCCTAACCTACTACTCAAAACGGCGCGGGGCAAGTCCATTGCTGTCTGTAAATTTCTGCTACTTGGCCGCGAAGCGGCTGATATCAAATCATCATATACATATAAAAAAGGAAGTTTTAGATGAAGAGTAAATTGATGCTATTCGTCATCATGCTTTTCAGCATGATCGCACTTGCCAAAGATTTGCCGAGCATTGCCGTCTATGTCAGCGGTGATTTGGGCGACAATGAAAGGCGGGTACTTGGCACAAGTATGCTAACCGCTCTTGCTAAAGGCGAGCGTTACATAAGCGCGGAACGTTCCAATGCTTTCATTGCCGAAATGGAAAGCGAGTTGGCGAAATTACCCGATGGGATCAGCATGGGGAACGATCAAATTAGTGAACTTGGAAAGCAATTTGGAGCGGACTACGTTTGTATGGTCGATCTTACCCCGGCTTTTGGTGAGTATCACGTCTCCGCCCGTATAATTGACGTGCAAACAGCGACTATTGTTTACAAAGGTGAATTTCACAGCCCGCTGAAAACAATGAGCGATTTAACGCAAGCCGCGGACAGCGTTGTAAGAAATATTTTTGCTGAACAAACAAGGCCAAGGGCACGGGAACGGTCGACCCCGATTGTGGCAAGTGAAGATAGAAATGTAGGGGGCAATTGGAGCGGCTGGACAGATTATTATATTACGCCAAGATACATATACCCGACGACTAGAGGCACTCCAAATTGGGCATTAGGAGTGGAATGCGGAAGAATTTGGCAAAGTGGATTTTATTGGGGGTATGAAGTTGGCGGTGGTGTCTCAAGTGATGGTATAACATTCGGACATAGCCTTAATATGGGCAGAATAATTGATTTGTCAGATGACTTGGAGCTTGCGCTTGGGGGATTTGTAGGGATATGGGGTGAATTTTGGGAGGAAGAGCGGTGGAACGGTTATAGTGAATATACTGGGTTCGGAATGTTAGGCCCATCTATTAAATTGCGCTATCATAACATCGAGCTTTCGTACAAGTTATTAGTGGGCCTGTTAACGAGTGGTGATTATGTCGATGAAAGGAACGTGAGTAGTAATTTTATGAACCATCTCTCGCTTGGCTACCACTTCCAATTTCAAAAATCTGAAAACCGACGACGCAATCGACGCAATAAAATTGATTTTTACATTGCGCCAAGATACATCTATCCTGTGACAGAATGGGTTCCAAATTGGGCGTTAGGCTTAGAATTTGGGATGGTATGGCAGAATGGTTTTTATTTGGGAATTGACATTGGTGGAGGTTATGGAGAAACCAGTGGAGATCAGCCTAGGGGCCTCTTAGGAAGAGCGCCTTATGAAGAAGAAACGGAATTCACACTTGGAATTGGTCTTAGTTTAGGCCGCGTGATTGATTTGTCAGATGATTGGAAGCTTGCGCTTGGGGGATTTGTAGGAGTTTGGTTTGACGGGTACGAAAAAGTGGAATTGTTTTTTCCGCCAACTGTACTGGATGGTTGGGATTGGTTCGATAGTTGGAACAGACGTACGATAGAACGGGATGGGAAATTGGGAATTGCTGGTCCATCCATCAAATTACGCTACCGCATGCTTGAACTTTCATACAGAGCGTTGATAGGAGCACGTTCTTCAGAAGATTATAATGAACGGCGGGAGTGGAGGCAGGATGGAAGTTGGTGGGGGGAGGGTTATTGGAGCTGGAACTCTTTGGAGGATGAATATCGGGCTGATCATCGCACTAGAGTCGGCTTCATCCATCAGTTTTCACTCGGTTTCCATTTCCAAACTTCGAGAAACCGATAAAAAAGGCTTAAATAAGTGTTGTTGCGTTTGTTATAAAATTAAAAACTGTTATCATGAAAGGAGATGAATTAAATGAGCAAGAAAGAGCCAAGCAAGGCTCCAACGTCAATGACACAATCTGCGGCGGCACAGGTTCAGTCTATAAAAATGAGAAGTGGGGGGTTGCGGGGTTGCCGAAATTTGTAAAGTAAAAAAAATAGCGCTCCACATTCCACCATCAATTATCTTATCTTGAAAGGATGGAAAAAACAAGGAGTTTATAGTGGAGATGCCCGTCGAAGTAAAAACGTATTTTGCCAACGGCCGCCGCTCTGTAAAGAGTGTGGCCGCCCAAAAGATTGATTTTGCTTTGAGACATAATATATCTTACTATTAAAAGTGGAGGGTATTTTGTCTCAACAAGATTTTGTTTGCCGACGCAAGGCCGCAGTCGATCAAATAAAAGCTCGCAACGGCTGGATTAGGATGAGCGAAGCGATGAGCGCCGGTATCAGCCGTCGGATGCTGTACACGCTCAGGGATGACGGTGTAATTGAATCGGTTTCGCGGGGGGTGTATCGCCTGGTCGGCAAAGGCTCGCTCTCTCAACCGGACAAAGCAACCGTGGCTCTACGAGCTCCGGGAGCCGTACTGTGCCTAACCTCTGCGCTGTTGTTTCATGAGATTACAACGCAAATCCCAAGCGCGGTCGATATAGCCGTCCTCTCGGGAACCGCAATCCCGCGCATCTCTTATCCACCGGTGCGAGTATACCGGCTACGAGAGCCGTCTTTCAGCGCAGGGGTTGCCAAGCATATAATCGACGGTGTAACCGTGAAAATTTACGATGTGGAAAAAACACTCTGCGATTGCTTCAAATTCCGAAAGCACCTCGGTATGGATGTCGTCCTTGAAGCCCTGAAACTCTACCGTGAGCGTAAGTCTCTTAAAGTCAGCAACCTTATGAAATACGCCCGTATCTGCCGAGTAGAAAAAATCATACGCCCGTACATTGAGGCGACACTATGACAACCAAAAACATTAAAGATGCCGCCGCTTCCATAAGGCAAAGACTGCTTAACAAATCCAAAGTGGAAAAGCGATCGTTTGAGGAAATTGTCCGGCGATACGCGATGGAACGCTTTCTCTATCGCCTCGGCCTGTCAGAGCACCGAGAACGGCTGATCCTCAAGGGAGCGTTGATGTTTGCAGCGTGGGAAAATTCAATTTATCGTCCTACACTTGATATTGATATGCTGGGACTAATAAGCAACGACACCGCAACGCTTGAAAGATGCATCCGTGATATCTGTTCCGTCAAAACCGAGGACGACGGAATTATTTTTGACCCGTCAACGGTGAAGAGTTCAGCCATCACCAAAGATACCGACTACTTAGGATGCAGGGTTCGTTTTACCGGGAAAATGGAAAATATGCGTATTGCCATGCAGGTAGACATAGGATTCGGGGATGTTGTATTCCCGAAACCCGATAGGATCACAATACCGTCTTTCATTGATATGCCGCTGGCACGGGTCTTGGGCTATACAAGAGAAAGTGTGATTGCCGAAAAGTACCACGTTATGGTACAAATGGCGGAACTTAACAGCCGGATGAAAGACTTTTACGATATTTGGGTACTTTCAAAGATGTTTGATTTTTCGGGCCGCAGGCTTGCGGAAGCAATAAAAACAACATTCAAAAGACGGAAAACGCCAATTACCGATGAGATCGTCGCGTTCACGGATTCTTTCGCGAGAGATAAGCAAGGCCAATGGCTGGCATTTCGCAAAAAGACCGGGGATATTGAAGCACCTGAATCTTTTCATGAAATTGTAGCCCAAATAGAAAAATTTCTTCAACCTGTCATTTTGTTTATTACTGGAAAAAGGGATGAACCCGGAGAGTGGAAAGCGCCGAGTGCTTGGCAATTTTGATAAACAAGGTAATAGCCTGTCAAGACAAGATTCCAACGCGGAGGGCAGCGCGTATTGTCTGCAGAAGCGAGAGCCGGAGGCGGGGGAGGGTGCGGGAATACTGGAATTTGTGGGGAAAAGGATGAGTGACGAAATTATTTTAAAAAAATGAAAATAAAGCTTGATTTTTTGAAAAAGATAGTGTGATTTACACCTGTGAGGCATAAAAAACATTTTTTTGACTATAAAAACCGAAAAAACGAGCGTATGTTTTTTATAAGGTTGTGGTTTTTTGCACAAAAACCATTTTTAAACCTTATAAAAAGGAGAGATGTATGCAAAACACTACTTTTATTTCTTCAAAACCCAAAAATTGGGAAACGCCATTTCCTACTATTGGGGAAGCTATCCGTGCTGTTGCGAATGTGCTGGAGACAAAAGGAAACAATCCAAAAGATTACGACAGGCTAGCGAGAGGTGAGTTTTTTGACTATGAAGCTATAAAAAGGTTGTGGTACGACGCATTTAATATTCTGGAAATATTAAAATTCGGAAAGATAGAGGAGGCGATTAATTACGAAAGTGAAAAATTATGGATTGATTATATAGAAATTTTGAAAGGCGGCCTTTCTTGCGGATATTCAAGAGAGGACGTTATGAAAATTTTCAACCGAAAGTCCGCTCGCATAATATATTCTTCCATAGGCAGTATTTTGGAAGGCCAAAACGAACTATTGCATAAATTGATTGTTTCAGATAAGCCTGTACAACTTGCTTTTGAATGGAAGTATTACGAAGCTTGGGAGAAATTCAGAAAAATACCGCCTTTGGGTAGAAATGATATTAAGGAAAATGTATACCGCTGGATGATTGGAGAGCAAACCCCTACAATGGAAAATCTGTTTGAAGTAGTGGAAAGATTTTGTGACCAGCATGAAGAAGAAAAAGACGCTATTTATAAAGTATTTTTTTGTGCGAAAATCATTTATAATATCACACAGTATCCGCAAGTATTGGAAGAGCTACGCAATATCAACAAATGCGACATAGTGACCCTGGGCGAGTGGTTCGGCGAATCACTGGAAAAAACATTATATGAATCATGTGGATATAAGCGCCATACTGAGGCTAACCATAAACGTGTTGCCAAATATTTCACTGAGTATGAGCAAGTTAGAGATGAGTTATGCAAAAAAACTCATAAGTCTACGGACAAAGAAAAATTTAATAAACAATTAAAAAAAGTAGAAAAAACAACTAATGATTTACAGGATCTTCGTATCAGTTGGTGGAATACGCAAAGTTTGCGTGCGCGTTGGTACGTTTTGTCCGGAGAATGGGATTTGGCTTTAAAATGTTATGGTGAAATAATAGATGAAATATTTTACACCGGCGATATCTCTAATAGAATTTTTAGTGAAGCGCTTGTCTTGGCTGCTATTCGGGGGAACAGGCCTTTTCTAAAAAAGTTAAAACATTACGGGGTAGTATTCGGACTTTTTGGAGAACCCTATACGAACGGCTTTAATTTTAAATATTCACAAGCCAATAAGGATTTTCGATCAAAAGATTTTGTTGTTGAAGATTCGGAAGTGAGAAGTTGGGCTAGCAGATTTTATGATATATTTCCAAAAGACTCATTTTTTATTTCTGAAGACGATTTACCAAAATCAGTTAAGAGTCCATTTAATATATGTTATGTAAAGGGTGACGTGCCGGAAATAGTAGATATAAAAAATAAAAACAAAATTATTAATTTACAGGGTATAAAATATCCACAGCTTGTCTGGTTTACGCTACAACGTGATATACAAGCGATTAAGGATTTACTCAAAGCCGGAGCGGACGTAAATAAATTATCTAGTAGCGGAGATAGTGCGCTACTTTTAGCTATTAGGGAAATGGATATAACTGTGGTACCTGGTCCACCTCCGGAAGAGCGCAATATCGAATTCTTTGAAGTTCTATCGAAACACCACCACACGAAAAAAACCTTGGAAATTTTGACGAACAAGCATCATCATAGCGTTTTGGGCTCCGCAGTAGAAACAGGAAATCCCCAAATCGTAAACAACGTTCTTGAAATGATGCTGAAAGAAAAGGCTAATGTTGATATAAAGTACAGTGGTGATAAAATGACACCGCTATATATAGCAATTAATTTATTTAAGAAAGGGGAACGTTTGCGAAACCCACAGCGTGAGATGATTCCGGCAACATTTGAATTTATGAGGCGAGTCGGAACGATACCCGGAATTACAACCGCCGAAGCTGAGCGAAATTACGCGAAAATAATGGAAAACCCTATTGTTGCACAAGCCACTAAATGGACGGAAGAAATTTTAAGCGAAAGATACGAGGAAGCTCACCCCAAAGAAAATTTAGTAGAAATAATTGAAGCATTACTTGAAGCCGGCAGCAACCCTAATGAACCGCACTATTTAGAAGGTGGAATATTGGGCGGTGCGCTAAGAGGTTATACTCCATTGATGATGGCTGCTGAAATAGATTTTGTGGAAGCTTTTGAACTCTTGGTAAAATATGGTGGCGAAATGGATAAACAATGCCAATCTATCCGTAAAGGAACTATAGAACCCAAACCGTTGGATTGTTGGTATATAGTACAAGAACGGAAATCAAATAATGTTTTAAAGTATATGCAGGAAAATTGCAAAAACAAAGGCAAAATTTTCATATATTAGGGTCTTTGCAGAAAAATGACCTGCAAAACCGAATAGTTAGAGCTATTTTTTTCTTATGAACCTTTTCATAGGAGGAAGAATATGTTAAAAACACAATGCGTGCAAAAAATGCTTTTTGTCACGATAGTGACACACTTTAAGCTTTATTTGAAAACAGACAACGATGGCGTGGTGCCATCGTTGTAGTATTTTTAAAAAACATTATCGATGAAAGGAGGTGAATTAAATGAGCAGGAAAGGGCCAAGCAAGGCTCCAACGCCAATGACGCAATCAGCGGCGGCACAGGTTCAGTCTATAAAAATGAGAAGTGGGGGGCTTGCGGGGTTGCCGAAATTTGTAAAGTAAAAAAAATAGCGCTCCACATTCCACCATCAATTATCTTATCTTGAAAGGATGGGAAAAAACAAGGAGTTTATAATGGAGATGCCCGTCGAAGTAAAAACTTATTTTGCCAACGGCCGCCGCTCTGTAAAGAGTGTGGCCGCCCAAGAGGACTATACGCTAAAAATAGTCTTTGATAACGGCGAAATCAGAATGTACGATATGAAAAAAACTTTGGAAGGGCAGGCCTTCGCCCCCATCAGAACTTGGGATAGATTCAAAGAGGTGTACATAGACAGTAGCGGCTGCATAGCATGGGACGCCGATCCGAATACGGATAGTTCTAAAGTATGGAACAATCGCTTGGACTTATGCCCAGACAGTTGCTATATTTACAGCAGGCTGGTAGAAGCGTAGGATATTTAGCCATTTATGGAGATGTATTGATGGCTTTTTAGGCTTTAGGCGCGGTAACTTTGAACGGAGTTAGGGTTTAAAAAGTAGTGACGCTTTTTGAGTTTTTATTTGAAAACAGGCAACGATGGCGCCATTGTTGTTGCATTTATTAAACTATTACTATGAAAGGAGGGGGGTTAAAATAGGCAGGGATAATGCCTGTCAAGGCCTCAACGCCGATGACACAATCGGCGCGGCGGCAAGGAACGTGGAGAGCCGGTCTCTACACGTAAGGATGTAGGATGGGGAAGCTCTGTTTTCCCTGTAATAGTTCAATTTTATAACATTTTTAAACTTTTTTAAGGAGGTTTTTATGGGTAAAGGAGTTAGCGGAAGCACTCATACTCAAGAGCAGTTGGATCATTATGCGAATCAAAATAATCCGAATAATGATGCATACTGGGATAATTTGGATAACTATTCCAATCAATCCCTAACTTTCCCATTTTTTACGTAATAGTTCATCAATAGGCGTCATATCTTATTGGAGGGCTGTTTTTTTTAAAAAAGATACATTTTTATTATTACGTAATTACGTAATATATTATATTATAGCTATGAAAAAAATATCGCCTCATCCGGAATGGGCATTAGCCCACAAGCGTAAAGGTACAGAGTTGCGGCTTATCAGTGGCAAGTATTACCTTTATGAAGTAACAAGTGAATGGAGTCCAGAGAAGAAGCGCCCGGTGAAAATCACCGGCAAGCTCTTGGGAAGAATCACCGAAGCGGAGGGATTTGTGGAATCCGATAAAGCCAGATTACGCAAGCAACAGCTCGTAATTGATCGCGTCTGCGTGAAAGAATACGGGGTGACCGCGATGATGGAGACGCTATTTGGGGATACAGTTAACGCCCTAAAGAAGCATTTCCCGGAATCGTGGCAACGGTTGCTTGGCTTGGCCTACGGGCGCTTGATCCATAGGTCGCCACTAAAAAACATGTCATTCCATTACGCCAACAGTTACCTGTCGGAACAATATGCCGACGTTGACCTGTCGGCTAGATCACTCACCTATTTTCTTAGGGAACTTGGGGAAGACCGGGAAAGAATAGTGGATTTTTG
>JAITUP010000194.1 GCA_031286265.1 Chitinispirillales bacterium | reverse complement strand
TACAGGGTAGCGAGGATAGGTACGCAATTTTGGATGGCGGAGAATTTAAATTGGGCTGGCGATGACGGTAATCTTGGTTGGTGTTACGGCAATGAATCCGGCAACTGTGATGTTTATGGTCGTCTTTATGACTGGTCTATGGTTATGGGTTTTACTACAACTTGTAATTTCACTTTGTGCGCAGATCAAGTTCAGTCTCGCCACCAAGGTATTTGTCCTGACGGTTGGCATGTTCCTTCTGATGCTGAATGGACGATATTGGTTAATTTTGTTGGTGCTAGTACTGCTGGTACACAGTTGAAGGCAGCGTCTCCGCAGTGGAATGGTACGGATGCTCACGGCTTTTCGGCGTTGCCCGGCGGCCGCCGCTGGAGTAATGACTTCGGCAACGTCGGCTCGGACGGCTACTGGTGGAGCGCCACGGAATTCAACATGACTGACGCTTGGCTCCGGAACATGGATTCGATCAACAGCAACGTGGGCACGTACTCGAACGGCAAATTCTCCCTCGGGTTCTCGTTGCGTTGTGCGCAGGACTATGCGCCGTGAGGTAACGTAGCAACCTCATGGCGCCACCCCGAGCCGCGTTTTTTTGCGGCACGGGGTGTTGTTTTGATTTTGTTTTTGATTTTGATTTTTACCCCTCTTGACCTTCCCCCGATTTGGGAACATTCCGTAATGTTTTGACGTCGCTGTTGACGTTGACGTTTGTCTTTGCATCCCGTAGGATGTATCGTTTGGTAGCACTGCGACCTCCCAAAAAAATCCTAAAACCCATATGCTAAAATCAAAAAGCAACATCAAATGTAGGGGGCTGTCTCAAAACAAGGGCAGACACACGGGTCTGCCCCTACAAACCGTGCAAAACGCGACATTTGTAGGGTCCCGTTTTTTTTGTTTTCCCGTTTGCTTTTTTGAATGGCGGATGGTATACTACTTGTAAAGGGAGGTAAATATGTCAACAGTTCAAGTATCTGTTAAGATAGACAGGAAGATAAGAGACGAGGCTCGGCTTGTTTTCGAGAGTTATGGCTTGGATTTGCCGACTGCTATTCGTTCCATGATAACTATTGCGGCTAAAAATCATACTATGCCTTTTGTTATTGGCCGGAGTTCCGTATCATTAAATGGCGACGAGTTTGAAAACGACACTGAATATTTCAAACAAGTTCCGGGTTATTGGGAAAGTATTGTTGAGGCGTCAAACGAGCCATTAGACGATTTATCTACTGCCAAGGAGTGTGGATGGAACGTCTAATTTGGAAATTAGTATTGTCCTCAAAAGCCAAAAGGCAATCCAAAGTTGCTATCAGGTCTGCGTCCCTTCCTTCATGGAGCGGTATCGGGGAGTTAGGCGGACCTTTTTAAAAAAAGGGTTTTAAAAAAAACAAACCTTTAAAAAACAGTTTTAACATTTTCCGCGCGATGTAAACTATATTGTATTAAGATGAACTGGAACCACACTATACTATAGCTTTGAGGAGTAGGAAAAATGCCCATTGATAAAACCGGCGTAAATATCGAAGGCAGGCGCCCGACGTTAGGTTTCTTCGTTTCGGAACTTGAAAATCCTTACGCGCAGACGCTCGTCCGCGGCATAACCGACGCCGCTGTCGAGGCCGATGCCAACGTGATTATCTTTCCGGGTAAGTCGCCAAAGGTGCCCTACAACTATCGGTACCAATACAACGCGATCTACAAGCTCGCCACGAAAGACCACATCGACGCGCTGATTCTGGCTACGGGAACGATGGTGAACTTTCTCAGCGATGCGGAATTTAAGGACTTCTATGGGCGCTACAGCGATATCCCGCTTGTCAGCATTTCCATCCCGCTTGAGGGAATATCGAGCGTGCTGATTGATAACAAAGTGGGGCTGCGTGATGTTTTCGAGCATCTTGTTGATGTCCACAAGCTGAAAAAAATCGCGTGGATAGGCGGGCCGGAGAGTAATGTAGAGGCGCAGGAGAGACTTCAGGTATACCGTGAGGTGCTTCTGAAGCATGGGTTAGTTTATGACGAATCGCTTGTGGTAACCGGCGATTTTACAAAATATTCAGGCGTCCGCGCCATTGAAGAATTTCTTGATGTGAGGAAAGTATCGTTTGAGGCCTTGGCGGCCGCCAACGACGAGATGGCCCTCAGCGCTATGGAAGAGTTACAGAAGCGCGGCTATAAAATTCCACAGGATATCGCGGTCGTCGGCTTTGATAACGTGGAGAGCGCTCACTATTCGTCGCCGTCTCTCACCACCGTGGCCCAGCCGATTTATGAGCAGGCCTATAATGCCGTGCAACTTGCTTTCCGGCTAATCGGCGGCCGCGGGGCGCACAACATCGCGCTTCCCACGACTATGGTGTTACGCGAGAGTTGCGGGTGTTTCTCGCAGGTCGCTTCGCTGGTCGGCGCATCTGATAGCGGCGCGGGGCTGGCAGCGGAAGAAGCGTCCAACAAAGACGGCGCCGACGTAACCATGACGACCATACTGTCAAAAGCTCGTGGCCACGTGGTAGATGGCAAGCTCGACGGCGATGCCGTTATTGGGCTGTTGAAAGAACTTTCGGCCTTGATTGACACCACGGAGAGCGACAGAACGGAAAAATTGCGGTTTTGGCAGAACGCGATCACAGAGTTTAGAGCGCAGGCAAGCCTTAAGGCGCTCAGCATAGACGCTGTAGTCGAGCTTGAGGATTTTTTCCACAAGGCGCGGATGCTCCTTTTGGAGGCCTATTTCAAAAACGACCTGAAGCGCTGGGACATCTACCACAGAGATATTTCCGGTCTGCGCGATGTGATTACGCTCCTGATAAGCGATGTCAACAATACCAAGGCGGCGTTAAACTCCATAATTCCCGGCCTCAGGGAGATGGGCATGGTGAGTTTCTACGTTTTCCTCCACGATATGCCCGAAAGGCACGAGATCAGCACCGACTGGAATTTCAGGAAGAACATCATTTTAGTTGTGGCCGACGACGACCGTCCGGGTATCTCAAAACAGATCAGCGGAAGGTCCATGCCGGTCAAAAGCATTCTTGATAGCAGCCTCTATCCTCAAGACAGGCGCTATACCTTTGTGGCTTCTTCGCTATTTTATATGAACGAACACATCGGCTTCGTCGTTTGCGAGCCGAATTTCAACGATATATACATATTTGAGTCGTTGACGGTGGAGATCAGTTGTTCGCTCAAGCTTATCAACTTGGTGCAGACGAGGCAGAGGATAGAGCTTCAGTTGCAAACCGCGCTTGAGGAGCTCGAAAAGTACAACGAGCAGCTCAGCAGCATTTCCGAGACCGACGAGTTGACGGGGCTTCTGAATCGCCGCGGTTTCTTAAACAACGCCCGCCACATGCTCAGCATAGCGCAGCGTACGAAAAAAGGCGGGATACTTTTCTTCGCCGACCTCGACGGCCTGAAAGGCATAAACGACACTTACGGCCACGAAGAAGGAGACAACGCGATTAAGGTAGTCGCGTCGGTGTTGAAAAAGGCGTTTAGAGAATCGGATGCCCTCGCGAGGCTCGGCGGCGACGAGTTCACGGTGCTGACGCTAAACAGCCACCCCGAAGACGCGTTACTCAGCATGTTCGAAAAGCGCATAATCGCCTATGTCGATGACTACAACAAAACATCCGATAAGCCGTATAAGGTCGCCACCAGCATAGGTATGGTATCGTTCAATTACGATGACCACGTGGAGATAGAGAAACTGATGAGCGACGCGGACGCCTTGTTGTACCAGCAGAAAAAGGAAAAGAAGAAAGCCAGAGGGGAGTTACCCGGTTGATGCTTTTATCGCGCGGGGCGGCCGTTTTTTCGGCCACCCCCTAATCAGAAATCAATGCTGAAAATTCTCAAGCACAAACAGTTCCAGCGTTTTCCGCAAGATTGGCTTTTGTAACAATTTTGCGCCTTTGGTTTGCAGGTTGCGCGAGTCCATTGTCATGGGTTTATTTGTGCAATAGTATATAACAATCCCCGGATTCAAAGTTCTTAGGTCCGCGAAGATATTTGTTCCTTTGGCTGGGCTGGTGGGCCTGTCCAGATCAATCATTACGTGGCGTATGTGCGGGTTGTTCATGACGATATCGATCGCTTTTTCCGGCACATCCGTTACGGCGTAGTCGAACTCATAGTGGTCGAGCATCGGGAAGAGCGATTCTGTGAACGGCCCTTCCGTGGCGAAGATCAGAAGGCGTACCTTGGAATAATCGTCGTCATCCTCATACTCGTCGTCATTGTCATCATCATCATCATCATCGCTTTCAACTTCTTTAGCGTTATCGGGCTTGTTGACCCAAGTGTCGCCTCGGGCGTATTTGTTGCGCTCGATTAGCGCGATTAGTTCTTGGATGTTTTGTTTGTCTGCGGACATAAACAAGCGTCTCCTTCTAAAAAACTTTAATATTAATCCCCCGATTAACTTGTCTGCGTCGCGCCGTCCGGCAACATCACTATTGTAGCGCAGTTGTCGGGCGGTGTAGCGCAACAGTTAATCGGTACCCTAATATAATACATTGCGCATATTGGACGCAAGATATTTTCAGTTCAACCTTCTCGCTATGAATTTAAGAGTGTTTTTAGCGCTTGAGCGATTAGATTGGCCGCGTTGTCGCTGATTTCGAAGCCGCCGCTGGCGGGGCCGCCTCCGGCTCTTCCGCCGGAACCGCCCGGACGCGGCGCGCCGCTTACCCGGATGGCGGTCGAACGACGCGGTTTATCCTCAATAGGGGGAAGCCCACGCCGTATTCTCTCCAACCTGTCCTCGCGCGACGCTCCGCCTCCGCCGTGAAACATATCATTCATAGCAACCCCCAAAAAGTCTCCGTCTATTAAAATCCCGCCACTAAACCCTGAACTCTCTCTCAAGCATTTCCGATATAAACCGGTCTATTGAAATTGGATAATACCGAAGGTTCGGCCCGGAGATCAGCCCCGTCCGCGTGTCTTCCTGCCTCATTAAATCGTCCGCCACACGTTCTACATACTCATCGGGCGGCTCGTTGTGATAGTGCAGGCTGAAATGCGCGTTTTCGACTTTGACGTTGCGCCTGCCCATATAGGCAAACGAAAAAATGCGTCCCTCGATGTCTTTGTCGAAGGTGTCTGGGTCAAAAACCTCCCCAAACGTTTCGATCAGCGCCTCTGCCGAAAGTATGAATTTGGGTGAAACGGATATGCGTCCCGTAACTTCCGCCGTCCGCCGTCCGTTCTCTCCCGCCGGCGCGATCATGATGTAAGGCAGGTCGTGGTAACCGGAAACAATCCCGCTAATAGGCTTCCGCAGAATATCTGTGCGCTCGTAAATGTCGCGCAGAGCCTCATTCGATCTATAACCGGCATTTAGCATCATATACATTGAATATAATATGAAAAAATGCAAAATGCAAAGAATTTAATCCGAATTTTTCGTTAGGATGCTTTTTTAAAACCTATTTTTTTAAAATGTGTCGCCTCACCCCCTGACACCGCTCCGTAATGTTTGGGACAACAAAGGGTCGTATGAATGGGAAGGGGCGATGTTCATTCTTGCGTGGTTGGGGTGTAACCACCCGAATATTAACCCGGCGGTAATTGATCTCAACGTTAAAATCAAAACCTTTAAAGTCTTTAAAATCAAATTCTTTTTTGGTGACAGGGGCTCCGCCCCCGTAACGCCCCCATTTTAAAACCGACTTACGCTAAAACCCTTATCCTAAAACCCTACGGTTGGGTGTAATGCTAAAGTCAAAACAAGTCGATGGTGTGGTTTTGTTTTTGATTTTAGTATTTTTACCCCGATAGTATGCCCACGTGTCCCCCGTAAGCGGTCGCCGCTTATGGGGGAC
>JAITUP010000186.1 GCA_031286265.1 Chitinispirillales bacterium | reverse complement strand
TGTCCCCCGTAAGCGGTCGCCGCTTATGGGGGACCGCAGGGGGGCTATCGTATCGGGGCGTTACGGGGCAGAGCCCCGTCACCAAAAAACAAAGCAAAACTCAATAGATAGTTGAGGTTAATTGCCGCCGGGTTAATAGCGTAGCACATAATATACTACATTGTACCGCCGCGATCGCGATTGTGTTTGAAAGAAAAGGGGATTGTGAAATTACTCTTACTTGAAATGCTAAAACAGGAACAAGCTATCAAGAGCATCAACATTTTTTGCGACAACTATAATTTTAAATAAAATAGCACGCTGTTATCGTGCCCGATGTATATTATACGTTTGGTGGTGCCGTTTTTTATCCGTACCAACGTAAAAAAACGTCTGCGCTAACACATTTTTTTCGAGAAAGTGAGATTTACAGGCCGATTTATGGGTATGATGCCATTTTTTTCGAATGATTTGGGGATAGACCTCGGGACAGCGAACACGCTCGTGTACGCGCGCGGGCGAGGGCTTCTTATCGACGAGCCGTCAGTCGTCGCGGTTAACAGGAGTTCCAAGGCCGTCGTGGCCATCGGGCTTGAGGCCAAGAAGATGCTCGGACGCACACCGGGGGAGATTGAGGCGATTCGGCCTATGAAAGACGGGGTTATCGCCGATTTTGACCTTGTGGAGCAGATGCTCAAATACTTCATCCGCAGGGTGCAGAAATATCGCTTCTGGTTCAGGCCGCGGGCGGTGATCAGCGTACCCTCCGGCATAACCGAGGTCGAGAGGCGCGCGGTGATCGACTCGGCGGAGAGCGCGGGCGTGCGTGATGTCTACCTCGTGACGGAAACAATGGCATCCGCGATAGGCATGGGTATCCCCGTTGAAGAACCGTCCGGCAACATGGTGATAGACATCGGCGGCGGCACCGCGGAGATTGCGGTTTTGGCGCTCAACGGCACGGTGCGCAACACATCCGTGCGCATAGGCGGCGACGAAATGGACGAGACTATCGTCTCCTATCTGAAAAAGACATACAACCTGCTCGTCGGCGAGAGTATGGCGGAGCAAATCAAAATACAGGTCGGTTCGGCGTTCCCGCTTGAGGATGAACTTGAGATGGAGGTTAAGGGGCGCGACCTCGTGGCCGGCATACCCAAAACGCTGCGCATCACCTCTACCGAAATCCGCGACGCGCTGAATGAGCCTATTTCAATGATCGTTGACGCGGTTAAACAGGCGCTTGAACAGACGCCGCCCGAACTCTCGGCCGACATTCTCGACAAGGGGATTATCATGACCGGCGGCAGTTCGCTCCTACGCGGGCTTGATGAACGCATCAGGCAGGAAACAAATCTGCCGATAAACGTGATTGATGACGCGATGACCTGCGTAGCGCGAGGGGCGCTCAAGATTATCGAAGAATACGACAAGTATCATCCGGTGTTGATGTCGTCTGGCAAGCATGGGAAATAAAGGAAGTTTTGGATAGAAACCATCATCCGACAAGAGTTTTCTAAATGCGCTGGATTATCGATTTAATCATCCGACGCCGCAGGTTTTTTTCGCTGCTTTTAACGACGGTGCTGAGCATCCTCATGATTACGGCGCAACCCGGCACACAGCTTACGGTCACGCGCTATCTCACCATGACCGTCTTCTACCCGATATACGCGACAATTTCACAGGTAACGGGTTTTACCAACGTCTATTCCGAAAACAAGCGCCTCCGGCAGGAACTTGTGGAGGCGAGTACGCAGTTGCAGATAATCCGCGAGCAGTCCACCGAAAACACACGTCTCAGAGGGCTGCTTGGATTTGCTGAAAACATGCTCCACACGCTGATACCGGTCAAGGTTGTGGCCCGCGATCCGTCTCATCAGGGCCGTAGCGTGGTGGTTAGCGGCGGTAGAACTCAGGGCATAGAAATGTATATGCCGCTCGTGGGCGAATACGGCGCGGTCGGAAAAATTGTGCAAGTTGCCCAAAATACGTCTTTAGCCCAGCTTCTGCGCGATCCGTCCGATCGTACGAGCGTGATGATCAGCAGATCGCGGGCAGTCGGTATTTTACAAACGGAAAACGGACGCGACTTTTTTGTGCGCCTGCGCAACCATGAAGACGCGCTGCCGGGCGACACCGTCCTCACATCTGGACTCGGCGGGATATATCCCAAAGGGCTTAACGTGGGGGTTGTCGAAAATGTAGACGGTAGGACCAATCCGCTCTTCAAACGCGCCTACATTGAATTTGCTGTAAATTTTGATAGACTGGAAGAACTTTTTGTGATGCACCTGCCCCCACAGTGGTCGGCGCAGCGCAGTGAACTTGATTCGATAAAGTTTGAACGATGACAAAGACAAACAGTTATTTAAAATGGGCCGGATGGTTTGTATTGTGCGCTGTACTTCAGAGCACGCTTATCCCTCATGCCGCCGTATTTTCGATAAAGCCCGATCTTATAATGCTTGTCCTTTTTCACTTGGTAATCAAGTACGGCGTCATGCCGGGCGTATACGTGGGTTTCTTCATCGGGGTCGCGCATGACCTCTTTTCGCCGAGCCTCCTCGGTCAAAACGCCCTATCAATGAGCGTGATGGGATACATCTGCGGCCACTTCAACGAACGGATACTGCGTCTTGACCCTATCTTGAAGGCGTTGCTTTTAATCGCGGCGTTTGTTATAAACGACACCATTATAATGCTGGTACACATAACGAAAACCGAAGGTACGATAAGTACGCTCTTTATAGAGTTGCTCGTCGTTACGCTGCCAAGGGCCCTCTACACACTTATCTTTGCCGCGATACCGTTTATCTGGGTAAACGTTGTCAGACCGCCGCGGCTTGTGGATTGATCGAAAATGGCTACCGGGAAAAGACTGCAAGACGAACCGCACAAAAGACGGGCCATGAGCCTCGCCATCGGCGTCGCCTACGCTCCGTTTTTTATCGTGCTATTGATAAGTTTGTACCGAATTCAAATTCTCAATGCCGAGACGAACATACGTCTCGCGAGCGAGAACAGTATGCGTGAACGCGTGATAGTGCCGCCGCGCGGAATAATCTTCGACAGAAACGGACTTGAACTCGCGCGCAACCGGCCGTCATATTCCATCTGCGTGCTGCCATACAGGCTGCCGCGCAACCGAGAGCCCGTCATTCAGGCTTTGTGCAAAATCCGTGACGCAAACGGCGAGCCGGTATTCGACAGCTTGACATTGGCACAACAAATGCGCCGCGCAAACTCACGGCGATTCGATTTGACACGCATCAAGGAAGACGTATCTATCGAACTCGTCAGCATCATCGAAGAACGTTATATGGACTTGCCGGGGATAGTGGTAGAAACGGAATCGAGGCGCGAATATCCGTTCGGCGCGACGGCGTTTCACGTGATCGGGTACATGGGCGAAATCCCGGAAAGAGAATTCGACACCCTGCGCCATCAGGATTACTACTGGGGCGATTTGATGGGCAGAGCCGGGCTCGAACGTCAATACGAAAGCGTAATGAGAGGCAGGTGCGGCAGAGAATTTCTCGAAGTCAACGCATATGGCAAAAGCCTCGGCGCGGTATCGCACATACGAGGAATCGAGCCGATATATGGAAACGATCTCTACCTGTCGCTCGATATAAAAATGCAAACAGTAGCGGCGGAAGCGTTTCCCGATTCACTAAGGGGCGCGGTAATCGCGCTCGATCCGCGCAACGGCGATGTGCTTGTGATGTTCAGTAATCCGTCCGTAGACCCAAACATTTTTTCGGCCGGCACGACCGTTAGAAACACCGCGTGGTCGGCGGTAACATCAGACCGAAGCTTGCCGCTCAACAACCGCGCCATCGCGGGGCTATACCCGCCGGGTTCGACGTTCAAACCGCTGACCGGGCTGGCGGGGCTCAACATAGGAAATATCAACAGTACAACAAGAATGTCCGTCGGCTGCGGCGGCAGTTTCAGATTCGGTAGCCGCATAGCGAGATGTCATAACCCAAGAGGCCACGGTTCACTATCTTACAGCGTCGCGAATAAATTTTCATGCAACGTGTTTTTCTATCAACTCGGTCTAAGGCTCGGCGATGAAAACATCAATAAATACGCGCGGATGTTCAGCTTGGGAGAGATTACCGGAGTAGACCTGCCGGGCGAACGCGCCGGATATTTGTCCGGCGAACGGGCATATAACCAGCGCTTCGCGTCACGCGGCTGGCGCTGGACGCAGGGACTCGTTATGGACATGGCAATCGGCCAGCAACAGGTGTTAACCCCGTTGCAATTAGCGCTGATGGTCGGTGGGATGGGTAACGGCAAGGAAATTTTCCAACCCCGTCTACTCAACGAAGAACGCAACAAGGACGGCATACTCGTAAGACAAAATACGCCGATAGTAAGAAGCAAAATAGACATCACCCAATATACGCTCGACGTAACGCACGAGGCTCTTGCGGCAGTGATAAGACCGGGCGGTACAGGCTGGCGTTCGGCGGTACCGGGAATACAGGTAGGCGGCAAAACCGGCAGCGCTCAAAATCCCCACGGCGACCAATCTCATGCCTTGTTCATAGCCTGCGCACCAGTAAGCAATCCTGTAATATCCGTGGCCGTAGTAGTAGAAAACGCCGGCGGCGGCGGCGCGATAGCAGCGCCAATCGCGGGAGAGCTTTTGAGATATTTCTTCGCGGAAACAGAAGAAGGAAGAGCCGTTCACAGAAGATACAACCCCCCCGGCGCCACCCCAACAAGGCAAATAACAAGAGCGCCGCGTCAGGTTGTTCAGGTTGTTGAGGAAACGGCCGATAATTTGTAGTGCAATCATCGGGCGATGCAAGTGCTATTTTGAAATGAAACTGCTATATCATATTCTGTTCACATATCCGGAAACAAAAAAATCATCACCAAACGAGCGATGCTCGACCCTGTCGAGATATACACTGTTTTCGATGGGTAAACCTTTTGAAAACATTAACCCGTTTTTACCGTTGCCAAAAATTTTATTGCCGTAAAATAGATACGCCTTGTTAACAAAATCGTGTTCGAGAAAATTGCTTGCGAGTTTTTGCCCACCTTCAATTAAAACGCTCGTCAATCCTTCCGCATAAGCCATTTCGAGAAATGTGTTTATACTTTCCGCAACGTCCTTTTTTCCTAAATACCAATATTCGACATTATCGATACGCTCAATCACACATTTTTTACTGTTTCCGATAACAACAATTGTCCGCGCTTCATCGGCATGAGTCAAAAAATATTTATCCGCCGGTATATTCCCCGTCGACGAAAAAACTATCCGCGCCGGATAATACGTTTTTCTGCCGCAACGCGCGGTCAGTTTCGGATCATCGGATAATAGCGTATGTCTGCCCACCGCAATCGCGCTATGATAACGCCGTATCTCCTGCACCTCCCGGCGCGACGCTTCCGATGTAATCCATTTGGACTTGTCGTCACAATCGGCAATCCGCCCATCGAGCGTCATCGCCAATTTTATGGACACCCAGGGACGCTTGTTGACGATCGACCAGCAATAATCTTCATTAACAAGCACTGCCGACCGCGCAAGAAGCCCCGTTTGTACATCAATACCATGAGCTTTGAGTTTACGCAAACCTTTACCGTTCACAAGAGGATTCGGATCCTTGACCGCCGTAATAACTTTCTTCACCCCGGCCTCGATAATTTCGTCGACACAAGACGGCGTCCGCCCAAAATGCACACACGGTTCAAGCGTAACAAACATTGTAGCTCCACGCGCCGCCGCCCCGGCTTTTTTAATCGCCAGCTTTTCAGCATGAGGGCCGCCGCAAACACTCGTAGCCCCCTCACCGACAACCTTGCCGCCCGCATCAACAACAACTGCGCCAACAGCGGGATTGGGAAACGTCGTTCCCTTAGCCTTTCGCGCAAGCGCTAAAGCTCGCTGCATGTGATGATTGTCTAAGTCGGAGAATTTCATATTAATAAAGAATATAATAAAAAATCTTTTGCATTCACACCTCGACAACAAATATTTTATAACAACAGATTCAAACACATGATGATAACAGAAAAACAAATATTATAGCGGTGTTGATATTAGCGGTTATTTTAGGGCTTACAGGATGTGGGAAGCATGCGCAGGAAACGCCGAGAAAAACATGTTGATATTTCAATAAACATAGGGCAAGGAGAAACAAATGCAAATGGACTCAGATATTTATGGCGTCCCCGCTTTTGAGCCCCTGATTGACCGTGGCAACGTGTTTATGAGCGGCGGCGACTATGACAGCGCTATTGATTGCTACAACGCCGCGCTCGATATCGATCCGATAAATACAACTATTTTGTCTTGCCGCGGCGTAGCGTATGCGGAAAAAGGCGACTATGATAACGCCATAGCGGATTATAACGCTGTTTTGGAAATAGATCCTGTCAACACCGAAACCCAAAACCTGCGCGGCCGCACGTATGCCATGAAAGGCGACTACAAAAGCGCGCTTGCCTGCTACGACGCCGCTTTGGAATATTCTCCAAACAATGAAGCTATTTTAGGCTGCCGTGGTATTGTTTATGCTATAATGAATGACTACGATAATGCCATAGCGAACTATAGCGCGGCTCTGGAAATTACTTACGATCATGTTTTGTATTTTTTCCGCGGCGTGGCGTATTTGAACAAAAAAAATTATAACAGCGCCATAGCGGATTTCAGCGCAGTTCTGGAAATCAATCCCGACGACGCTAAAACCTTGTATTGCCGCGGCCTCGCGTATTATCATAACCACAACTACGACAACGCTATAGCGGACTATGAACGCGTTCTTCAAATCAAACCGAATTGGACAAAAGCGACGAAGGGGCTTTACAAGGCAAAAAAGAAAAAGAGGGGCAAACTCGTCTGCAATAATGGATGGATTGGTGGTGGAACGCGCTTATTTTTCAGCGTGATGGCGGCGGCTGTTTTTTTTACATCTGGA
Organism: Chitinispirillales bacterium; assembly: GCA_031286265.1. Taxonomy (GTDB): domain Bacteria; phylum Fibrobacterota; class Chitinivibrionia; order Chitinivibrionales; family Chitinispirillaceae; genus GUT77. The sequence continues at coordinate 25,895 of JAITUP010000186.1, read as the reverse complement.
TTGGCTGCGAGCGCCGAAAGAGACAGCAGACTCGTGACTGCCGAGGGGGAAGCATGGGTATCTTGTGAGATTGATAATAACACAGAGGAATGCGACGGCATTATTTTCCGAGCAAATGGTGAGATATATACACTCTTGAAAATGGGCAAGGGTGTCTGGGTCCGTTGGATTAAGGCAATATGGTCTACAAACGGAGGCAAAATAATGACGTACAGTGACGAAACAATGACGGATGGCGACGACGATTTCTACACCGTCTACACTATATCCGGTCCTAACAATAATACACTTACACTTACTGCAGTTGTAGGAGGAGAAGAGTTAACAGAGTTAACAATGACCTTCCAGAGGAAAGAAGGCGTAAGAATTGGCGGCATGTGAAACACAAAAACGCAGGAGAATCAGATGCTTGATCCTTTTATTTTGATTTCGACCTCCCACATTTTTTACTTTTATGCGGATTGCTGAAAAGAGATTTCACCCGCAATTTCCAAACCAATAGCGTGGCCTCCTTGATGATTTTCGTAGACATCTTTGACACTCCGCGCTGCCTGTCCGTAAAAACTATGGGAATTTCTTTGATTTTGAACCCGTTTTTCCAGGTATAAAAATTCAACTCGATCTGAAATGAATACCCCGACGACGCGATTCCGTCAAAATTGAACGACTCGAGGACGGCGCGGCGGAAGCATTTGTAGCCGCCTGTACAATCCTTAACGCGCAATCCGGTAACGAAACGCGCAAATTTGTTGGCGAAATAGCTGAGAAGCAGCCGTGACATCGGCCAATCTACGACATTTACGCCGCAAATGTAGCGCGAGCCGATCACGAGGTCGTTTTCCTGCGCCGCCTCTATGAATTTGGGCAGGTAAGACGGATTGTGCGAAAAATCGGCGTCCATTTCGAAAATGAATTCGTAATCCCGCTCAAGCGCCCACTTGAAACCGGCGATATAAGCGCGGCCGAGCCCTTCTTTTTTGGCGCGGTCGAGCACAAACAGCCCCTCAATCCCAGTTGAAACCATCTCCTTAACGGCAGCGCTTGTGCCATCGGGAGATGAATCGTCAACTACGAGAATGTGAACCCCCGGGAGAGTCTGCTTGACTACAGGAATGAGCAACGTTATGTTTTCATGCTCGTTATAGGTCGGGATGACTATTAATATTTTTGAGTTGTCCATAACTATGGTTTTCCTTTTTCGGAATATACTCTCCACGTACTTTCGATCAGCGTTTCGACGCTACTGTGCCGAGTGATTTGCCAGTTTAGGATTTCTTTGGCTTTGGACGACGACGCGACAACACGGGCGGGGTCTCCGGCGCGCCTTCCGGCCATGACGCTTGGGATGGGGCGGCCTGTCACTTTTCTTGCCGTTTCAAGCATGGATTTTACGCTAATTCCCGTTTCGCTCCCCAGGTTTATTGTGAGGCTTTGATCATTATCAATCAAATATTCAAGTGCAAGAACATGGGCCTCGGCTAAATCGGTTACATGGATGTAATCTCTGATACAGGTTCCGTCCGGCGTATCCCAATCGTCGCCGAAAATTTCAAGTTTTTCTCTGGTCCCGTCCGCCACTTCCATTATAATTGGCAACAGGTTAGCAGGATTACGTTCGAGACCGCGGATTCTTCCCGCGTCATCATATCCGGCAGCATTAAAGTAACGCAAGGCAGCGTAGCGAATACCCTTTAACCTGTTGTACCAGTTGAGGATACGTTCGATTTCGAGTTTTGTGAAACCGTAATAATTTTCAGGATTGAGCTGATGATCTTCGTCGAGCGGTATATACTGCGGATCGCCGTAGACCGCGGCGGTTGATGAAAACACTAAGTTATTGATATTAGCGGCCGTGGCGCAATTCAGGATGTTTATTGTTCCGGTAATATTGTTGACGGAATACTTTTCCGGGTGCGTCATCGATTCATTGGCTGCCTTGAAAGCGGCGAGGTGGATTAGCGCGTCGAAGCTACCCTCGTCCATTGTCTTTTTGAGCGCGTCGGCATCAAGAATATCACCATGAATGAATGTGGCGTCATCGAATAAATTCTCCTTGCAGCCGCTTGAGAGGTTATCAAACACCGCGGCTTCATGCCCTCTGTCGAGCAGAGCACGGGTTACATGGCTTCCTATGTATCCCGCGCCGCCTATAACAAGCGTTTTCATTGATATCCTCTTTTTTATTAGTCTGCCTGCGCCGCTGTTTCAGCGCTTGCATCGTCGGCTGCCACAGGCGCGGGGGACAGTTCCGACACCACCGGTTGCATCGGCGATTCCGACGCCGCTGTTTTGGCGGTCGATTTCTTTTTTGCCGGTTTTGGCGATTTTGTTTCTACCGCCGGTTCCTCATCCTCCGGCTCTGGTTTCAACGATTTTGCCGCAGATGTCTGGGCGGACGGTTTTTCATCTTCCGGTTTTGTCATTTTTAGCGCGGCCATGAGCGCGGTGCCGAATTCTGTGTCGGTTGGTGCGGAGGATTGTTTTTTATCCGATTTGGCGTTCTGCTTTTTCAGATATTCCCTGGTGTCACTGGTTTCTTTGCCGGAATCTGACACCCCCCCCATAGACAACGAGACACGGCGGCTATCGGTATCTATGGATTCCACTTGAACGGTAACCGTGTCGCCCGGTTTGAGCGAGTCTTTTTTATCCGGCGCCATTCTTGAGAATACGAGCAGACCCGTAACGCCCTCAAAGAGGTCGACGAAATAGCCGAACTTGGCTTTCCTCGCCACCGTACCCTCTACATCGGCGCCTACCGATAGTTTTTCCTCAATTCCGCTCCACGGATCGTTGGCTACATCTTTCAGGGTGAGGGAAATCGACCGCTTGTTGAGATCTATGCCAAGCACCGTTACCTTGATGGTCTGTCCGGGTTTCACAATTTCAGACGGATGGTAGACACGCCGTCCCCAAGCCATTTCCGAGATGTGGACGAGCCCCTCAACGCCCGGCATTACCTCGACAAACGCGCCGAAGTCGGCGAGACGCGTGACCCTGCCTTCTATTGATTGCCCAACATTCACCTGTTCCGTGACTCGTTTCCACGGATCTTCAAGCGCTTGTTTGATAGACATGGATATTTTTGAGTTGCGCAACGAATCTTTGCGCTCCGCCTTTAATACCACAAACTCTACCGTCTGCCCCATCGAAAATGAGTCGTTCAGATTCTGTGCGCGTTCCCATGAAACCTCGGATATGTGGACAAGCCCCTCAAGTCCGCCTAATTCCACGAAAAGGCCGAATTCGAGAATTTTTGAGATCGTTCCGGTAAAGACCTTGTCGCTTCCGGCAGCGTCCGCGAATTTTTTGAATTGTTCCTCAAGGCTCGCCTCAAACAGCGGCACACGGCTTACAACGATATTCTTCCCACCTTCCGTTATGCGGGTTATCACAAAATCAAGCGTCTTTCCGAGATACTCGTTGACATCCGATGTGAACTTGACATCTATTTGGCTGACGGGGCAAAACGCCCTATGTCCCATGATCTTCACCGTGAGCCCCGATTTGCTGACCCCCGTGACCTTACCCTGCACCGGCAGGCGCGCATTGAGCGCGTCCCTGAGCATATCGACACCGCCTACAGCAGCGGCCATACTCTTGCTGATCACCGTCTCGCCGCCGGATTTCGACACAATAAATCCGCTGACCGTGTCGCCGGCTTTCACATCGGCGTCGGTATCGGACATTTTCATTACCGCCTCGTTCTTCGCACCGATATCCACAAACAAGCTGTCTGCGCTAATCCGCGAGACCGTGCCTGAGACCTTGTCTCCTACCGAGAAAGATTTCATTTGTTTGTCGTGACCGCCGAGTTCGATCATTTTCATGAGCTCGTCGGACTTACGGTTTTCGGAAGTATCTTCGTCAAAGAAGCCGTCATGTTTCTTGTCAAGCATAACCCGCACACTCCCAACTTCAAAAAAGTGAACCCTGTAACCTACAAAAACATCGGAATATATGAAAAGATAACATTTGGCGCGCCGAATGTCAAAACAAAAATGTTATCGATTAAGCATTTATTTCAATGTTATTTTTCCATCGTTACCGATAACGAACCCCGCTTCGGGAATATCCAACTCTGTCAGCATTTTTATTTCCCTTATACAAACTCCGGTCGGGTCCAAAAACGGCCGTCGTTCACCTCTGTTACCACGCTGGATAGCCGAGATGATTTCGCCGTCAATGAAGTTGCCCTGTCTGTCTGTCCTTATCCTCACAATCGGAGCGTAGCCTTGTTTACCGGTGATGCTAATGCCGGCATTGGTGGCAAAATTTCCGAGGCTGTAGGCAATGAATTTTCCTTTGTACAGGTCAATCGCCCGAGCCACGTGCGGACCGTGACCGAACACCATGTCGGCACCGGCATCAATGGCAACGCGGGCGAATTCGTAGGGGTTACCGCGGTTCTCGCTCAGGAACATCTCTGTTTGGCGGGTTATGCGGGAAACGTTGTCGCCTCTTTCCGTGCCTATATGCATGCTCACAATCACTATATCCGATTTCGCTTTTACATCGGAGATCAATTGTCTTGCTTTCGGTACGTCGTGAAAATTCACTGTTCCCCGATTGGGCGCAAACGCCACAAATCCATAACGGATGCCATCCTTTTCATAGACATAGTATTCGGCCGTGTTCAAGAGCCCCGCGAACCCTAACCCAGCTTCTCTCAAAACTCTCACCGTGGCTACACGCCCCGGTTCGCCGAAGTCGCCGGTATGGTTGTTGGCGACAGACATAAGATTAAACCCCGCGTCGACTAGATGCTTGACATATCTCTCCGGCATTCTGAAGTTGAAACACATGCGCGGGTTCGAACACTGTTTCGGCACCCCGCCGGAATCGAGGAACACACCTTCCAAATTTCCAAAGGTAATGTCTGCGCTCCGCAAAACTTCCTTCACGCTCTCAAACGTAAGCGCACCGTCCTGAGGCGGGAGTGCCTGAGCGTCCTCAGGCCAGTTGAGCCCGAGCATAATATCGCCAACCGCAACGAATGTAAGAGTGTCCTTGCCCCATGCAATAGTGGTTACAAACAAGAGCAAGAGTAATTTTTTTACAATGCTTTTTTTCATGAATTTTCCTTTTTTGTCGTTATAATTATTGTTATGGTTGCTAATACGAACATTGGCGATACAAAGCGACAACCTTGTTCCGCATATCTATGAAAACCGAATCTGCGGAAAACCAACCTAATACTATAGCCACAGAAAAAATAATTAATGGGTATTTTGGATGTCAAATAAACTTTTTTTTATTCCGTAAACATACCTGTTACATTTTGCGAGCAAATCCACAAACCTATAAACGAAATGAAACAGTGTGACAATTTTTGGGATCGATTCATGAAAAAAATAAAAAAATGTTCCATGATATTGGCGCATTGATTATATTCATGTTAGTCGCGTTATTTGTTGCCTTGATCTTGATTTTAGTTTTTTGCTTGCGTTTTATCATTCGCGTTGTACCTAATTTCGTTGTGCCATTTCGCGTTGTGCTAATTTTGCTTTTGTTAATCTGTGTCAGCGGCTGTTTTTTCATTCTAAAGGCAACCCGCTGATTAGTAATATTAATTAATTACAAAGTCACAAGGAGTAAAAAGTTATGAATAATTTATCGTTCCGTAGATCTAATCGTTTGATGGGTCATGGGTATGGCCGATACAGCGTGAATTTTGTGACAATATGCGCAAAAAATCGCAATGAAATTTTCAGCGCTGTCGTAGGACCGGCAATCGACCGGCCAACCGCGACTCAAGCGGCAACGGCCACAGACAACAGATCGCCGCTTCTACAACAGCACGGCGGTTTGACCTATCGTCCACCGAGCAACGCCGGGCTACCGCAGGTAGTGTTGTTTGATGTCGGGCGAAAGATTGAAGGCGCGATAATTAATATTTCGCAAATTTACCCAAACGTATACATTGACGTACACGTCATCATGCCAGATCATTTGCATATGATATTAGTTATCGATGATTGTCGGCAGATTGCCGACAATGGGCAAGCGCTTGCCGTTCCTACTGTTAGCGCTGTTGTTAGTAGCTTAAAACAAACCGTTTCCATGCAATATGCGTTTCCTGTTTGGGGAAGCTCATTCCACAATCGCATTGTTCGAAGCGAAAATGATTATCAGGAAATTGCCGAATATATCGAAAAAAATCCTGTGGCATGGTACAACAAACGTATCTACCGCGGCGCTTGTGTTTCACGTGAAACATTGGGGGTAGGTGGCTAAAAACAGAGTTGCTGTTGTCCAGCGTTGGCATCACGCCATTCATTGTTTTTGCCATATCAAAATAAATCCCTCAAACCCGGCCCGGCGCATCAACTATATTTCGTAGGATGCCAAAATTCGACATAATAGTCATCGGCGCCGGACATGCCGGAATTGAAGCCGCTCACATTGCCGCCAAAATGGGCGCCAAGGTGTTACTGGTTACAAGCCATGTTGATCTCATCGGCCAGATGTCCTGCAATCCGGCCATTGGGGGAGTGGCAAAGGGCAACATTGTTCGGGAGATTGGGGCGCTGGGCGGGTTGATGGCTGATTTGATTGACCAAGCAGGGATACATTTTCGGATGCTCAATTCCAGCAAAGGAAGTGCGGTTTGGGGACCAAGAGCACAGGCTGATCGGCTTCTCTACCGAGATTTGGCACGTCGTGCGCTGAAAAAACATCAAAATATCACTATCTTTCAGGCCATGGCAGCAAAATTAGACGTTTCTACAGAGAAAATCTTGGCCGTTACTATGGATAGCGGAGAAATAATCGCTACAAAAGCAGTCATTTTGACTGCTGGAACGTTTCTCAACGGCACTATTCACATCGGGCTGAATACTTTTGCGGGTGGGCGAATGGGGGAACCATCAGCATCGGGGTTAACGAAAAGCATCTGTGCGCTTGGTATCACCTCGGGGCGGCTCAGAACCAGTTCACCGCCGCGGATCGACGGACGATCGGTGGACTACTCCCGGCTCACGGTGCAGCGCGGGGATGCCGACCCTTGGCCGTTTTCATTTTTTACCCGGAGAAAACTACACAATAAAATAGTCTGTTGGGTGGTAAAAACCAATACTACAACACATCAACACATATTGCAGAACATGGATCGATCGTTACAGTACACCGGAAAAATACAGTCGGCCGGGCCGCGCTACTGTCCATCGATCGAAGATAAAGTTGTAAGATTTGGAGAACGTGGCGGACATGTATTATATTTAGAACCAGAGACCCGTAGCGGCTGCGAGTTGTATCTGAATGGATTTTCAACGGGTCTTCCCTGCGACGTGCAGGAAAAAATGGTTGCGAGCATGGAGGGGCTTGAGCGTGCACGGATTGTACGGCCCGGATACGGAATCGAATACGATTACTTTCAGCCGTTGCAGCTGAAACCGTCTCTCGAGTCTAGGATTGTGCCGGGCCTGTTTTTCGCCGGACAGGTAAACGGGACATCTGGTTACGAAGAAGCCGCCTGCCAGGGACTCATGGCCGGGATTAACGCGGTTTTGGCGTTACGCGGGGAGAAACCGGTGGTGTTGGGGCGGGACACCTCTTACGTTGGAGTGTTGATTGATGATTTGGTGACGAAGGGGACGGACGAGCCATACAGGATGTTTACGTCGCGAGCAGAGCACCGGTTGCTGTTGCGGCAAGACAACTGCGACGAACGGCTGATGCCGATTGCGCGTAGTTTGGGGACAATAACACAAACACAATACGATAAACGGCAACGATTTTGGGATAAGAAAAAGAGGACTGAGGAGTGGCTCGGCGGGATTAGGGTTACACCGGAACAATATGGTAAAATGGGAATTGGGACGATTTCCCAGCCCGGGATCGCCGGAGAACTGCTCAGACGGCCAGAGGTTGAGATTAAAGAATTGTTGATAGCGTGTGAGCTAAACGTTGGTTGTGAACAATGTGTTGGTAATAACGATAACACCGACACATTGATTCCCGAACAATCGGCACAACAAACATCAGCGGTCTGTTCGTGTCTGGTCACACAGTTCGACAGGTTTTTGGCGCTAGGTGTTGAGTCGGAAATCAAATACAAAGGATTTGTAAAAAAGCAACTCAAAGAAATTGAGAAGCTACACCGGCTTGAGGAAACGCAGATACCGGATGATTTTTGTTACAATGTGCCTGGTCTTCTCACGGAATCACAGGAGAAGCTACGGAGAATTTGTCCTAATACTCTGGGCCAGGCATCACGGATTGGCGGCATTACGCCGGCGGATATTTCAGTTTTGGCGATGTTTTTGTTGAAGGCCAAAAACAAACAGGTAAAAAATGATTGATGTTTCACGTGAAACATCAATCAATCAAAACAGCGTAGGGCGGGAGAAAAAATGGGTAAAGGTAAAAAAGGTAGGCCAAAAAAATTGTTTGTGGAGCGTGCAAAAACGAGCTACGAGTCAAAAGAGCTAGAGCGCCTTGGGCTGTCGCCGGAACCGGAGCAGAGAGATATGATTTTGACATTCCTCGGCCTCGTGCTTGAGGAAAACAAAGGCGCGAGACTTGTGCCGGAGGCGGATGAAGACCAATTGTTTTTGCGTCACTTTTGCGACTCGCTACAACCGCTGTTGTTGTTTGGGTTCAAGAGAGGGGCAGTGACGTTTGATATCGGATCAAGCGGCGGATTTCCGGTTTTCCCTGTCAGGATATTTCGTCCGGATATTTCGTTTGTGTTGGTAGAGCCAAACCAAAAAAAATTTGCGTTTTTGGAACGGGCAAAAGCGGAGCTAGGGTTTGATAATCTGAATATCGTCCACGGCAAAGCGGAAAACATTGATCTGGGGCACAAGGCAGACTACGTGATTACCCGCGGGACGGGAACATTACACAAATTTGCGCAGCAGGCAAAACCACTTTTGGCAAAAGACGGACACATGTACATGTACAAAACAAAACAATTCGCGGCAGAGTTAGAAGCTATGACACCTAGCAGAGATGGCGTGAAAGTCAACGAAATCGCACAATACGATCTAGGAAACGTTATACACGGGCTGAGTTTGGTATCGATGATTATCCTGTAGAAAAAAACGTGATAAGGGTATTGATTTTGATTGTGGAAAACTGTATATTGTAGTGTATCGTGTCAAAAATAAAAACGTGTTGAGATAATACAAAACGTTAAAAATCAACCTGTTTTACGAAAACATGCTGATGTTCGTGTAGATTGACGCAAATGTTGATAGAATGTTGATTCTGTGGGCGGTCATGTTTGATAGAATAAAAATGTTTGAAAAACAAAGAGGGTTTTGTGGCAAAAATTATTGCGGTTTGTAACCAAAAAGGCGGCGTAGGAAAAACTACGACCTCCATCAATCTTGCTGCGTGTCTCGCCGCTGCGGAACGAAAAACGCTAATCGTCGATATGGACGCGCAGTCAAACGCCACTACGGGGCTTGGCATAGACAAAGGCAGTGTGGAACTATCGATGTATGACGTTATCACCGAAAGGGAGGTTGATGGCCATCCGGTCGAGATTCGCGATATCCGTCAGACTGTGGATTACATGAAATTTCTCGATGTCGCGCCCGCGACGCCCGATCTGGCAGGGGCAGAGATTGAGCTGGTCAACACCATGGCACGAGAGTATCGGCTCCGTTCGGCACTACAGGCTATTTCGGATGAATATGACTATATTATCATAGACTCGCCGCCATCGCTCGGGCTTGTTACCGTAAACGTGTTAACTGCAGCAACATCGGTATTAATACCGATTCAATGTGAGTATTACGCCCTGGAGGGACTGGCAGAGCTGTTGAACACTGTACGGCAAGTTCAAAAAAACCTCAACCCCAAACTAGTCATAGAGGGCGCGTTATTGACAATGTATGACGGTAGGCTTAGCTTGTCGCGAGAGGTAGCGGAAGATGTGCGCTCTTGTTTTTCCGGCAGGGTATTCAATGTCGTGATTTCGCGGAACGTCAGGCTGAGTGAAGCGCCGTCGTTTGGTAAACCGATTATTTTGTACAATATTATGTCGGCAGGCGCCGAAAACTATTTAACGCTGGCCAAGGAAGTGATGGACAATGAACAAAACACAAAATAGCAAAAGCAATAAGCGCAAGGCTTTGGGTAGAGGTATTGCCAATCTGATTCCGACCCATTCGGAATCAGAGGACAAGAGCGGCGAAATACAAGATGTCGACATAAACGCGATAGATACGAACCCATATCAGCCGCGTATTGATTTTGATGATGGCGAAATCGCGGGGTTGGCTGAGAGCATCAAAGTTCAGGGGTTGTTGCAACCGATAGTCCTGCGCAAAAATGGGGATCGATACCAAATAATTTCCGGTGAGCGTAGATTCCGGGCGTTCAGATATCTGAAGCGCGACTGTATCCAGTGTATCGTTAGAACAAACGTTACCGACAAGGAAATGCTCGAGCTTGCTCTTGTGGAAAACATTCAACGCGAACAGTTGAACGAAATCGAAAAAGCGTTGGCGTACCAAAAGTTAATACTGGAATTCAGCTATACGCACGAAGAACTCGCAAGTCAGGTAGGCAGGAGCAGATCCGTCATAACAAATGCCCTGCGCCTGCTGAATCTTCCCGGAAAAATTCAAGAAATGGTACGGAAAAACGAAATCAGCTCCGGGCACGCGCGAGCTGTTTTGGCGTTGGATACCGAAGAAAAACAGTTAGAAGCGGCGCGCAGAATTATAGAGGACAAGCTAACGGTGAGGGATGTGGAGCAGCTGGCCAAACCATCCGCGTTTTCGGAAAAGGAACCGATGCCGTCAAAACCAAAATCTATCGTCAAAACACCGGAAGCTCCGGATATCACAAACGCGCTGGAACAACTGCAATATAAGTTCGGGACACCGATAAGATTAAAAACGGCGGGGAGCGGGAAAGGCCGGGTGGAAATAGATTATTTTAGTGAAGACGATCTGGCCAGGGTTTTTGATATATTATTAACATGAGGACAGCAGGATATTAAATGAAAAAGCGCAATAAACAAAACAATCACTACACGTTTATGTTCTGCCCGGAGGGCCGTGGTAGCCCTTTTACCCTGCGCATACATCGCTATACCATTTATTTGACGGTGATTTCCGCCCTGTTTATCATTACCAGCCTGATAATTCTAATCTACAAAAACAGCGAAATCGCTATGAAATTGCAACTATTCGACAATTTGGTGCAAGAAAATATTCGTCTCAGGGAGCACAACAACAATTTGGAAATATCTTCCCAAAAGATGGCAAACATAGACAGCATGACGGCCTATCTGCATCGACTTGCGAATATCACTGATATGTGGGGGTCGGCATCGTCCGGCGGCGCCATTGCGAGAGCCGTTACCGACAGGAGCAACCAGGAGATTTCAACCATTACCCATGTCGATACCGAGCGAGCGGCGGCCGATGCCGCGGGGTTCGCGGCTTCGGTCCCCAACATCATGCCGGTTGATGGATGGATTACAAAACATTTTTCCGAAGATACGCACAAAGGCATAGATATAGCGGCTGCACACGGCACACCAATCAGAGTCACAGCGATGGGTATGGTAGAGGAAGTTCGCTTCGACAAATATCTCGGCCTTACGGTGGAAGTCCGGCACGACAACGGTTTCCAAACGCGCTATAGCCACTGCTCGCAGGTGCTTGTGTCGCCGGGAGACAGGGTTAATAGAGGGCAAACGATAGCGCTAGTGGGCAATACCGGCCGTTCAACGGCACCGCATGTGCATTACGAAATATTCAAGGATGAAAGACACGTCGACCCTATGAATTTCATCGGGACGGCAAATGAAAGATAGGCTGCCGCGGACGCGACCTCGGCAAACGGAAACAATGGTCCGATAGATTAGTTCATCGGTACGCATAAAATATATGAAAGGAGGGGAAGGAAAAATGTCGAAAAGTGGCAACAGTCTTCTCAACATTATCGGTACGGGATGCGCGTTTGATGGCGTCATCAACGCTAAGCACAGCATACGCATCGATGGAACGTTCAAAGGGAAAATCCAATCCTTTGGGACGGTTACGATTGGCGAAACCGGCTCGGTGGAGGCGGAAATAAAAGCCCAAAACGCGTTAGTTTTTGGAAAAGTCCTTGGAAATATGTATATTGAGGACAGAATCGAACTTCACACGTCGGCGATTGTCAAAGGCGACATCCGTGCCAAGGAATTGGTCATAAAAGAGGGTGTCATCTATAACGGCAACTGCTCCATGCAGAATGGCGACGAAAAAAACACCGGAAAAAAAGGAGGAATATATGTCGTTGATAAAGATTGAACGGGAGGAAGTGCTATTCATCAAGTATAACGGTGAAAGCGCCTCCGACCCGGAGGATCTGAAAAAAGTGCTACAGGCGGAAACCGCGGCCAAAAATAACCGGGACACCGTGATTGAGCTTGTCAACTCCACGGTGATATACTCCTCGGAAATAGGCGTACTGGTGCAATTTCTAAAAACCGTTATCGGCACAAAAAATACGTTGCGTTTGGTCGCATCAAGCTACGTGTGTGAAATGCTGAAAACAATGAACATACACAGAATACCGAATCTTGCGCTACACGATAGTCTTGAGTTGGCGCAAGAACATTTTCCAAGCGTCGATTTGAGCAGTTTGTAGCCAAAAAAATTGTTGATGAGTTGACGATAAATTGTTGGTAAACCGTAAAACTCTCTGAATTGCCCGCGAACTAAATCTGTTCAACGCGCGCTTTGCGGCGATCTTAATATTAATACTTGATTTTTTATCTTAACTAATGTATTTTAACCCTATGGATACGAATGCATTACCGCCGCTCCCAGTAATATCTATTGTCGGTCGGCCCAATGTGGGTAAGAGCAGCCTGTTTAATCGGATTTTGCGCAAACGGATAGCCGTAGTGGATGACGTAGCCGGGGTTACGCGCGACCGTAATTACATGAAAACGGTGTGGAACGGTGTGGAATTCACGCTGGTCGACACCGGCGGGCTGATCCCGAATTTGCGCGAGGCGATTCCGGAGGCGATACACGAGCAGGTAGATATCGCGATGCGGGAAAGCGCGGTGATTTTGTTTATGGTGGAACTCGGGACGGGAATTACAGATTTTGACCAGATTATCGCAAGGCAGCTTAGACGGTCATTTGCTTCACGGACTATTTTGGTTGTTAACAAGGCGGAATCGGCAAAGGCGGTTTATGAGGTGCCGTCCTACATGCAGCTCGGCCTCGGCAAGCCGTATGCAACCTCCGCGCTGCACGGTAAGGGCGTCGGAGATTTGTTAGATGAAATAGTTGCGCGTATAAACGACGACATCAATTCATCAGGCACCGACGACGAACAGGAACCGATGCCCGAGATTGACGGGCTGAAAGTCGCGATTGTCGGCAGACCCAACGCCGGAAAATCGTCGCTTGTCAACAAATTGCTCAAGCAAAACCGAATGATTGTTGATTCAAAACCCGGCACAACACGCGATGCCATAGATTCTTTGCTTGATTTTGGCGACAAAAAAATTATATTGATAGATACCGCCGGGCTGCGCAAGAAAGCGCGTGTCAAAAAAAATGATCTGGAATACTATTCTAACATGCGTGCTATTGACAGTATCGGACGATGCGATATTTGCGTTTTAGTGATTGATGTGAATGTGGGAATGGGCGTGCAGGACATGCGGATATTGCGCAAGATTTTCGAGGAGCGTAAAGGTGTCGTGGTTGTATGGAACAAATGGGACATTTTGGAAAAGGATCACAAAACGTTTGATAATTTGGTAGCCGAAGCGCGCGAAGAATATCAAGAGCTAAAAAATGTGCCGATGATTTCATTGTCCGCGCTAACGGGGCAACGCGTATCGTCGCTCATGGACAAAGTTTTTGAAGTTGAAGAGCGGATGGGTGTGAACGTGGGCGGCGCGGAGTTTGAAAATCTGGTCTTTGATTGGGTGCGAGCGCATCCGCATCCCGTAACTCCGGGCAGCGAAGTACGTTTCCTCGGCGCAAAACAGGTCAACGCGACGTTTCCATGTTTCCGTTTTTTCGTAACGCATCCCGACATGATTAATCCGGGATATGAGCGGTTTTTAGCAAACAAAATTTACGAAAAATACAATTTCTGCGGGTGTCCATTGGTTTTGGAATTCAGGCCAATTGCTCGAAAACGTGGTGGTAATAAGATTGATGATGTGGATAACGACAATGTCGATATGTAGGGGCGAACACAAGCCGCTCCATGGAAAATTTTAATTTTGGAGGTACTATTATTATGAACATAGGAATTTTAGGCGCCGGTTCCTGGGGTATCGCTCTTGCCATGCTGCTCCATAGGAAGGGGCATCGTTTGACAATGTGGGAGTTTTGCCCAGAAACCACACGCCAGCTAAATGACACGCGGGAGCTGCCTACGAAACTCCCCGGAATCGTTATACCCCGGGAAATAAAAATCACCAACAACATCGGTGAAATATTTGATGACGCAGAAATCATTCTTTGCGTAGTGCCGTCGCAAACGATGCGCCAAACGCTCAAAGCCGCCGTCGCAGAAACAAATCAATCCGTATTCGACAAAATCAAAGGCTGGGTAATGGCATCAAAGGGAATTGAGATCAGCACGCTTGAACTGATGACGGATGTATTGATGAACGAGATTCCCGACCTCAAGGCAAATAGAATCGTCGCGCTGAGCGGTCCTTCGCACGCCGAAGAGGTATTGCGAGGGATACCGACCACTGTTGTGGCCGCGTCCGAAAATCAGGAACTCGCGCAGCTTATTCAGGAAAATTTTTCAACCGAAACATTTAGAGTTTACACAAACGACGATATGCGTGGGGTAGAACTTGCGGCAAGCATTAAAAACGTGATTGCGGTCGCGGCGGGAATAATTGACGGAATGGGATTCGGCGACAACACAAAAGGCGCGTTAATGACGCGCGGCATTGCGGAAATGATGCGCCTCGGCCGTAAGATGGGCGCGAAGGAGTCAACGTTCTCCGGGCTCGCGGGAATAGGAGATCTAATTACCACCTGTATAAGCAAACACAGCCGCAACCGTCGAATGGGGGAGCTAATCGCAAGCGGGCTAACACTCGAACAGGCGCTTGGTCAAATGACAATGGTAGCAGAGGGTGTAGAAACCGCTCGTTCCGCTTATGCCCTTTCTCAAAAAATAGGAATAGAAATGCCCATCACAACACAGATTTACAAAACGTTATTTGAGAATAAATCGGCAAAGGAAGCTGTTCGCGATTTGATGATGAGAGATTCAAAACCGGAGTTCTGGTGATAATGTTTTATGTTTTTATTTTGATATTCTGATTTTTGTTTCTTATGGGAGATACAAGTAAAATATGTTGCAAACAAAAAACAACCACTCGTCCAAACCCGTCGTCGGCAAAAAGCTCTATTATACAATCAGCGAAGTATGCCAAATGACAAACCTTGAACCTCATGCCTTGCGCGGTTGGGAAAAAGATTTTACCCAATTACGCCCCAAGAAAAACCGTTCCGGCAACCGTGCATACAAAGACAGAGATATCGAACTTATTCTCCGAATAAAACACTTGTTGCAGGAAGAAAAATATACAGTCTCAGGAGCTCAAAAGAAAATAACGGAAGAACGCCGTGAAGAACGTCTCGGTACAAAACGCCACAACGAGAAAAAATCATGTGAAAAAGTTGATTTATTTGATACACCGTCTGCACCGTTTTTGCAACCGCCCGAAAATTTTATTTCGGAAATTCGTAACGAACTTGTGGGAATATTGACAGCATTGGAAAAATAACGGTGGATTGATAATAACCTCAATATCTAAAACCTACCCCTGATTTTACGGTCAGGCCATGGCTAAAGCCAGTGAATGGATAAAAATTAAAAAACTTAGATTCTATAAAAACTACAAAAAAATGATTTTGATTCATGCCATTATTTATATTTCTATGTTCCAGTATTTTTATGTTGTTATACAAATTAAAATAATATGCAAATCGATATACTGTATCCACACTTGAATAAACATTATACGCTCGAAAAATTTGTGGTCGGGCCTAGCAACAAATTTGCCCAGAGCGCGGCTATGGCCGTGGCTGAAGCGCCGGGAAAAACTAAATTTAATCCACTACTTATATATGGCGGCGTAGGACTTGGAAAAACACATCTATTGCAATCAATCGGAAATTATGTTGCTAATATCGATTCACAGCGTGTGGTAACGTATATTTCATCCGAAGAATTCTATATAAGTTTTATAGAATCAATAAAAGACGGCAATACTAAAAAATTTACAACACGGTTCAGAGAGAGTGATGTATTACTTATGGACGACATTCAATTTTTTGCCGGAAAAGAAAGTACGCAAGAAGAATTTTTTCATATTTTTAATACGCTTTATCAAAATGGAAAACAGATTGTACTAACGTCCGATCTTCCTCCGTCGTCGTTAAAAGGTTTGCAAGACCGGTTAATTTCCAGATTTCAATCGGGGCTTTCCGTAGATATTCAACCGCCTGATCTTGAAACCCGTGTCGCAATTCTTGAAAAAAAGGCAGAAGAAGGAAATTTAAGCCTTCCTAACGAAATTTTGTACTACATAGCCGAAAATATTTCATCCAATATAAGAGAATTGGAAGGCGCTGTAAGACGGCTCCTTGCCTTTGCGTCCATACATAAAAGCGACATAACGCTTGATCTAGCCAAAGACGCGCTTAAGGACAATATTAAAACCGTAAAATCAAAAATATCCATAGACGCAATAATTGAAAAAACAGCCGATTTTTATAAAGTTCCGGTAAACAATATTCGTGAAAAAAATAAAAGAAAAGAAGTCGCGTTTTGCAGGCAGGTCGCAATGTATATTTCGAAGAACGTTACGAATCACAGCCTGAAATCCATAGGCTTGAACTTCGGCGGCAGAGATCACAGCACAGTCATCCATGCCATACAGTTAGTTGAAAAATTGATGAATGCCGATAAATCGGTGGCACAGGACGTAGAATATATAATATCAATTTTAAATAAATAATTTTTTTTATAATAATGTGGATATTTCGTCTGAAAAATATTATTTTATGTCGGACGTTGATCTTTTAACATGTTTTGTGTTGATAACGTGTAGATACGTGTTGGTAATTGACGATTTTTCATTAATAAACACGTTATGCACATATCAACAGACAGTTAACCCGTATGGTATCAACATACCTATCTGTATAAATATCAATGGGTTACAGCTTTATTAACGTGTATCAACATATCTAATTACTGTTTCTTTATTGTTTAATAGAATAGTAGTTATAGTGGTTATATATGCGCAATGTTGATATGTGTGAGTTTTGGGAAAATAACTGAATTTTTAGATAAATTAACGTAATAGGATGGTGAAACATGTCGGTTGTAATTCAAAAAAAAGATTTGCTTGACGCGGTGCAAAAAGCTTTTCCGGTTGTTCCGTCGAAAGGTTCCCTTTTGATATTGTCCAATTTCAAGCTCTCGTATTCGGATTCAATTCTTGAAATTGTGGCTACGGATGCCGATCACTCGTTGCGCGTCACCGTAGGCGCGTCGGGCGAGGGTCCGTTTGATATTACTGTTAACGCTCGAAGATTTTTTGATGCTGTCAGGGTATTCCCCGAGGGCGCTATTACACTGTCGCTTGATGGAATGGTAATGCTTATGGAATCTGCGTCTCAAAAAGGTTTCCATAAGGAAGCGGGGGCCGATTCAAGCGATTTTCCAGGTGTTCCTGAAATAAAAGACGGAGTGGAGTTGAGCATAAACGGTTTTGTTCTTCGTGAAATCATACAAAAAACATCTTTTGCGGCTTCAAAAGATGAAACGCGCCCCGTTTTGTGTGGCATTTTGTGGGAATTATCATCGGATAAAACCGGAATGGTCGCTACCGATGGAAGTCGCCTCGGGCACTCATTTGTTGATATTAATTTGCCCGTTGAAGAAAGTCTTAGCAAAATTGTTTCGCGAAAAAGTGTAGAAACGCTGATGCGCATAACCGATTCCAAAGATAAGGACGAATCGCTAAAAGTTGTGATTGGTGAAAGATATATTTCTTTTTCGACACCGTCGTTTGCAATGGTGTCAAAACTTATTGAGGGACAATATCCGGAATATGACAGGGTGATTCCCAAAAATAATCCTAAAAAAATCGTTGCCGATAGAGTTGCCATGCTTGAAACGATTGGCCGCGCCGCGATTTTATCAAGTCAAAAAGACCGTCTCGTTAAGCTAATATTCAGAACCGGCGATATGGAGGCCACGGTTAAAAATATAGAAACCGGAGGCGAAACAAAATGGAACATGCCGGTAGAATATTCCGGTGAAGAGCACATTATGGGTTTTAACGGTCAATTTTTTATGGAAATTCTCGACACGATAAAAACAGAAAAAGTGCGATTTGAGGTCAATACGCAGATAAGCGCATGCCTGATATTTCCGGAATACGCGGACGAGAAAGACAAAAATAGTGAAGATTTGTTCCTTCTTATGCCGCTCAGGATAGGATAATCGACGCTAACCGTAACGAGGCAATGGGGAGGGGACTGTGAAAATGCTAAGATCATCGTCATCCCGCCCCGTTTCTTTTATTATGTCGGTTGTGTTAACATGTGTGTTGTCATTATCAACCCCATTATTTTCCCGCCCTTTCGATTGGCAGTATAGCCGTTTTGGCACACCGTTTGCGGTTTTCTACAATCCGGCGCTTATCGGTAACAATCCCGGATATACCCTTGGTGTTGATTTCAAATACCTTGATGATGAAAATTTTGACGTAAGAGGCGTGTTTGTCGTCCCTGTCAGTAAAATAATGACATACGAAGAACATCTTAATCAACAACACAGCACAAATTTCAAATATCCGAACGCTTCATACAGATCAAGCAAATCCGCGTTTTCTGTTGGTGGGATGTATACGAGCAATGAAGATATTTTTCTAAGTTTAGGGCTTGTTACGCCGGTCAATTCCATACACACAGGCGTATCGGTCGACGTATTGGATTCCGATGGCGATCAGACTATCTCCGCTAACGTCGCGTTTAGCGCCGATATTCCCCGCATGATGAAAAATAGCGCACTCAGGCTTGCGTTTCATAAAACCGTTGTTGACGACAAAGGCACTGCCGATTTTTTTGGTATTTCCGTAGGCGCCGGCGGGACACTATCCTCCAGTCCGCGCATGCACTATTTACCGTATGATTTTATGCTCCGCTTTAACATTCGCGATGACGGCGCCATCAGTAACACGGAGGGAACGGCACGTCTCAACTTCGACCTGTCCCACATTCACACATCAAACGAAAATTTGGGTCAAACGATAACGGGATCGGCGGGTGTAAGTTTCATCAGACCAAGAAACGAATCCATAAAACACAAATTTTTCGCAAGCCTTGGGGTGGTATTCATAAACCGGTCATCATCAACCGCCGTGATAGGCGGCTACGGCGAGGGAAATGAAAAATACGGAACTATTTTCCATAGCGCCTTCAGACGAACCACCATAGGCGACGACGGTCTCCGCGTCGGCCTCGAAGCGCAGGACGTTGGCAGCGGTCAATTTTTGTTCAGCCTGCAAGTCGACGGCAATATAAATTTGAGATCATGGGTTTTGAGGATAGACAACGAAAGAGGTTCCAGCATAAAAACCTTTTCCGGCGGCAACATCATCCCGTCGTCGGTCCTATGGGACGGTTTGAATTCGGTCGGAGAGGCGGTGAACGATAATGTTGTAAACGTCAGGCTCGTATTGCACGGTGAACGGGGGAGGGTTATTGAAAGTAATCTTGTGCAATTTGAACGCGACAATGTGGGCAGGCTGATATTATTATAATGATTCCACTTTAAAATAGCGCCTGCATCGCCCGTGATGTCGCCAGATAACGCAAATGCCATCTTAAAGTGGAATAACTATACCTTAGCAAGGAGCGCAAATATGCTACACGCAATTACCATACTTTTCGACGGTTTTGAGGAAATCGAAGCTGTCACAATCATCGATCTTCTACGCCGTGCCGAGATCAAGGTGACCGTATTGGGTCTCAACTCTTTAGAAGTGCGCGGCGGCCGTGATATTCGCGTCAAAGCCGATATGCTCTTTGATGATTTTGCCGGCCCGTTTGATGCCCTCATTCTCCCCGGTGGTCCTGGGGTCGGCGGTAATCTTGCCACTTCCGAAAAACTGCTCGCGCTCATCCGCTCCGCCCATTCCGCCGGCAAAATCTGCGCCGCAATCTGTGCCGCGCCGACGGTCCTCGCGAAAGCGGGAATACTCGAAGGCAAAATAGCGACCTGCTATCCCAGTTGCGAGGGTCAAATGCAGGGTGCAAAGATAGTTGAGGAGGATGTAGCAACGGACGGCACCATAATCACAAGCCGCGCGGTAGGCACAGCAATCCCGTTTACACTCAAGATTATCGAGGAAATGGTAGGCAAGGAGATCGCGGAAAAGATCGGTACGTCGATACTGTACTAAGGCGGCACCCGGATTTGAACCGGGGAATAAAGGTTTTGCAGACCTCTGCCTTACCACTTGGCTATGCCGCCGGAAAAAAGGGGTTCTTCTAAAAATTGGAGCGAGAGACGGGACTTGAACCCGCGACAGCTACCTTGGCAAGGTAGAGCTCTACCACTGAGCTACTCTCGCGCTACAATATGGTAAGATAATATATGGAACCGCGCGTGTCAATACCTTTTTTCATTTTTTTTCACAAGTCTCCAAAACGCTCCAAGACCCGACAGGGCGACCCGCCAGAAAATAAAGAAGAATATGGAAAACACGAGCGTAAGACCAAACTCAAACTTGGGATAATCCGTCAAAAAATGCACACCGGACATGACCAGCGCCGAACTCATAATACCTGAAAAAAACAAATTTTTCAACCTGTGCCGTTTAACGGAATATACGTTATTATATGCGAATAAAAACACAAAAGCAAAGCTGATTGACGCGTTGCCGATAAGCGGCATCAACGGCGCCGCCGTGTAGAGGGGTTCGGGCCCGCATTCGAGGATATATGGGCCGAATGTGCGGCTAATTATATTGCTGCATGCGCACGATTTTAGTATGTTCCATAGGATGTAGTTTAATATAGCTATGTCGACGAGCGGCGCGGCAATAGCGCGGAGCGTTATTGCGCCGATGTTCAGCATAGCTAAAAACACGATTCCCGCCCACGTGAGCCACCGCGGAGTACGTGTGCCCTGCGAATCGTGATATTTTTGCAGGAAAATAATCATTGCCCCATAAAAATTGATACGCGACCTGATGCGGCGCTTCGCCGAACTCCTGCCTTTTTGGTGGACGATCTGAGTTTCCGGATAATACCACACCTCATACCCCGCCAAGGCGATCCTGTAGCAAAGATCGATATCTTCCCCATACATGAAAAAACGCCTGTCGAACCCGCCGATCTCGTTGAAAAGCTCGAGACGCATAAACATGAACGATCCGGAAATGACTTCCACCTGCGCGGTTTCGTTCTCGTCCATATAGGTAAGGTGATAACGCCCGAAACGGCGGCTATTCGGGAACAGACTGCTCAACCCGGCAAAATAGTAAAACGCCACCGAGGGCGTGGGGATAGAACGGCGGCAACTGAGCTGCAGCGTACCGTCGGGGTTCAAAATCTTTGGCCCCATAAGCCCCGCCGACGGGTGCTTTTCCATAAACTCTACCGCGTTTGCAAGCGTATCCGCGGAAACTACGGCGTCTGGATTGAGTAAAAGAAGATATTTGCCGCTCGCGGCCTCCGCGCCGATGTTGCAGGCGCTGCCGAAACCGATATTTTTTTTGAGTTGTATCCACCGCGCCTCTTGAAATTTCGAGGCGATAATTTCCCGCGATCCATCTCCCGAGGCGTTATCGACAATTATTACCTCGGCGCGGTCGTAGAGTTTAGCGAGACGGAGCGAGTCAAGAGCCTCGATGAGACAATACGGGACCTTGTAGTTCACTATTACTATTGATATCAGGATGTTGTTGTTGGTACTGACGTTTTGCATTTTTTGTAAGTTTTTTCGAAACAGTTGACTTGTTTTACTGTCATCACGCGACAAGAGATAGTATTTTCAACATCGCCCTTTCCGCACATAATATACGTGATGACATCCACGAAACGCAAGAAATTTGTGAAAAAATTTTCTCAAAATTTCAATTTTGTCTCTCCGTCCATAAGTTATATTGCTTCTATGATTAGAAGAAAATTACTTAGGGATGGATTAGGGCAGGAAATTGTGAAAGATTGCCCAAAATAAAATGATAAAACGATTTATAACATTTTCCTACGGTAGCTGGGTAACGGCTGCCATCTCGTTTCTTTCCGCTCCGATAATAACGCTCCTGATTATTCCGGAGGAATTTGGGAAGTCCGCGATGTTTCGTTTGGTGTTGATGTCTGTGTTTCAGCTCGGGCTTTTGGGTGCGGATCAAAGTTTTTTGCGGATGTATCATGAAAAGGGTGAGAGCGAGAAGGCTTCATTCGTGTGGTTATGCTTTTTTATTTCGATTACCGCGACGATTGCCATATCGTCTTGCACCTTGTTTTTTTGGCAGCCCGTATCGGCGGCGCTTTTCAATGAGCCGGATTTCACGGCGATGCTTTTGCTTGCGTGTAGCATCGTATTATTTGCGATTAATAATTATGCGCTTGGCCTCATTCGCCTGAGCAAGCGCGGACACGTGCTGTCGGCAGGGCAGATTGCCGGCGCGATCGCCTATCTTGTTACCGTGGTGTTTTATGCAAAATTCATCGCGTCTACATTTCATGCTATTATTTGGGGGATTATTGCTCATTCTTCCGTTTCCATACTTATATACATTTTTGCGGAACGGCGATTCTGGACGCGAAAAATAGAAACGGCGATTTTTAACCGCGCCGAACTGAAGCGGATCCTCAGCTATGGGCTGCCCATGGTTCCCGTTCTTGCGGTGATGTTTATATTTCAGGGCATGGACAAAATCGCGCTGCGCGTTTATTCACCGTTTGAAGAAATCGGCCTTTATGCCGTCGCAAGCAAATATGTGTTTTTGTTGACGCTGCTACAAACAGGTTTCAACATATATTGGGCTCCCGCGGCGTTTGAAAGGTATGAGGCGGATCGCCGGGACTATCGCTTTTTTGAAAACATGTTTAAATACGCGGCGGTAGCGACATTGGCCGCCGGTGGGGCATTACTGCTTTTCAAAGATATTATCATACTGATTCTCGCGCCGTCCTACAGAGACGCGGTCTACATAATGCCGTTTTTAATCATCGCGCCAATCATACACATTGTAGGCGATATCACCGGCATCGGCATGGGATTGAAGAAACGGACGCATCTTTATTTGATTGTGGCGTTAGCCGGCGCGTTAGTTAACTTGGTCGGGAATTTTTATCTTGTCCCGCTCCTCGGTGCGCGCGGCGCGGCTATTTCCACCGGTGCGGCATTTTTAGTCTATTTCTATTTAAGAACCGTCATCTCAGGTAGACTGTTCCCGGTAAAATACCCGATAATGAGATTCATGCCCGCGTTTTTGGTGCTGGTAGCATTTTTAGGCTTAAATACATTCCACGATATCCAATGGTGGTACAACGCCATTCCGATTTTGGCAACAATGATACTGCATAGGTCAATCATCATTGAAATACTAAAGGGATTGAAGTCAAAAGATTAAAGCCAAAGAAATTTGACTTTAATCTTTTGGATATAATTTTTTTATCTGTTCACAAAAGACTGCCCGAAAGTTTTCTGCCCACGATCATAAATCGCCAGCGCTTCTCTCCTGCCGGCCGAGTTAAATTGCACTAACGTATCCTGAAACCGTCCGTTTACATACGTTCCCGCCTTGGCCACCCTCCCGTTTTGGTGCAACATCCTGAATCGTCCATTCCGCGCGTTGTTGGAGTAGAGAAATTCCGCCCTGACGTTGCCGTTTTCAAAATATTCGATTTCTACCCCTTCCTGAATACCGGCATTGAAAGTTTTGACCAATTTTCTGTTTCCGTTAGGATGGTATTCAATTTCTTCACCATGCTTCCTTCCGTCCTGATACGTGACCTCGCTTGCGATTTGGCCGTCTTCAAAGTACGCGACAACCCGTCCCACCAACTGACCGTCAACGTATTCGGCTTCGCTTTCGAGCTGGCGGTTTGAATACCACGATTTGCTGGGCCCGTGCAGGAGGCTGTCTCTGAAGTTGACTTCCTGCCTGACCGTGCCGTCGGGAAAGTAGGTAATCCGCTTGCCGTCGGGCCTGCCGTCCTTGAAGGTCTGCTCAGACATCATGTTGCCTTCCGGCGAGTAGAACACCCTGCGTATCACGTTGTCCCGCTTGCCGACGTAAGTGATAACCTCCCGCTTCGCGCCGTTATCGTGTGTCTGTTCGATAACCTCCACAGGCTCGCCACTGCCGCCGCAACCGGCAAACACCGCCAAAACACCGCAAACCGCAATAAAAGACTTGAGGCGCATTTTTCCGCCCTCCCTTCAAAAATCGGTAAAAAATGATTATAGTGTACAAAAACACATCAATAGCGGTAATATAATAAATTCACCGTAGCCGGGTAACATAAAATTAAACCCAAATTTTCCATTAAGCACAAAATCAAAGTCAAAATCTTAAAAATCTTTTGGTGACGGGGCTCTGCCCCGTAACGCCCCGATACGATAGCCCCCCTGCTATGATGCCCGCGCAAGTTTTTTTTTCAAAAAGTTCAAAAAAAGCTTTTTTCTTTCTTTTTTCTTTGTTTTTTGGGTATAATACCCCCATACAGGTCGGTGACCCGCTTACTATGGCGTTTGCCCACGCCGTTGGATTGATTTTTTTTTTGTTGTTTTGTAGTTTATATCCTCCGTTTTATAGGTTAAGTTTTTTCATAAAAAAAGAGTTTTCCAACAACCTGCTATACGAGCTCTTATGCTCAAGATATTGTTCGGTGAAAAGGGACTGAGTGTCTACAATCTGCAGGGGCGTGGCGTTTTTATAAGCCACAAGGGGGGCAACGTAGTACACTCGATTCCCGAACTCAGGTTGAAAAAGTCTATTTTTATGTTATTTCCTTACTTTTGTTAAGTTTTATAGTATAAAATCAGCTTTTTATTCTTAATTTTTAGACTATTCTATCACTCCAAACGTATATTCGACGTTATTTACGATGCAACTTCGCAATCGTGTTACCAATTTTCTAGCTACTGCTACGACCGCCTTTTTACGGCATCCGGTGTTATAGCGTATCCTTGTATAAAATTCCCGCATTGCTGGGTCTTTAGCGACTGCAATCCAAGCGCTTTCTATTAGCCACGATCGTATCATGCGGCTTCCCTGTTTAGTGATTCCGCCACGCTTTTGAGTATCTCCCGATGAGTACTCTGTACCGCCTAACCCAAGAAACGCGGCGATCTTGGCGCCGGAACTAAAACGGCTGAAGTCCTCGCCGAGTTCCAAAACTAACCTCAAAGCCGTCAGTTCTGCAATGCCTGGAAGCGATTGAGCGAGCTTATAAGCTGTAGCGTAACGCTCTTTGCGCATCAAGTTTTTCAGTGTAGCCAACAGCCTCTTCTCCTGCTTCCAATAAAGTTCAAGCTCCTCAAAATACACCTCCAACGAGAGCCTGAGTCCCGCCTCTAAGTTAGGCAGAAGGCTCTTAACGTACAAATATTGCCTGCTATGATGCCCGCGCAAGTTTTTTTTTCAAAAAGTTCAAAAAAAGCTTTTTTCTTTCTTTTTTCTTTGTTTTTTGGGTATAATTACCCCCATACAGGTCAGTGACCTGCCTGTTATGACGTTTGCCAACGCTGTTGGCTTGTTTTTTTATTACTGTTGTTTTGTAGTTTACCCTCCATTTTATATGTCCATTTTTTTCATAAAAAAAGAGTTTTCCAACAACCTGCTATACGAGCTCTTATGCTCAAGATATTGTTCGGTGAAAAGGGACTGAGTGTCTACAATC
>JAITUP010000160.1 GCA_031286265.1 Chitinispirillales bacterium | reverse complement strand
TATAATTTTCGGTATGGCGGGGGAGTGGAAATAATTAAAAAGATATTGATACCTGTTAATCCATATATTATTTTTTGCATTTATCATATCAAATATTTATATGGAGGATATCATGGCCGACGTTTTGGATTATAAAAAGAAATATAAAGAATTATATTTACCCAAGACCACTCCCGCGATAATAGACGTTCCGGAAATAACCTACGCGGCTGTTGACGGGAAAGGCGACCCTAATGACGAGAGCGGAGAATTTGGCAAGGCCGTTGAATTACTGTATGGTATTCTGTATGCAATAAAAATGAGCAAAAAGAAACAAAATACCCCGGAAGGTTATTTCGATTTTGTCGTTCCGCCTCTTGAAGGGTTTTGGACTGTTGAAAATAAAAAGGATGTAATGGATAAATCTAAATTTTTATGGACCGCAATGATAAGGCTGCCTGAATTTGTTGATAAAAAAATATTTGAATGGGCTTGCAACGAAGTATTAAACAAAAAGAAAATAAACACGGAAAATGCAAAGTACACAAAAATAACGGAAGGATTGTGCGTTCAATGTATGCACATAGGCTCATTTGACGATGAGCCGGAAACAATAGAAAAAATCGAAAATTTTATCGAAAAAAACAATTTGGTAAATGATATAAACAATGAAAGACGCCACCATGAAATATATTTATCGGATTTCAGGAAAGTGGAAAAGGATAAATTGAAGACAGTGTTAAGGATACCGGTTAGGGGAAAAATATGAAAAAAACAAATGTAACTTTTTTTAATTAATTTAATACGAGGAATTATATAAAATGAAACAAAAAGTAATTAAAATTGATGAAAACCTTTGTAACGGATGCGGTTCCTGCGTCGAAAGTTGCCGCGGAGGGGCGTTAAAGTTAGTTGATGGAAAAGCGCGCATAATAGATGAAACGTTTTGCGACGGATTAGGAGCCTGTATCGGCGAGTGCCCGTTAGGAGCCATCAAATTTGAAGAACGCGATATAAAAATTAACGCGGCAAACAGTGATAATGCGTACCAATGTCCCGGAAGTATGGCAATGTCATTTGGACATTCTGATAACAAAGAGGTCGACAATACCGTAATCAGCTCCCAACTATCACAATGGCCGGTTCAGTTGTTTTTGCTGAATCCGCAGGCGCCATATTTTAAGGAGGCCGATGTGGTTCTTGCCGCGGACTGCTCGGCTTACGCCTTTGGCAATTTTCATAACAGTTTTCTAAAAAACCGTACTCTCGCGATCGCCTGCCCCAAACTGGACTCGTGGAAAGACGAGTATGTCGAAAAAATTAAAATAATGGTCGATATCTCAAAAATTAACACTCTTACCGTTGTAATGCTCGAAGTCCCCTGCTGTGCGGGATTATTGCAAATAGCGCAACGTGCGGTTGCGAGCGCAGAACGAAAGATACCTGTAAAGAAGGTTATTATTGGGATAAAGGGGGATATTTTAAATGAAGAGTGGGCATAATTTACGAAAAACTTTAATTTTCTGCCGCTATTGCGCAGTGGTTTGACCGTGATGTATATTCTGTTTACGTGGGATATTATAAAAAATTCGGCCGCTATACATATTGTACCTACAAAAGCTTAGCTAAAAATGCCAGCCGGCAAGCACGGGGGGGCGCATGGGTTATAAATCGGTTCGTTCAAACAAAAAACTGCGTGCGGCCGCGCGTAGCCAACTGCGCGGCGTGTGGGGCAAAATGTTTATTGCCGCCTTCATTATGACCACGTTAATTGCCTTGCCAGGCGCGTTTTTATCTGCTTTTCTTCCGAGCTATTCACTGCCTGTGGAATCTGAAAATGGCGCGTGGAACGAACTTTTGATGTCTTTTGTCGAAAAAAACCTGCTCGGCGCCGACCTTGAGGCGGAATCGGACAGCGCTCGTCTCGCCGCTTTCAAATCGCAGTTGGATCAGGCAGGCTTGGAACATCCTGAACTGGATAGATTTTTTTCGAATTTAGTGGATTCGTCTACTTCCACCGCGCTGGATTCGCGCGGAATAGACAGCCTCCTGGCCGAATTTTTCGCGGATTCCGCGGATTTGCCCGCCCTTACCGCCGGTTTTGACATGAGGATGATAAAGTCGATGATGGGATTGGATGGTATGAGTATAGGCGATATTCTCATGACGGTTATCCCGCAACATCTGCCGATGGTAGGTATTATAATCATTATCGTTATCATCGTTATGCTTTTAGCCCTGCTGATTGTGTCTATGGTAAACGGGCCGTTTCAGTTGGGGTTTTCCAGCATTTGTCTAAACAGGGTTGAGGGCGAAAAAATTGCCATGCTTGGAGTTTTTGGCGGTTTCAGAAACTTTTCATCCGCTTGTATGCTGTTTTTCCGTACTGTCAGTTTGATAATATCGTGGAGTATGCTGCCGCTTATCCCGCTTGTCGCCGGCGCCGTCGTACTCCACCAGAATATGCTTCACGTTATACTGTGGGCGGCATTGTGGGGGCTGATATCAATCGTCTTGGGAATAACAAAAGCCGTTAGCTATTCCATAGCGTTTTTCATCATGCGCGACAGCCCTACTATAAAACCGCTCAAGGCGCTAAAGACAAGCAGATTTATGATGAAGGGACACAAATGGAAATTCACCAGACTTATGCTGAGTTTCGTGGGATGGTTTTTGCTCGCCCTGTCGCCGATAATTTTACTGACACATGTGTTGCCGGAATTTGAAGCGTTTACGGTGGGCTGGCTCCTTTTTGAGGCGTTACCGATAAAGGCCATGTGCTTTTTTCTGATGATACCGTATTTGATGCTTACGGTAGCCAATTTTTATGATGATTTGAAGGTATCGTCTCGCAGCAACGCGTCTTATGTGAGTCGCAGGAACACGTCTGCCATGCCGGCAGTGCAAATACAGGAAGCGGATAACTTCCTTGCGGGATCGAAGTTTGGTTCTTGAATAAACTTTTTTTCAAAATATTGAAATACCGATTAGATATTATGCTATGCCGTTGGACGGTATGGCGCGATGTCCGGTCGTAGGATCAATAAAACAACAGAGGTGCGCCGGATCTTATGCTCAAGGAACTTTTGACACCCGAGATTGTCCAGTTTATTCGTGAGCGGCAATGGGCGGCGATGCGTGACGCGCTCGTCATCTGGCCGCCAGCGGAAGTCGCGGACTTGCTACAATCGCTTGAGCAGCCGGAACGAGTATTGTTGCTGCGCTTCTTGCCGCGGTCTTTTGAGGCGGAGGTTTTTTCGGAACTCACGCCTAAATTACAGGACGAAATGCTCGGGGGTCTGACCAACCACGAAGTGCGCGTACTGCTTGCCGAACTTAATCCAGACGACCGCGCCGCGCTTATAGACGAAATGCCGGCGGAGGTAACGCGCCGATTGTTTAACCTCCTGTCGCCGGAAGACTTGAAAGAAACGCGTTGGCTGCTCGGATACCCGGAAGGCAGTATAGGCAGGGTGATGACCCCGAACTTCGTAGACATCAAAGCGGAGATGACGGTCGAAGAAGCGCTATCGCACATCAGAGAGTACGGCAGGGCGAGCGAGACGATTAACGTAGTGTTCGTGGTAGATGAAAAAGGGAAACTCGTTGACGAAGTATCGCTGCGACACCTGATACTCGCGCCGCCAGAAACAAAGGTGAGAGCGGTGATGGACGGCAACATCGCATCTTTGAGCGGATACTGCGATCAGGAAGAGGCCGTCGCGATGATCAAAAAATACAACTACCTCGCGCTTCCGGTGGTCGATTCGGCGGGGATACTGCTTGGGATCGTAACAATCGACGACCTTATGGACGTGGCCGAGGCCGAGGTGACCGAAGACTTTCACAAGCTCGGCGCGGTGAGCATGGAAGCGGGCGGCGAAGGGCCGATCGAGAGCATCCGCGAGGCGGCGGTTTCGCTTTTATTCCGCAGGCGGATCGGTTGGCTTGTTTTGCTTGTGTTCATCAATGTTTTTTCCGGTTTTGGGATTTTATTTTTTGAAGAGATAATAGCGGCGGTTGTGGCGCTTGTATTTTTCATGCCGCTTCTTGTGGGTTGCGGCGGCAACGCGGGCTCGCAATCCGCGACGCTTCTTGTGCGCGCGCTCGCGACGGGCGACGTTAAAATGGACGACTTATGGAAGATGTTTTTAAAAGAATTTTTTGTATCGCTGCTTCTTGGTTTGACAATGGGCGCGGCTGTTTTTGGAATCGCGTATTTCAGAGGCGGCACGTCTGTTGGAATTGTGGTGGCGGTGTCTATGGTGTTGATAGTTATGGCAAGTTGCATTGTGGGAATGCTGCTTCCGTTCGTATTACAGCGATTCGGCAAGGATCCGGCTACCGCAAGCGCGCCGCTCATCACAAGCCTTGCGGATATCGGCGGGATATTGATTTATTTTTCAATTGCGTCGAAAGTGATCGATTTATAATAGTTCAACTTTAAAATAATACCCGCGTCGCCCAACGAACCGCACGTTACTCCGTGATGTCGTCGGACGACGCGGATACCATCTTAAAGTGGAATGAGCACATAGGATATTTTAATGAAATCAATAATACGCGGCAACACGAAATGCGTTTGTTTGCTCGGATTTCCCGTGGCCCATTCGATATCGCCGCAGATACATAATCGCGCGTTTCAAGCGCTTGGGCTACCATACACATATATACCGTTAAGCGTTCCGCCTGAAAATTTACATAACGCGATCTACACATTGCGCGCGTCTATGGCCGGAGCCAACATAACAATCCCGCACAAGGAAGCCGCGCTTAAATTTTGCGATGAAATTTCGGAACTGTCTATGGCTACAGGGACGGTCAACACATTGTATATGAAAAACGGGAGGCTTTGCGGGACTACTACCGATCCAATCGGTTTTTATAAGGCGTTGCAATTGTCGGGGCATAGTTTATCGGGCGACGACAATGTGGTAATACTGGGAAGCGGGGGAACGGCGAAAACGCTTGGCGCGGCAATGCTCGTGGATAAAAAATGTAAATCGCTGACCATAGCCGCGAGATCTGTTGAAAAAGCCGCGGCGCTGACATCGTCACTTGAAAAAATAAAAAATACATCGACGAGCATCACCATAAAACATTGTAAATTAGGATCGTCAGACAGTATCAACGCGTTCGCCGATTGCTCCCTTCTTGTCAACTGTACAAGTGTAGGCATGTATCCCGATATCGACGATACTCCGCTTGACAAAAGTTTGTTTCATCCGGGGATGACGGTATTTGACGTGATATACAACCCGGATGTTACACGTTTTTTAAGAGAAGCGGGTGAAGTTGGATGCAATACAAAAAACGGTTTGATGATGTTGTTATATCAGGGATTGGAATCGTTTCGTTATTGGACCGGCGTAGACGCGCCGGTTGATTTTTTTGATGAAGACTTGCTGCGGTCACTGGTTGATAAAAAATATAGTAGCTCCACTTCAAAATTGCACCTCATCACCCGCGACGATTGCACGTTACTCCGTGATGCCGCCGGACAATGCAAATGCAATTTTAAAGTGGAATAAGCATAACGTTGCCGACACAAGAAAAGGACGCTGTAATATGAGTGCGCCGGTTCGGCGTGTGTAGTATAATACGGTGCGATACCGTATCAGGCAAAGTTTAGCCAACCGTCTGTACCCAGCCTTGGAGTCGAAGCCGCGAGGTTAGATTTAAGCGT
>JAITUP010000078.1 GCA_031286265.1 Chitinispirillales bacterium | reverse complement strand
TTAAGGGTAAGGGTTTTAGCGTAGTCGGTTTTAGAATGGGGGCGTTACGGGGGCGGAGCCCCTGTCACCAAAAAAGAATTTGATTTTAAAGATTTTGATTTTAAAGACTTTAAAGGCTTTGATTTTAACGTTGAAGTTAATTGCCGCCGGGTTAATATCCATTCATACGACCCCTTTGTTGTCCCAAACATTACGGAGCGGCGTCAGAGGGTGAGGCGACACATTTTAAAAAAAAGTTTTAAAAAAAAGATTTTAAACAGATTTTACCCCTTACTTTTAATGAACAATTTGGGTTTAAAGTGGAACTACCCATACACGCACATATTATATTACCGTAATGATATCGCCATACGGCGTACGTAACGCAATAGTTAATCATGGAATCGATAATGCTTATAATGTTCGTTTTAATTCAATTCGTAGAGGGGTGAGATGATAAAAAAGTTAGTTACCATATCTTTGTTGCTACTGCTTGCTGTCATTGGTATCGCCGTTTGGTCGTTTAACCATTATTTTATGCCGATGGGCAGGGGCGGCGGCGACGAGGTGTTGGTTGTGATTGAACGCGGCACCAGCGCGCTTGTTGTTGCCGATACGCTTGAGGCGCTTGGGGTGGTCAGGTCTGGCAAGATGTTTTATTACTGGCTTCGCTATAACGACTACATAGAGAGGATGCAGGCCGGTCGGTTCACTTTTATTGGGGGCGAGGGCGCGATAAACGCCGCCGAGAGGCTGATGCAGAGGCCGGAGGTTATTGAGAGGACGATATTTGTTAAGGAGGGTTTGACCATAGAGCAGACCGCCGCGGTGGTGGCGGCGCAGATTGAGGAGATAGATTCGGCCGGGTTTGTGGATTTGTGCCTCGATTCGACGTTCATCGCATCGCTTGGCGTCGACGTGAAATCGCTTGAGGGTTATTTATTTCCCGATACCTATCGTTTGCCTGAAAACGCTAACGCCGCCGATGTCGTCCGCCGGATGGTTGCGCGTTTCAATCAAGTGATGGCGGGGATCGACTGGAACCCGGCTATCAGGGAAAGATATACGGATCATCAGATAATCACGCTTGCCGCCATTGTTGAAAAGGAGGCGACGCTTGCCTCCGAGCGGGGGAAGATCGCGGGTGTTTTTCATAACAGGCTGCGCGAGGGCTGGCCGCTTGGCGCCGATCCGACCGTCCGCTATATTTTTCGCAAATTTGACGGCCCGCTCTACGTGTCGGAATTGAATAATCCGTCTCCCTACAACACTCGTCGTTTCGCGGGATTGCCTCCCGGCCCCATCGCTTCACCGGGGCGCGGAGCGATTCAGGCGAGCGCGAAGCCCGACGTTACCGACGCGATGTTTTTTGTCGCGCTTTGGGATGGAACGGGGAGGCACTATTTTTCGAGGACGAACGCGGAACACGATCGAATGAAATTCAGGGTGCGCAGAGAAAACGAAGAACGCATCAGAAAACAAAAACAGAAAGGTAATTAATTGATGAAAACGAGTGTGATAAAATTTCGCCGCACAGTGCTATCGGGCGTTCTTTTCATGGCGATGTCGGCAATGTTAATGCCGTCGCTACGGGTATATGGTTCCGAGATGGCTCCGCCCAGCAGGCTTATAGACGGGCATACCGCCGGCGGTCTTCCCAAAGGAAGCGTAGGGTTTGATATCAAGGTCTACGCCACAAGAGATAACTACGGGAGCGGGCTCATAGCCGGATTGCAGGCAGGGGTGAGCGATCGGCTTACTTTCGGGCTTTCCTACGGCGGAGAAGGGGTAATAGGCTACAGCAGCGATGTGAGGTGGTACAGCCTCCCGGATATTGGCGCGATGATAAAATATCGTATTTTCGATGAAACTTATTTAACGCCGGCCGTGGCTATCGGCTTTGATAATCAGGGTTTTGGCGGTTTGGCGAATGAGGCCGAGTTCGGTTACAACGGCTACGTCTACAAATCGCCCGGATTCTTCTTGGCCGCGAGCAAAAATTTCATAATGCTCAACGCTGTCCAAATAGGCTTCCACGGGACGCTCAACTACTCGCTTGACGACCTTGATAACGCGTCGTGGCCAAATTTCCTCGTTGGCTTCGACTTGGGTATCAACAACGAACTGATGCTCGTTATGGAATACAATTGCGCGTTTGACGATCTGACCGGTAAGTATGGCGATCCGTCGTACGGCAACCCGTTCCGCGGTTTTCTCAACTTTGGGCTACGGTGGGCGTTTTCTCCAAATTTTCATTTGCAATTCGACATGAAAGACGTGCTGGAAAATAAACAGAGGCGCAGTGGCTCATATATAGACGAGAATGGAATACGGAGATGGAACTGGTCTTCTGTCGGTTGGAGCAGAGAGTTGAGGGTGGGGTACGTTGCGCAATTTTAATGAAATAAACGGAGGTAAGGTATGAGAGTTGTTGCCGTGATGTTTATGTTGCTTTTGGTTGGTGTACAAGCGAGTTGTGCGCAGAGGAGGGCTGACGAGTCTCAGCAGTTAGCCGATCGCATCGTGAAGTCGGAAATCCCGGTGATGGTTGACTTTTGGGCGTCGTGGTGCGGGGCGTGCAGGGCGCTTGAGCCGACAATCGAGGAGCTCAAGAGGGAATATAAGGATCGTGTGCTGTTTATGAGGGTGGATGTAGACATCCACAGGGAAATCACGCAATATTTCAGAGTGCAGGGAATACCGGCGGTATTTATTGTGGAAGACAAGACTGTTCGCACCAAGATTCCCGGCATGAACCGGAAGGAAGCCTACAGGACCGCGCTCGATGAAGCGTTGAAACTTGCGGCGGAAAGATCGGCAGAGGGTAGATGCCAGAACTGTTAGCCCCAGCCGGCTCGTTCGCTTGCGCCGAAGCTGCGTTTTCACATGGCGCGGACGCGGTGTACGCGGGCATCGGCCGGTTTAATCTGCGCGCGCACTCACCTAATTTCACGGTTGAAGAATTTGGAGAATTGATTGATTACGCCAACGGCATTGATAAGCGCGTCTACGGTGTCTTAAATATCATGCCGTATGACGAGATGCTCGAATCGATAGAGAATACATTGAAACAAGTCGCCGCTCTGGGTCGCAAACCGAGCGCGTTTATCATAAGCGATCCCGGTGTATTGCTGATACTTAAAAAAAATTTTGGTGACGACAATATCCAATTCCACCTAAGCACGCAAAACGGTTGCTTCAATTCCGCGTCCATGAAGTTTTGGCGGGAACAGGGAATAAGCCGCGTCATTCTACCCAGAGAGTTAAACTTGGAACAGATACGCCGACTGTCGTCGTCCGGCATAATGGAAACGGAAATTTTCATCCACGGCGCAATGTGCGTGTCGATATCGGGCCGCTGTCTGTTAGGCACATATTATAACAAACGTCATCCCAATTTAGGCGACTGCCCTCAACCCTGCAGATTCAAATACAAAATCGTTCCAAACGATCAGACCGTCAATCAACAACACGACGGATTCGATGCGGAAGAAGAGGCCGATAGCGGGGTGTATCTTCTGAATTCCAAGGATTTATGCGTGATTGACATATTGCCGGATATAATCGACTCCGGCGCGGTATCGTTCAAAATAGAAGGCCGAAACAAAAGCGCCCACTATGTCGCGTCGGTAGTAAAAGTATACAGGGACGCCATAGACACATACATGGCCAATCCGCAAAACTACAAAATCAAAGACTGGTGGCAAAAAGAACTTGATGCTATAGAACACCGTCCATATACGACAGGTTTTTACGCCGACGATCCTATCAAGCAAGAACTGTTCGCGTCAAAAGCGCACGTGGGCTATCGTTTGGTGGGGATTGTCAAAGCGATAATAGACGGAAATCCGGTAATCGATGTGAAAAATACTTTTTCCGGGATGTCGATAAACGTCCTCCCCGTAAAGCGCGGGCAGATTCCGTTTGAATTGACGTTTAACGTAATCAGGGAATACGATGGGGCAGATGGGAACGGTACGATCTGCGATCGAGCAAGGGCGAATCGCCTTGTTGTCCTTGACGGATGCAATGAGAGGTTGCGGGTGGGCGATATGTTGCGGGTGCATAAATGAAAACACTAATCAAACTAACATCCATCGTAAAAACTTATCGCATGGGCGACGTTATCGTAAACGCGCTCCGCGGTGTTGATGTTGTTATCAACGAGGGTGAGTTTGTCGCGGTTATGGGGGCGTCTGGGTCCGGCAAGTCTACTATGATGAATGTTATCGGCTGTCTTGATCTGCCGGATTCCGGGTCGTTTATGCTCGACGGCAAGGAAGTGTTTGGCATGAATCGTCGCAATCTTGCCGATTTGCGTAATACTAAAATCGGTTTTGTCTTTCAAAATTTTAGCTTGCTTGCCCGCACCACAGCGCTTGAAAATGTTGAGTTGCCCATGCACTATCGTCACGGCAAGAAGATGGATTACCGTGCCGCCGCTCGTGCCGCGCTCGAAAAAGTCGGGTTAGGGGAGAGGCTCGACCACATGCCTAATCAATTATCAGGCGGCCAGCAGCAGCGTGTAGCGATAGCCCGCGCCATCGTCAATGATCCGCCGTTGATATTGGCGGACGAACCGACAGGCGCGCTTGATACGCAGACATCGGCAGAGGTGATGCAGTTATTCATTGATTTGAATAACAACGGCAAGACAATAGTCCTCGTCACACACGAACCAGAAATCGCCGCGTACGCGAAACGATTGATAAGGATGAGGGACGGGTTGATTATTAGTGATGAACCGGTGGTCAAGTAGGAGGTCGACGACTTGTGCAAAAAAACGTAGATCCGATAATTTATCTGGCATTCATCGGAGCAATTTGCGTTGGCGTATGCATAATTTTGCTGTTCTTGGGTGCGGAGCAGAATGCCGGATATATGGCTTTTTCCCTCACGAAACCCGATAATTCGTTGCCGGATATCGATGAGCCTATGGCTGATGGTAGAAGCAAGGCTAGCATTCAGCGCATTGTTGCACAGAATTCGGCCATATTGCGCCACGCTTATAACAGGGCTCTACGCGAAAAACCAGATCTGGAAGGAAGAATTACTGTCAGATTCGCCATCAACGAATTTGGCAAAATAATTTCAGTTAGAGTGATAGAATCTACAATGAATGACCCTAAATTTGAAAGAATTGTGGTACATAAAGTTAGGAATTGGAAATTTGAAGAGATCGACAAGCCGGGAGACGTGACGGAAGTTACCTATCCGTTCGTATTCACGCAATAATATAAATACCAAAGTACAAAGCATTATCAATGGATAAATAAATAATGAGAACGTCCGGTCTTATAAAAACTGCCTGTAAAAGCATCCTGCGCAATCGCGTACGATCTTTTTTGACCATGCTCGGTATCATTATCGGCGTGGCCTCGGTTATTGTGATGGTGGCGATAGGGGAGGGGGCGCAGCTACAGATACGGCAACAAATTGAGGCTATGGGTACGAATGTTCTTACCGTTCGCGCGGGGTCTATGAGCGCGCGCGGCGGTGTCCGCACGAATGTCGCGCGGCGTATACTTACGCTGCAAGACATCGAACGTCTGCGCGTGTTGCCCGGCATCGTGGCGATCTCACCGGTCTCCCGCGCGAGTGGGCGCATTGTGGGCGGGATTGGCAACTGGCAAACTACGGCGATGGGAGTAACAGATGATTTCCTCGTTATCCGCGACTGGGAACTCGACGATGGCGTGATGTTTACGGATCAGGATATAAGAAGCGCGGGCAAGGTAGCGGTGATCGGCAAAACGGTAGCGGACGAACTCTTTCCAAACATCGATCCGATCGGCGCGTCGGTGCGTATAGGCACGATGCCGGTGAGGATAATCGGTTTGCTCAGAGAGCGCGGGCAAAATATGGGCGATGATCAGGACGACATCGTGTTGCTGCCGGTAACAACCGTGATGCAACGGATGAGCGGGACGCGATTTATCGACCAGATAATGATAAGCACCGAGACAATGGATATTATCCCCGATGTGCAGGGAGCGGTTCTCGCGACGTTGGTCGCCAGCCATAGAGGGACGAATGAAGACTCGTTTAACGTTAGGAGCCAATCTGAAATAATGGAACGCGCGACCGAAACTTCGCGCACTATGACTGCCTTGCTTGCGGCGATAGCGGGCGTGTCGCTTGTGGTTGGTGGGATTGGGATCATGAACATCATGCTCGTATCCGTAACCGAGCGTACGCGGGAAATTGGGATAAGGATGGCGGTCGGCGCGAGGGAGAGGGATATTTTGATGCAATTTTTGATCGAATCGATAGTGCTGAGCGTTATGGGCGGTGTGATTGGGGTGGCTTTGTCTGTAGTATTGATATACGTGATGAACGACGTTGCTGGAATAGCCGCAGTTTTCGAGCCGGCCACAGTATTGATGTCGCTCGCTTTTTCGGGTTTTGTGGGCGTATTTTTCGGTTTCTATCCGGCACGCAAGGCGGCGCGTCTTAATCCGATACAGGCGCTTAGGTTTGAGTAAAATCGATAAGCTCAGTGCTGTGACGCCTGAGCTTATTGAGAAAGTGAAACATCATCGTACACCCAAAATCATCGACACACGCTCGCGGGCGCCGTTTGATGTGGTAATCATGCCGCGCACAAGATATGTGCCTTCGGATATCGGACGATTGTTTCTATCCGTCAGATCCCACGAACCGACGGAGCGACGGGAATCGGTTGATGTGGGCGATACGGTTGTAAGGGCGGGTTTCAACCTGTTTATATCGCCGTAAGGCAAATCTGTCCTCGCGTCAGCGATCTCGATTCTGTTGACAACATTACCCGATGCGTCGAAAATCGTCAGCACCGCGTCGTCAATCCATCCGCCCTGCCAGAAGAAATTTACCGTGCCTGATGTGCGTGATACCGGATTTGGGCCCGCGGTAAATTGCGCTGTTAGCCTATTGGCAGGGTTGATGATCGCGACATCATCAACAACATCAACATCGGGAACGGTACGATCGGATGCCAGAATCGAAACGATCCCCATCATCACATCAATCGCAATAAAACCCTCGTTATCACCATATACATAAGAAATGCCGAGGATATCGCCCGCAAAAGACCAAGAAGCTACCGCGTCGTCAGACGGCGATATGGTCAAATCGGAAGATGAACCTTCAGCGTAGACGAACGGACCGTCGCCAGCGGGTTTGTTCCATACGATTATTAGAGCGTTGTTGGAGGATGGATCATCGCCGGAGTTGAGGTCGCGTGAAGCGGACACGACGGCGTTGATATTCGCGCCTATCCCAGCTACGACTCCGCCGTTTATATCGCCTATGGCAGTGACGCTTTGCAAGCTCACGCCGCTCGCACCGGTGTTAACGATATTGCCGCTGATTTCGCCGCCGGTCATGGTGAACGCAGCCTCGTTTGTTACACGTACGCCGCCACCGTTGGAAGCGGCCGTATTGCCGCTGATTTTTCCGCCGGACATGACGAATGTGCCTCCTTCCCCAGACACGCGCACGCCGCCGCCGTCGGTATTGGCGTCATTACCGCTGATCTCACCGCTTTCCATGGTGAATGTGCCGCTTGCTACGCTTACGCCGCCACTGTTGGTACCGGCTGTATTGCCGCTGATTTTTCCACCCTGCATGATGAATGACGCACCGGCGTCGCTGACACGCACACCGCCGCTTGTGCCATCGGCTGTATTACCGCTGATTTCACCGCCGGTCATAGTGAATTTGCTGTTTGCTAACGCCACGCCGCCGCCGCTGAGAGTTGTAGTATTGTTGTTGATTTTTCCGCCGGACATTGTAAATTCAGCATTGGACGCTACGCGCACGCCGCCTCCGAAATTGCTGGCGGCGCCGTTGGCGATATTGTTGTTGATTTCGCCGCCGTCCATAGTGAATATACCGCCCGAAATTCCTACGCCGGCGCCGGCGACATCCGCGATATTGCCGCTGATTTCACCGGCGTTCATAGTGAACATGCTGCCCGCTCCCGATACTCCCACACCGCCGCCGATGATAGCGGTGGTATTACCGGTGATTTTTCCACCGTTCATGGTGAACGCGCCGATGTATGTGATACCTCCCGTAGTTGCGTTGGAGACACGTACGCCGCCGCCCCAAGTATCCGTACCGGTGGCGGTATTATCGCTAATCTCGCCGCCGTTCATGGTGAACGTACCACCACGAACCCAAACGCCGCCGCCGGAACCACTGCTTACATTGTTGCGAACAACCGCACCGTCGTTCATGATAAACGCGGCGTCCGGGTTGATTCTTACAAGCGCTCCGTCGGCGTCATCGTCAAAATCGCCGTCAATAACGACGTCTTCCAAAACGAGCGTTCCACCGGCGAATACGGTGAATAGATCACCGCTTATGCCGCGCGTAAGAATGGCGGGCATTGTTGATTCCTCACTACGGACAGTGAGCGTTATATCTTCTATTCGTGGTGTGGGAACGTTCACAAGCATATCGAGCGTAAAATCTTCGTCGACAACAGCCTCGACATCTTCGGTCGCTATCGCGTAGAACATTACTTGATTGTAGAATCTGTACTTCGGCGACATCACATCGTCGGATCCGTCGTCGCCGATGGTAAATGACATCACCGCGCCGCTATCGCTTATGCCGGAAATGCTGAAAGTGGACGGGGTTCCATCGTGCC
Organism: Chitinispirillales bacterium; assembly: GCA_031286265.1. Taxonomy (GTDB): domain Bacteria; phylum Fibrobacterota; class Chitinivibrionia; order Chitinivibrionales; family Chitinispirillaceae; genus GUT77. Next base: position 1,964 of record JAITUP010000078.1, on the reverse strand, counting down.
ATATTGCGGCGGGAATAGTTGTGCTATCAAATTTGGTTCTGAGGCCAAAACGAAAAAGATCGGTTCCATCGCCACGATTGACGCGATGTTCGAGGTCGTTTCTTCCGTCTGCCTGTATAAGCGCCACCTGAGGAAATTCATTCTCCACAACGTTATTCCTTCCCAGCGTGTCGATATGCCATATCGCGAGTCCGCTTCCGGGGAGGCTCTGATTACGTATGCCCTCGTTTCTGCGCACCTCGATAAAGTAGGCTTCCCGGTCGTTACGCCAGTATACGTAGGCCGTATCACTATTCGCCCCCATGGAAAACACGGTTTCAGGCGCTGCGTTTGTGATGTCGATCACGTCGATCCATCCGGCTAAATATCTTAAATACGCGTTGGGCTGCTGGGGAAAGCCGACTTGATTCGCCATGACGCACCAATTTCCTATGCCGCGGCCTAACGTATTAAAGTCGTCATGGTCATACAGGTCACGCCAGTTCATTAACGAATGGCCGTTTTCATGTATAACCAATCCAAGACGTCCGGATAGGTCTTCATCGGTTCCCAAGTTCGATATTTGGTATCTTCCGAAACTTACGCCGTTTAGCGTGACTTGATCACGGTAAGTCGAGGCGTGCGGCCACATTCCGCTATTGGATCGAACGCCGGCGTGAAATATATTGAGCGCTCTCACCCTGTTGTTTGTGCCGATGGTAGTAACTTCGCTCAAGTCAAAATTCATATCACTCAGTATGTTCAGCGCGTCTGTGATAATCATGCTCCCAATGGCGGTCAAATCGTCATCTCTATCCTCGTAGTATGATCTATTGTGAGGCAAGGTGATAATTGGTGTAATAACATTGCTATAATCCATAAGCCCATTTGAGACATCAAGAAAATAGTCACGGATAGACCCGGCCGGATTGACGCCGCCAATGCCTCCCGGTCTGTTGAAAAATTCTTCTATTTCTTCTACGGTATGTATCGCTCTCACATCCGCAAATTCCACCGGTATCACTAGTCCCACAACAACTTCCGGCTCAATAGGCGCCGCGCTTATTCCATCAATATCTCTTACTACTCCATCCCTCACTCTCGGATGCCGCTTCGGTCCTTCCGCAAGCATTTCATAATACCCCAAATTCACCCTTGCCCGATGCCGTATCTCCCGCACCGCGCTGTCGTTTATGCGTAGCCCTCTTGGCACATCCTGCGGCGTATCGGTGTCGGTATACCGTATTTCCGTTGATACGAACTCATTGCCATCGTCCGATAATTTCGCATATACGAGCCACCTCTCCGCGTCACGCACTAGCGTATATCCATTTATACACTCAATGCGGTGATAAAACTCGTCTCCCCAAATACGCACGGTGACTTCCGTCCCGTCCGGCTGCCTGACCTTCTCTTCGTTGCCAAAACTCGGCGCGGCTATCGCTGTGGTGATAAGCGCAAACAGCATCATCACACATACCGCTGTCAATTTCAACGTTCTGAGCATAATAATCTCCTACAATCCATATTTTAAGATTCTCCGACACAATATAATATATTTCTCACCGACAAAGGGCGTTTAAAATTATCTATTAACCCGGCGGCAATTGACCTCAACATTAAAATCAAAGCCTTTAAAGTCTTTAAAATCAAAATCTTTTAAAACATAAAAACATTAAAGTCAAAATCTTTAAAATCTTTTGGTGACAGGGGCTCCGCCCCCGTAACGCCCCCATTTTAAAACCGAATTACGCTAAAACCCGTATCCTAAAACCCTACGGTCGGGTGTAATGCTAAAGTCAAAACAAGTCGATGGTGTGGTTTTGTTTTTGATTTTAACACTTTTACCCCGATAGTATGCCCGCATGTCCCCCGTAAGCGGTCGCCGCTTATGGGGGACCGCAGGGGGGCTATCGTATCGGGGCGTTACGGGGCAGAGCCCCGTCACCAAAAAACAAAGCAAAACTCAATAGATAGTTGAGGTT
>JAITUP010000049.1 GCA_031286265.1 Chitinispirillales bacterium | reverse complement strand
CTGCTCGAATTCGGTAAACCCGTTACGATTGGCAACAACGTATGGATAGGCGCCGACGCGGTAATCCTTCCCGGCGTTACGATAGGCGACAACACGGTAATCGGTGCCGGTTCGGTGGTCACGAAAGATATCCCCGCGAATGTTGTGGCGGTTGGAAACCCTTGCCGGGTGGTACGGGAAATTTTTTAGGATTGACAGTATTTTCACTTCTCCAAAAACACAAGCTCAATACCATCCGGCGTCGTTAGTTTCTTAAATTCCTTATATCCGTTTTTCCTATAAATCCATAGATTCTTTTCACTTTTGCTGCTGGTAAACAGTTCAAATGTTTTATCTTGAAAAGCCGCTTCGATTGCATTTAGCAATTTTGTTCCGTAGCCTTTATTTTGATAATCGGGGTGAACTATTAATTTGCCTATAAAAACACGGTCATTTTCTTCATAAGCGCGTACGGAGCCGACAATTTTCTTGTTTTCGTCATCCACTATCTTCAGGATAACGCTCTTTTCAAATTCTTTTTCCAATTCATCCAGCGTCTGCAAAAGCGGCTGAATGGAATAATTATTATGTATCTGGGCCTCGCTTAGATATGCTAACTTTTGCAAATCCAGTATTTCAGCCAAGTCTTCGAAAATTGCTTTCAGTATTTCCATATTTTATTTCCTCCGATTATTTTTGAAATATACAACCCCCGGTGTAAGAGCCGTTTGGATGAAATTTTAACGGTTCTCTGCCTGACATAAAAGATAATCAAACCAATCAAATCAACTCAAACCGTATTGAAAACGGTATCCAAACCGACACCGGTTCCCCGCCTCGCGTTGCCGGTTCGAATTGCAGGGTCATCAAAAAATCCGTGGCGATTTCCGCCGAATCGTAGCCTATGTCTTCGGTGATTTCCACCCTTCTTACGTTTCCATCCGTACCCACAAGAAGCCTTGCTCTGACCGTACCCTCTACCCGATTTTGCAACATTTCTTGTGAATATTGCGGTCTTAGCCTGCGAAAGCGGGATTGGAGGCGCGGGGGGATTGTGGGTTGTGCGACGGGTTGCGGCCTCAAATCGTCTGGAACCGCCGCCGCCGTGTCGGCGTTTGCGTTGAGCGTGTTGCCTAATCTGCCGACAATCGCATCGCCTGAGCTGCCGTTTGCGCCTAATCCCTGTGAAAAAACCCGTCTCAATCCGTAGACCTGCCGGGGCGGCCTTGGTGGCGGCTCCTCCATTGCCGGCTCCCGCGTTGTTTGTTCGACAGGCGGTTCGATTCTTCTTTCCCGATCTTGCGGTCTTGGCGGTTGCGGGGGCTGCGGCCTTGGTTCTTCCATAACAAACGACGCTACTATCGCTTCCGTCGGCTGTCGCGATTCAAGGAGGATATCGCCGGTTCCCATTCTGTAAAGCGCCGCGCCGATGGTAAAAAACAGGAGAATCGTTAGCGGTTGTATCACGGCAAAAAGCCGATCCGCGGAGCTGTTAGCCCTCTCTTTTCCCCCCCCTCCCATCAACCGTCCTCCTTCAGCACAAGCACAGAGAAGTTGGTGATGCCGGCGCGGCTGCTTGTTGCCATAACTCTTTTGACGACGGTAAATTGAACGTCTTTGTCGCACAAAATAACTATTGATCCGACAGAATCGACCAAGCACAGCGGCTGTATGGATTTCATTACCGCGTAGAGCGGTTCAATTATTTGTTCGGCGTTTTTTTTCACTTCGGCGACGTTTGCGAGAACCCGGTCGTCGGCTATAATTTCTTCTTTGGTGATGGTAATCGCGCAACGCGGCTGGGCCGGTTTTTCCGAAGCTGACACTGGAAGATCGACATTGGGCGGCGGCGATACGATGTCGCTGCTTACGGAAAAATTTTTTATCAGGAAAACAAGCAAAATTGTCATCACGTCGATGAGCGATGTCATCTGCGGGCGGAAAACTCCGCAGCCATGTTGTGAAACGTTGTTATTCCTTTGTGATAATAAACGCATAGTTTCACCGCCCTTATCTGCCCATAGCCGGATCGTTTGGCGCGCCGGAAATTCCAATTTGAGTAAACCCGCTCTCGCGGCTCACGTCCATCGCCCTCACAACATGCTCAAAAGCAATCACGTCACGCGAAGCCACAACAACCTCGTCTGGAAAATCGGATAACGGACGGCGTTTCGTCAACGCCGTTTTTAGCGAATCGAACATGTATTGTCCATTGTCGAGTATTGGAATCGAATCGAGCATATTCTCTCCTTCGGTGATGCCTATAAACGTTTCGGCTAACAAAACCGTCAACTTCAATTTAGGCCTGTCCGCGGTCTGTCTCGGCGCCTGCCCGGCATCGGACGGAACGGAAAACTCAATGATCGATACCTGCGTGAAAACGGCCATTGATACTAAAAACGGAATCAGGATGACAAACACATTCATCACGGGGGTAACGTCGATGTCCGCTTCGGCCATTTCCGACGGCGGACGTGTTTTTCTGAATAGTGTGAGATTACGCACCGGCAATCAGCCCTTTTTCTTTTTAATAAAATTTAACAAGCGTACCGTTGATTCGTCCAAATCCTTGATAAGCGCGCTTTGACGGTTTGCGAATACCGTATATGCAATCATGCAAGGCACTGCCACAATCAACCCAAACGCCGTGGTAATCATTGCCTGCGAAATGCCTGCCGCGAGCATTGTTGCCTTTTGCGCCGCCTCAACCGCTCCAAGCGCGGTAAACGACTGCATGAGCCCAGCGATTGTTCCCAAAAGCCCGACGAGTGTCGCCACGTTCGCGAAGAGCGAGAGATAATTAAGGCGCACGGAGAATCGGTGAATTTGCCCGATTGCCGCCTCTTCTACATCCTCCTGAATATCGGCGGATGATTGCCCGGCAACAACACCGGCGACCGCTACGCCAAGAAGCGCAAGGGTAGGCGACGACTTGTCTTTTAGTAAATTAGCCGCTTCGTCCGGCTTGCTTTCGCTTATCGCAGCTTTCAGTTTGTTGACGATGCCCGACGTGTCACGCGGGCAAATGAAATAGAGAAATATCAATCTCTCGATTGTCACCGCAACCGCGCAAGCGAGAAAAAGCAACAGCGCCCACATAAACGGCCCGCCGGAACGGAACCAGTTAGCGAGCATTTCGACATAGTACGTCATAGTAACCCTCCTTCAAATAACTTAAACACATCGTCACCCAAAAAATGATACGCCGGCTTCAAATATTTTCATATCCTTATTACCAACAATATTCTTGGCCACCCACTCCTCACCAATCCGCTCGCAATGGCCCGTCTTGCCGAATATCCGGCCGTCGGGACTAAGCAGGCCCTCAACGGCATATACCGAATAGGTACAGTTACCGTTTATTCCTTCTTCAAATTGACCGCTGCTATTCACATACTGCGTTGCGATTTGCCCGGATAACAGCAGTGCGTGCAACTGCTCCGACGATACGGCGAAACGCGCTTCGCCGTGAGAGATGGGGGTTGCGTAGACTTCGCCGAAATTCACATTTGTCAACCACGGTGAATTGACGGAGCGAATTTTTGCGTACGCCATTCTCGATATATGGCGGCCTACGGTATTAAATGTTAGCGCGGGATGTTTTTCACCGTCGCCTATGTCGCGGATTTCACCGTATGGTAAAAGGCCGAGCTTGATAAGCGCCTGAAACCCGCTGCCTGTGCCTAATATCAATCCGTCGCCGTTGTTGATAAATTTTGTAACGGCGTCTTTGATACGCGGATTGCGGAAAAACGCGGCGGCGAAATTTCCGGAACCGTCCTGGCCGTCGCCCGCGCCGAAACCGCCTGGGACTATCATTATTTGCGCGTCGGCTATTTTTTTAGCCATTGCTTTAATTGATTCGTCAATATTTAGGTGCGTTAAATTTTTGACTACGAATTGATCGCACGCCGCGCCGGCTTTTGTAAAGCGGCGTTCCATATCGTATCCGCAATTTGTTCCCGGGAGTATGGGAATAAGCACACGCGGTTTCGCGATTTTTGTTTTTGCGGATTTTGGCGATGTCAGTCTTTGCGTGTCGCCGGCAGTGCCGATATTTGTGTCGGCTTTTACATCAATACGCGCATCGACTGGAAAAACGTTTGAAAGCGGTTGTTCCCATTCGTGATATAGCTTTTCCAAGTCTATATCCATATTGTTATAGGCGATCTTTTTTTCTTCAATTGTCAGCCCCAAAGTCTTGCAATTTTCATCAAGTTCAAGAATTTTTGCGCCGGCACGGTTTTGACCGTCAAGTTCGACGACTAATCCGCCGTAATTTGGCATGAATAGATTTTCTAAGTTGACGCCATCATCAAACTTAAACCCGACGCGATTTCCAAAACACATTTTTGAGACGGCTTCGGCAACACCGCCGCGCCCTACCGTGTGGACTGATAAAATTTGCCCTTTGTTAATTCCGTCATGCACCGCGCCGTAACATTTATCAATCACGTCAAAGCTCGGCATCTCAAATTCGTCACGCCGGATCGATATAAAAACAACGGTGTTGCCGGCTTGCTTAAACTCCGGCGATATGACTTTTGATACGTCAACCGGTGCAACGGCAAAAGAAATCAACGTAGGCGGTACGTTAATATCTTTGAACGTACCCGACATGCTATCCTTACCGCCTATCGCGGCGATGCCGAGTTTCGACTGCGCAAAATACGCTCCGAGAAGCGCGGCAAAAGGTTTGCCCCAGCGTGTTTTGTCGTCGCCAAGCCTTTCAAAATATTCTTGAAACGACAAACGGATTCTGCGATAATCGCCGCCGACGGCCACAATCTTCGCGGCGGAATGTATCACCGCGTAAACCGCGCCGTGAAACGGGCTCCAGCTTGACAGGTAGGGATCGTATCCATAAGCCATCGCCGTACCGGCAACGGTTTCCCCATTGACAAGCGGTAATTTCGCGACCATAGCCTCAATGGGCGTTCCCTGATATTTGCCGCCGAACGGCATGAGAACCGTAGACGCGCCAACCGTGCCGTCAAACATTTCTACCATGCCTCTTTGACCGCATACATTAAGATCTGACATCGTCTCAAAAAACGCGCCGGCGCTATCGCCTTTTCTCCATTTGTCGGAAACCGCTAAAGAATCGATCGGCGGCGGCGAATCATGGCCGCCGTCATTTACCGGCGGGCTCTTGACAAAAACTTCCGTTTCCTGTATAATGCCGTTTGTGTCGATAAAATCACGGCTGAGATCAACGATTGTCTTACCGCGCCAAACCATTTTTAATCGACGGCTATCGGTAACTTTCGCGACAACGGCCGTTTCTAAATTTTCAGCCGCCGCCCGTTCTTCAAACTTTTTCAAATCCGCCGGATCAATCACTACCGCCATGCGTTCCTGTGATTCGGATATCGCGATTTCCGTTCCGTCAAGCCCGTCATATTTTACGGGAACCGCGTCTAAATCGATATCGAGCCCTGCGGCCAATTCGCCGATAGCCACCGATACGCCGCCCGCGCCGAAATCGTTGCAACGGCGGATCATGCGGCTTACTCCAGGGTCGCGGAATAGCCGCTGGATATAGTGCTCTACCGACGGATTACCCTTTTGTACCTCCGCGCTGCAAACGCTTGCCGATTCTTCCGTATGCTCTTTTGACGACCCCGTCGCCCCGCCGCATCCGTCGCGCCCCGTTTTGCCGCCAAGCAGCACAACTATGTCGCCGGGCTTGGGCTCATGGCGCACTACATTTGATTTTGGAACCGCGGCGACAAGCGCGCCGACTTCCATGCGCTTCGCTACGTATCCTTCGTGATATATTTCGGAAACTATCCCGGCGGCAACGCCGATCTGATTACCGTAAGCGCTGTAGCCTTGCGCGGCAGTCGTGGTGATTTTGCGTTGCGGCAGTTTGCCGGGCAGCGTCTCGCTCACCGGCGTACGCGGGTCGCCGGCGCCTGTTACGCGCATTGCCTGATATACATACGACCGTCCGGAGAGCGGGTCGCGGATTCCGCCGCCAAGGCAGGTCGCCGCGCCGCCAAACGGCTCTATTTCGGTGGGATGATTATGCGTCTCGTTTTTAAACATAATAAGCCACTCTTCATTTTTACCGTCTATCACAACCGGAACGACAATGCTGCACGCGTTGATCTCATCGGAAACGTCCAAATCATCAAGCATCCCTTTTTTACGCAGTTCTTTCATGCCCATCTGGGCAATATCCATCAGCGATATATTTTTATTATTGACGTTATCGCCATAAACATAATCTCTTGCCTGCCTGTAAGTTTCAAACGCGGTCTTGACGGGCGTGTTGAGCGCCGTGTTTTCTATTTCCACATTTTTAATGTTCGTCAAAAACGTCGTATGGCGGCAATGATCCGACCAATAGGTATCGAGCATGCGGATTTCGGTTATCGTAGGGTCGCGTTTTTCGGCGTCTCTAAAATATTGTTGGCAGTGAAGCAGGTCTTCCGTTTTCATCGCGAGGCCGAGTTCATCGGCAAAACCGTTTATACCGGCGCGGTCAAGGCCGGTAAAACCGGTTAGTATCAATACGTCGGCAGGTTGATCGAAGTGTACGTTTAGGGTTGCCAGTTTATCAAAAGAAGTTTCTCTCGACTCGACCGGATTTATGTAGTATGCCTTGATTTTTTCAAAATCGCCGTCGCTGATATTTCCCGTTAGCGCGATAATCCGTGCCGTCTCCACCGTTGGCCGCTCTCCGCCGGCGAGCAACTGTATAGCCTGCGCCACGCTGTCCGCCCGCTGGTTATATTGACCGGGAACAAGCTCAACCGCAAAGGCGCGCCCGCCCGAATCAAGCGGTATCTCTTCATCGTAAATATGATCCGCCGACGGATCGGCGAAGACGGTGTTACGAACCGCCTGATAATGCTCATCCGGCAATCCCTGCACATCGTATCGGTTTATCGTCCGAACTCCGGTCAATCCCGAAATCCCAAGATTGTCCCGAAAATCGGCAAGCAGACGTCCGGAACAAACGTCATATCCCTCGCGTTTTTCTACATATATACGCCTGACAGTTTTCATAACCGCCCCTTTTCGCGATGTTGATGCGCTCAAATTTTATGAGAACTTATAAAGATAATTTCTGCCACACGAAAAATGGCATTTTGCGCAAATTTTATTCCGAATCAATTCCGGCGGGCGGGCATACGAAAATATATGCGTGATAATCCCGAATTATCCATAAGTCAAACCTTTTAAAAAAATTACAGATTTTTTATTTTATACGGAATCTCGTTTTTTTCAGGGGTATCTTGTAAATACCGTTGGCATATAATATTTTATGGCCGGAGGGATGTCTTGATGAAAGTAGCTATTTTGGCCGGCGGGCTTGGCAGCCGCCTTTCCGAAGAAACGGGGCTACGCCCCAAACCTATGATAGAGATTGGCGGGAAGCCTGTCCTGTGGCACATAATGAAGATATATTCCCACTGGGGCTTCAATGAATTTGTGGTGCTAACGGGCTACAAATCGCACGTCATTAAGGATTTCTTCATCAACTACTACGCGCGGTATTCCGACATGACTATCGACATGGCGGATAATTCTGTGGAATTTCACAACGTGAGAGCCGAGCCGTGGAAAGTTACCATACTTTTTACAGGGGCGGACACCATGACCGGCGGCAGGCTCCTACGGGCGAAGGAATTTTTGAGCGGCGAACGTTTTATGCTGACCTACGGAGACGGGGTAGCCGATGTCAACATCCCCGAACTTATTCGACATCACGAGGCATCCGGGAAATTGGCGACGCTAACCGCCGTCAGGCCGACCGGGCGCTTTGGCGTGATAGGGATAGGCAGCGACGGCGCGGTAGAATCATTCAGCGAAAAAACCGACAGTGACGGCGTATGGATAAGCGGCGGTTTTTTCGTGATGGAGCCGGGAGTGTTCGACTATCTAACCGACGGCGACGCGACAGTACTTGAACGTAAGCCGTTTGAAAACATGGTACAAGGCAGCCAGCTAAACGCATACAAACACCGCGGCTTCTGGCGGCCAATGGACACGTTGCTCGATAAAAATCAGTTGACGGAAATGTGGGCAAACGGATCGGCGCCATGGGCGATGTGGGAAAAAACAGGAAATAATCATGCTTGATTTCTACAAAGACAAAAAAGTTTTCATAACAGGCCATACCGGTTTCAAAGGTACATGGTTGAGCCGGATACTCACACATGCGGGGGCGGAAGTAATCGGGTATTCTCTATCGCCGCCCACAAATCCGTCGCTTTTCGAACAAATAAAAATTGGTTATAACAGTGTCAGATGGCACAAATGCGATATTCGAGATAGAAGCATTATTGCCCATTCCATACGAATGATAGAGCCGAGCATTGTTTTTCACATGGCGGCGCAGCCCATCGTCAGAACATCATACCACGAACCGCTTACCACATACGAAACGAACATCATGGGAACGGTAAATATTCTCGAAGCCATACGAAAAACACCGGCCGTAAGATCATTCGTTAATGTCACTACCGATAAAGTGTATGAAAATAAGGAATGGGAACGAGGATACACGGAAGATGAAAAACTTTGCGGGCATGATCCGTATTCAAACAGTAAATCTTGCAGCGAATTGGTGACGTACGGTTATCGCAATTCATTTTTTCACGACAAAAATTCTACGGCAATATCAACAGCCCGTTCCGGCAACGTAATCGGCGGCGGTGATTACGCGGTTGACAGAATCATCCCGGATTGCATCAGAGCGGTGAAAACGGAAACAGACATTATCATAAGAAATCCGTCGTCAACAAGACCGTATCAGCACGTACTGGAATGCTTGTATGGATATTTACTGTTAGCCGAAAAACAATACAACGATAAATCATTTGAGGGTGCGTATAATTTCGGCCCTGATGACGAAGGCTGCGTCAACAATGAAAAGCTCGTCAATCTGTTCTGCGACGCATGGGGCAGCGGCGCAAGCTGGCGCGTTCAGGAAAATAGCGGCGATGCCCAACCGCTCCATGAAGCGACTTTCCTAAAATTGGACTGTTCAAAGGCGAAATCAGTTTTGGGCTGGAAGCCGCGCTGGAACATCAAAACCGCCGCTGAAAAAACTGTAGAATTCGCGAAATTAAATACCGACGAAGATCGTACGGCATGTATCGACCGTCAAATACAGGAATATTTTGGAGGAAGTTTATGTTTGAATCAATGACAAAGAAACAGGCTGTTCAACACATTTTAAATAGCGTGAAAGAATATCATCGAATATTCATGCAAGCGCCCGATTACCGTGACGGCGATCGCATTCCTTACGCCGCGAGGGTTTTTGACGAGCGGGAAATGATGAATTTAGTTGACAGTTCGTTGGAATTTTGGTTGACATCGGGGCGATATACGGATTTGTTTGAGGAGCGGTTAGCCAAATATCTACAAGTGCCGTTTTGCTCGTTAGTAAATTCAGGATCATCCGCGAATCTTGTGGCATTCATGGCATTAACATCACCGCTTTTGGGCGATCGTGCGATAAGGCGGGACGATGAAGTGATTACCGTAGCCGCAGGCTTCCCGACAACCGTTACGCCGATATTGCAATTCGGCGCGATTCCGGTGTTTGTTGATGTCACTATCCCGCAATACAATATTGACGTATCAACGCTCGAAAGAGCCATGTCGCCAAAAACAAAAGCGATTATGCTGGCGCATACGCTCGGAAATCCTTTTGATCTACAAGCGGTGAAAAAATTTTGCGACGATCACAATCTGTGGCTTGTTGAGGATAACTGCGACGCGTTAGGATCAACATATACAATCAACGGAGAAACAAAATTCACCGGCACAATAGGCGATATCGGCACATCAAGCTTTTATCCGCCGCACCACATGACGATGGGTGAGGGCGGGGCGGTTTATACATCAAACCCGCTGCTCCACAAAATTATCCGGTCATTGAGAGACTGGGGGCGCGATTGCGTTTGCCCGTCTGGAAAAGATAACCTCTGCGGCCGCCGGTTCGACGGTCAATACGGTGAATTGCCAGCCGGCTATGACCACAAGTATGTCTACAGCCATTTTGGCTACAACCTGAAAGCCACGGATATGCAGGCCGCAATCGGCTGCGCGCAATTAGAAAAGCTACCGGAGTTTACTGAAAAACGCCGACATAACTGGCAACGATTATACAACGGATTAAAAAACTTACAAGATAAATTGATCCTGCCCGAACCTGCGCCAAATTCCGACCCAAGTTGGTTCGGTTTTTTGATTACTTGTATGGATGGTACCAATCGTAATAAATTAATCAGGCATATCGAAAGCAAAAACATCCAGACACGAATGCTCTTTGCCGGTAACTTGATCAAACATCCATGTTTTGACGATCTGCGAAAATCAAATACCGGCTACCGCGTTGTAGGATCGCTGGACATGACGGATCGGATTATGAATGATACTTTTTGGATTGGGGTGTATCCTGGCATGACGGATGGGATGATTGACAGAATGATAAGGGTAGTGGCAGAGGGTGTTTAGAAAATCCGCCCAGATGGTCTGCCCAGAAACTCGCCCAGATGTCCGCCCAGAAACCTGCCCAGATGTTCGCCCAGAAAATTCACCCGTGAATTAAAAAAACCTGCGCAATTAAAGCGGCATGAGTTATATTTAGTGTCGTATAGGTTAAAAGCGTTTTTTATAGATAAGGACAGAGGATATTATGATCAGCAAATCTACGCTCAAGCGTATCCTTGCGGATACCGAAAGCTATCGTGTCGAGCGAACTGTCTCAACCAACGATATTGATAAATTTTGTCAAGCGATCTGCGCGTTTTCAAATGACATTGCGGGGAGCGGCAAAAAAGGCTATCTGCTTCTCGGTGTACATAATAACGGAAATTTATCCGGCTTAAAAGTCTGTGACAGATTATTACTCCAAATCAGCAATATTCGTACAGACGGCAACATACTTCCTCAACCTGTGATGACTGTTGAAAAATTCAGTTTTAGGAATGGCGATGTGCTTGCCGTTGAAGTTCTGCCGTCCGAATTTCCGCCGGTGCGTTACAAGGGGCGTGTGTGGGTTCGCGTTGGTCCGCGCAAAAGTTTAGCATCGGAAGCCGAAGAAAAAATATTAATGGAACGGCGGCTCTCAAATAGCCGTACTTTTGATTCAACGCCTTGCATGGGAACAACTATTGACGATTTAGACATTTTCTTTATCAAGAAAGAATTCTTCCCGAAAGCAATTACCGAAGAAGTACTTGAAGAAGATAAGCGTCCAATTGAAGAACAGCTTGCCTCGTTAGGTTTTTATGACCTGCGCCATGATTGTCCAACCAACGGCGCTATCGTATTGTTTGGAAAAAATCCTGAGAGACATTTGCACGGCTCATATATTCAGTATGTGCGCTTTAGCGGAAAAGATAGAGCCGGAGATATTATCAACGAACACAAATTTAGCGGAGGCCTCTACAGAGAATTGGTAAAAATAGACGCGTTCATAGAAACAAGTATCTCACAAAAACGTCCCATTCCGATAAGTGTTTTAAGAGAAGAAACCGTTTCAAAATATCCTTATTGGGCAACGCGTGAATTATTAATGAACGCCATCATGCATCGAGACTATCAAACAAACGCACCGGTTCAATTCTATGAATACGACGATAGAATAGAAGTGCAAAACCCGGGCGGGTTATACGGAAAAGTAAGCCCCGATAACTTCCCAAACGTAAGCGACTACCGCAATCCGTTTATCGCCGAAGCCATGAAAATAATGGGCTACGTAAACCGCTTCAGCAGAGGCGTATACAGAGTACAAAAAGAATTGGTGGAAAATGGAAACGATGAAGCGTTGTTTGATTTTTCGCTGGTTACCGCATTCAGAGTAATAGAAAGCGTTTCTCGGAAATATTTCGAATTTGGATTCGGAGAAACGAACTCCCTAAAAACACGCCCAGAAAACACGCCCAGAAAACATGCCCAGAAAATCGTCTGGAAAATACCAAGATCTTATTAAAAGCAATCAAATTTAACCCTCAAATAACCCGAAACGAATTAGCGGCGCAACTAAACCGTACACCCGACAGTATTAAGCATAGTTTAGCGCGACTAATTCGTGAAGGCGTTATAACGCGAGAAGGTTCCGACAGAGCTGGGAAATGGGTGATACTTGTTTAGCCGCCCACTACATAAAAAAACTTGCACGACGAAATGGGCATAAATTATACTAGTAGCGGAGGATGCCAATGCGAATTGATAACGATGAACACATCTCTTTCGTTAAAGACCTGCGAAAAGAGATATTCCGAATGATGCACTATTCCAAATCTTCTCATATCGGAGGATGCCTCTCTTGTATTGATATTTTGTACACTCTCTATTTCAAAATAATGGACTGTGATAAAATAAAAGCGAAGTCGCCGGATAGAGACGTTTTTATTCTAAGCAAGGGACATAACAGCGCAGCGCTATACGCAACGCTCGCATACGCCGATTTTTTCCCGAAAAAATATCTAGACAAATATTATATTGACGACGGCATTCTTCCCGGACATCTTGATATGACAACTGTAAACGGTATTGAATGTTCATCAGGTTCACTGGGACATGGAGCAAGCATAGGACTTGGAATGGCTATCGCGAAAGACAGGAATAAAAATGATGGCCATGTATATGTACTTATGGGCGACGGCGAGTGCAACGAAGGATCGGTGTGGGAAGCCGTCATGCTTGCGGCGACGCTCAAACAAAAAAATTATACGTTAATAGTAGATTTTAACCATTTGCAGGGAATGGGCCGAGACGTTATCCGCCAAGACAATTTAGCGGAGCGATTTGCGGCTTTCGGATTTAAGACCGTAGAGGTTAACGGGCATGATACCGAACAACTGATTCCGGCGTTGCAAAACAATGACGGTCCGCTTGCGGTCATCGCGCATACGGTCAAAGGATCCGGCGTATCATTTACGGAAGATAAGCTCGAATGGCACTATAAATCACCCAATGACGAGCAGCTTGAAGAAGCGCTGAAGGAATTGCAATGAGAACGACTTTTGTGACAGTCCTTATGGAGCGGGCAGAATTTGACAACAAGATATTTTTGCTAACCCCTGATATGGGTTTTTCCGTTTTTGAGCGATTTGCAGAGAAGTACCCAGGTCGTTTTTTGAATACGGGCATTGCCGAACAAAACACCATCGGAATTGCCGCAGGGCTCGCTCTTTCAGGGTTTAAGCCTTACGTATATTCCGTCGCTCCGTTTTCGCTAATGCGTTGCTACGAGCAAGCGCGTCTCAACGCGGCGTACATGAATTTAAATATTAAAATAGTTGGCGCAGGCGGCGGCTTCGCCTATGGCCCGGCAGGCGCGACGCATCACATCATTGAAGATTTTGCCATTGCCAAGGTATTGCCTAATATGATCGTATGCGCTCCGGCGGATCCAATTGAAGCGCGGCAAATTTTTGAACAGAGCTTATGCACAAAATCCCCCATGTACATAAGGCTCGCCAAAAATAACGAACCTTTAATTCACAATCAAGACGACATCATAACCGTCGGCAAGGCATTCCGTTTGAAAAAAGGTGATGATATAGAAATCATAGCAACCGGAACGATCACTCACAGGATAACGGAATGGTTACCGGAATTGCATAAACAGGGCCTATCGACAGGGCTCACGGTCTTTCCAACGATTAAACCGCTGGATGTTAAATTTATTGACAAATTAATTCAAGCTGAAAAAGACATCCTTATCGTGGAAGAACACAATATTATCGGAGGATTGGGAGAATCCATTTGCGCGTATATGGGTAAGAAAAACGCGAAAAATAAAATCCGGCATTTGGGAGTTCCAGACGCTTACAGCCACTATGTCGGAAATCAGCAATACATTTTAGATAAGTTTGGATTGTATGCGGTACCGGATATAAATAAATTATTTTCATAGGTATACAGATATGAAATCTATAGCCATTACAGGCGCGACAAGTATGATCGGGGCAGCGTTGGCAAGACGCGCCGTCAAAGAAGGCATTCAAGTGCTATGCGTCGTCAGAAAGGATTCTGCCAGATTGGATAACCTGCCGAAATCCGATTTGATGAAAATTGAATACTGCAATGTCAATGAATATTCACACTTAACCGCAGACATGCGATGTGATGTTTTTTACCACCTTGCATGGGACAAAACATCTGTTACCACTCGTGGCGATGTTGGTACGCAGGCAATGAATATTCAATACACTTTAGATGCCGTTCATCTCGCAAATCGTCTTGGGTGCAGGAAATTTATCGGCGCCGGTTCGCAAGCTGAATATGGCCTTGTTGCGGAGCCGCTGAAATCGGGGACGCCTGCAAATCCACAGAGCGGGTACGGTGTGGCAAAGTACGCCGCCGGTAAATTGAGCCGCCTGTTGTGTGCGGAGCTTAACATGCAATTTAACTGGATGAGAATTTTGAGTATATTTGGGCCTTTGGACGGGCCGCATACTTTGATCATGTATACAATAAACGAGTTGCGGGCAGGGCGGCAACCGGAGCTTACAAAATGTGAGCAAATTTGGGACTATCTATATTGCGACGACGCAGCCAAAGCGCTCCTCGCCGTAGGGGAAAAAGGAATAGATGGAAAAACGTATCCATTAGGATCGGGAAACGGCAGAAAATTATCCGAATATCTTGAATCAATAAAAAATATTGCCGCCCCCGATATAACATTGCAATTCGGTAAAAAAGAATATTATCCGCATCAGCCAATGTACCTCTGCGCCGATATTTCCGAATTAACCGCCGATACCGGCTGGAAGCCTGAACTTTCGTTTGAAGAGGGGATAAAAAAAATAGCCGCTGGCCTTTAAGCTTGGCATAATGTTTTGACTTTATTGAGGAGGAATTAAATGAAAAAAATCAGCATACTGATACCGTGTTATAACGAGGAAGACAATGTCGTTCCATTGAGCGGCGAAATTGTCAAAATTATGGAAAATGATTTGGCGTCCTATGCCTATGAAGTCATTTTTATCGACAACTGTTCAACGGATAATACAAGACCGCTGCTGCATGGGATTTGCAAGAACAACAGCCGTATAAAAGCGATTTTCAACGCACGGAATTTTGGACAGACCAATTCACCGTTTCATGGGATATGTCAAACATCGGGCGATTGTGTTATCGTTGTCTGCGCCGATTTTCAAGATCCGCTTGACCTTATCCCGACCTTTGTCCGCGAATGGGAAAGCGGCTACAAAATCGTGTCCGCGATTAAGACGAAGAGCAGAGAAAACAGGTTTATGAGATTCGTGCGGACATGCTACTATAAAATGATTAAGAAGATGTCTGATGTCGAGCAGATAGAACATTTTACAGGATTCGGATTATACGACAAATCTTTTGTAGACGTACTGAGAAACCTGCGCGACCCAACGCCTCATCTCCGCGGCATTGTTGCCGAGTTGGGCTTTAAGAGAAAAGAAATTACCTATGAACAGCAAAAAAGAAAGGCCGGGAAGACAAAAAACAACTGGTATACCCTATACGATTTGGCGATGCTGAGTTTCACCTCCTACACAAAAGCCGGGCTCCGCCTCGCCACCATTTTAGGATTCATAACAGGCGGGCTGACTTCTATTGCCGGGCTTGCATATTTTATTTATAAGCTGCTATACTGGGATGATTTTTCCACCGGTATCGCGCCGCTCATCCTCGGCGTTTTCTTTTTAGGCTCGATGCAGTTGTTTTTTATCGGGTTCATCGGTGAATACGTGATGGCCATAAACACACGGCTCATGAATCGTCCGCTTGTGATTGAAGAAGAACGAATTAATTTTGAGACGGAGCCGCCGACTGACGCTTCAAAAATGGAACCACTATAGAACATGCATCCTTCAAAAAGAGGGGGCGGCCGCAAGAGCCGCCCATACAAATATAATAAATCACTCCACCGAAACGTAAACCAATGTTTGATTAACGAGCTGGTAGGCGATTTCGCCGAATGTTATCGGGCCGGCGAAGTTTTCTAACTTCTTACCCTCCAGTTCTCCATACAGGAAATTCAGTATACAATTGCACGCGAAAACCTCGTTTGCGTCCGAATGGTCGTGGAGACGGGCGTTGAACTCTTTTTCGTAATTCGGCACCGGCTTCGCGATTCTGTACTTTATGCCGCAGAATACCGGCGCGTAGAAGTTCACCATGCCGCTTCCCACCGATTTGAACGAGATATTCACTCCGTTGCCGGAATAATCCCCAACGAGCGGCAACTTGGTATCTATCCCCTTGTCGGTCAGGTAGTTCGCGAAATTCTTTTCTTCGCCGTCAATCAGGCACTTTGTGGCCGAAAAACCCTCCTCCGTAAACTCAATGATCGGGGAGTTTTCGTCTTGGGCGAAGATGTTGATTACGCCTATCGTGACCACTTTATCTTGCGGTACGCCGATGTGCAGTACCGCGGCCTTATCGGCATGTGCCTCGCCGGTCCGGCCGTTGACGGCTATAGGCGTTTGTCCCGTGGCGCCTAAATTCAGCCCGGCTATCCAGCCGGCTATGTTCTTCATGAAGATATCTTTAAACTCCGGGGCATGTTCGGCGTAGTACTTGTGTACCTCGGAATCAAACGGCACGATTACGATAGAAAAACCGTTTTCGTACGCGTCAACCGCCACGTTTTCGACGGTATCCGCGCAATACGACTTTATCGCGAAATCGCCGTATGGAAACTCGGTCACAAAGAGCTGCTCGCCCGAGACCTTGCCACCCTCTTTTGCCATGAAATACTCGGTGGAGCCGCCTACCCAGTTACCTTTGGGCAACTTTTTGAGGAGCGCTTCCGTACCGGCTATATGGAGGGTTCCGCCGTCGGTGATTTTTTTTGACGTTTCATCAAATGACATCAGCATCATATTTTTTTCTCCTGAAAGATAAAATTAAAGTTTTTGGAAGACGGCGGCGTCGTCGCCCGTAATGGTACTACGGTATTTATTTATAAATCCGTTCATCTCACCGGTACAGCTAACCAGAGTCATGTGTGTCGGTTGACGGGCATAAGTATCCTTAAGTCGCGTCACCAGCATCGACAGACCCCACTTGCTAAAAGCATAATTCCCAGTCAAAAGCTTCTGGGTTTGCTCCGACGAAAGCAACTGAACCATAAACCAGCCCTCCTTAATTTAAGTTTTATGTTTCCATACTATAAACATAACACAAAATTGTGGAAAATGCAGAAGATTTATTAAGTTTTTTAATTTATAGAACAATTATCTTGAATTGTCTGTGTTGTTTCAAATTTTTAAAACCTTTTTTTAACCCAAATTGTCCATTAGCCATATTTCCTCTCTTTTCGGGATGTTTTCTAATGGACACCATTAGAGTAATCTGTTGATTTATAATGAGTTACAGTTGCAGGATGTGTGAATAAATCACCTAATGGACAATTTGGGTTTAAAAAGGTCCGCCTGACAGCCCCCTACATTTGATGTTGTTTTTTGCCTTATGGGTTTTAGGGTGCATCCCGTGAGGGATGCAACGCTTGGTAGCAACCGGTGCCACAAAAATTCTCCCACGCATCCCGCAAGGGATGCGACCAGGGATGCAGGCTTTTTTTAAAACCTTTTTTTTAAAAAGGTCCGCCTAACCCCCTGATACCGCTCCGTAATGTTTGGGACAACAAAGGATCGTTTGAATGGGGAGGGCGATGTTCATTCTTGCGGGGTTGGTGGGGCATTTGGCAGGGGCTGTCTCAAAATCCGTCATTGCGGGCTTGACCCGCAACTTGTTTATCTCGCCGTAAGGCAATCCCTCTATGTAATCTTGTCGTTGGGGATTGC
>JAITUP010000035.1 GCA_031286265.1 Chitinispirillales bacterium | reverse complement strand
GCCGTCATTGCGGGCTTGACCCGCAATCCCCCTATGTAATCTTGTCGTTGGGGATTGCGGGTCAAGCCCGCAATGACGGTGAGCTGGGCACTCGCAATGACGGCTTTTGAGACAGCCCCACGTGGGCGTATTATGGGGGTAAAAATGCTAAAATCAACTTGTTTATCTTGGCGAAGCCAAAATCAAAACCACCCCATCGACTTGTTTTGACTTTAGCATTACACCCACCCGTATGGTTTTAAGGGTAAGGGTTTTAGCGTAGTCGGTTTTAAAATGGGGGCGTTACGGGGGCGGAGCCCCTGTCACCAAAAAAAGATTTTGATTTAAAAGGTTTTGACTTTAATATCAGAGGAGGAAAACGATGATACATTATAACATTCCCGAACCGAAACTAAGCCACGATTTCACTATTGAAGATATTCATAAAATTCGTTACTGGAATTATGAACGGATGAAAGACGCGACAATAGAGGAGCGAATGAAAGACAGTCAAAAAAGAGCAAACGCTGTCCTCAAACGAATGGGTTTGACAAACTTTGAACGAATCGCCGCCAATAAGATATCATATTAACCCGGCGATAATTTATCTCAACGTTAAAATCAACTTCAAAAATTTGGAAAGAGAGCCGCGGCCATCTATTATATTGCGTAAGTGATCCGAGACCGCCATATCCCATCATTCACGTTTCCCGCAAGATTCCGCGGCGCGCCGAAAAAGGTCGGTTTATTGTTTTTATGAGTAAAATAACCGTTCTTGCGATATTGGGCCCCACGGCGGCCGGGAAAACGGAAGTCGCGCTTTCGATGGCGGAGGAATACGGCTACGAGATACTGTCCTGCGATTCGCGCCAGATTTATCGGCATATGGGCATCGGTACCGCGAAGCCGTCGCTTGAGGAGATGGGGCGCGTGAGGCACCATTTGATTGATATTTTGGACCCGTCGAAGCCGTATTCCGCGTTTGCTTTTGCCGAAGACGCGTTGCGGATTATCCGCGAAGCGCATAAAATTGGGAAAAAAATTTTGATTTGCGGCGGCACTGGTTTATATTATGATATACTGGTGAATGGCGGGGGGAGTTCGCTCGACGAGGCGGACCTTGATTTGCGGGACAGAATGCTTGAGGAAGCGCGGGAGTGCGGGAGCGCTTCATTGCATGATCGGTTGAGGGGGGTAGACCCCGAGGCCGCCGAGAAAATCCACCCCAACGATTTACAGCGCGTACTGCGCGCGCTTGATGTATATTACAGAACGGGGCGGCCGCTGTCGTCGTTACGGAAAGACAGGTTGCCGCCGGAAGATATTGATTTTCGCGCCGTTGTTATCAGCCTCCCGCGTGAAGAGTTGTATGGCCGGATAAACAGGCGTGTGGATGTGATGGTTGGGCGTGGGTTGTGGAGTGAGTTTACGAACCTGCGCGAAATGGGGTATACGGAGGCGAGTCCCGGTATGGCATGCGTGGGTTACCGGGAATTATTTGGCGTCGAAAAGGGTGAAATGGGTCTTGAACAGGCGGCTGAGCTGATAAAGCGAAATACGCGCCGATACGCCAAACGTCAGATGACATGGTTTCGCAACAGAGCGCCCGGTGCGTTGATTGACGTATCGGATTATTATATGAGTGCACGGTCTATTATTGATTTAACGCAGAATGAAGGGTTGAGAACCAGGTGATTTTTTCAGTGTGTACAATACGTTTTGATTTTTGTTGAGTTATTTTTTTTATTTCTTTCATTTTTAAGGAGGGGCGCTCAATATGTTCAACGATGATGCAAATCGCCAACAGAGTTCAAGCCAGGGGTCTTATGCCGGGCAAGGTCAAAGTTCTTACGGTCAGGGCCAGAGTTCCTATGGTCAGGGTCAAAGTTCTTACGGTCAGAACCAGAGTTCTTATGGTCAGGGTCAAAGTTCCTACGGTCATGGCAGTTCTTACGGCCAGGGTCAGGGAGGCTTTGTTCGCAGGCCTATTCCCAAATACAGCGGCAGCAGCAGTGTCGGCGACAAACCGTCCTATGACAACAAGCCGTCCTATCAGCAAGGTAGCGGTCAGGGAGGGTATTCTTCCGGCGGCTACGGCGGTAGCGGGCAGTCGTCGTATTCCAGGTCCTACCAGCGCCGGGACGGTGGTAGCAGCGGTACGAGCGGCGGTCACAGCAGCGGTGGTGGCTATAGCGGCGGCGGTTATAGCGGTGGCGGCTACAAAAGCGGCGGTTACAGCAGCGGATATAGCAACAGAAGCCACCAATACGGCGGAGCCAATAACGACCGCTTAATCAGACAAAACGATATTATCATAAAATTGCTTAAAGACATACGCGACCGCCTCCCGGTTCCCCCGGGAGTGCAGCAGGATACCTCATCGGACAGCTATGGTTCCGATAGTTCCTACGGTAGCGGCTCCTCCTATGCGAGTTCGAGTTCCTACTCCGCTCCCGCGGATAGCTCCGGCTCCGATTCCGACAGCGGTGATGGTGGAGATCAGGCTGCGGCCGCGACGGCGGAAGGCGGCGAGGCGCAAGGGTCTTACGGTGAAGAGACCGGCTATAATTCCTGAGCCGGGGCAAGGCGGGATGAGAGGATACGCATTTGATGTTGAGAGTTAACGGACATAAGCACAGGCTGTTTATCAGGTTTTGTGTCGTGATGCTGGCGGCGGGTATGTTATCCCTGCCGCTTGCCGTCACCCGCTGGTCGACGATACAGCTCATACCGAACGCCGACATGTTGCCGGGCGGGAGGTTCACTGCCGAGGTCGATTTCCTTTGGGGTCTCGACGATTTTTCATTTTCCTCTCCGGTTTTTGGCCAGCATCTGCGGTTTGGGTTTTCCGAGTGGGTCGGTCTCGACATTGGCTATGTGGATGGGTTCACCATGGGCATGAAAGCGCGTGTTATTAAGGAAGACTTAAACCGCTGGTATGTTCCGTCTTTGGCCATTGGCGCCCAAAATCTCTACACGAGCCGCGAGGCGTTCTATTTTGACGGGGGCAATGATTACCCCAAAAACGAGTTTTACGCGGTGGCCGCGAAGAGTTCCGAATGGGCGATGCTCAGGGGCCACGCGGGGTTCATGAGCGCGGTGACGGGTGAGGGTGGAAAAGACCGTTTCAACCCTTTTATCGGTATAGAAAAATATTTTGGTCAGGGTTTTTACGTAACTGCCGAAGCGCAGCGGCGCACCGCCGATTTTCTGCTTTCGCTTTTTGTCGTCTATCGTCCGTTAAGTGATCGCTTCGAATTCAATGTCGGCGTGATTGACGCTCCCGGAGTCGGCGGCAGAGACGACCCGAAAGCCTTCAAGCCGATGTTTCGCGCGGGCCTTAAGGTTTTGCTCGGCGCCGGCTTCAACAGCCTCGACGGCTTGACCGGTGTAGAGGATAGAATCGATCGCCAAAGAGAGCTCATAAGCGCACTGAACCGGCGCATTGACGCGATGGCCGTCGAAACTCAATGGAACGCCGATCGCATACACGAACTCTCCGGGTTATCGATTGATAGCCGCAATGAAGAGAGAAAGCGTGTTGTGGATGAGTTGACGAGGCTGAGGAATCTGTATGATCAGGAGCCTTTCGATCCCGAAGTCGTCAGAAATATGATTGAGGATATTAGGGCCCGCTACGACGATTTCTATTCGCCGCATCTGCGTGTCATCATTACCGATTCCGAGCTTGACTCGCGCATACGCAGGCTTGCGGTGTCGATTATCGGCGACATGCGTGATAAGGCGGCATCGAATATTTTGATATCCATACTCGGCCGTTTCGAGGAGCCGACGCTGAAAATTGAGACGATGGTCGCCTTAGGCAAAATGAAAGAAGAGCGCGCCGGCCCCATGTTGCTGCAGCTCAAAAATGACCAAAACAGAGGTGTGGCTTTTGCGGCAAGAGAAGCGCATAATCTGATTTTTGGCAGTGAAACCGGAGAAGAAACCGGGCCGCTGATGGACGATAATATCATTCCCGAACGTAGATTGGGCAGATAAGATCGTAGAGCGATTCGTGTTTTTTTAAAAAAAGATAATTTTTATCTTGACCTGCGTATGCTAATTAATGTATATTATTGAAATGGGCGGTAAATGAATAGCCGTTAAACCGAGGTCAAAAGTTTGGATTGTTATAGCTTATGAGCATTAAATTTTTGTGCCGTATCCCGGCATTTTTGACGCTGATTGTTGCGTTTGC
Organism: Chitinispirillales bacterium; assembly: GCA_031286265.1. Classification (GTDB taxonomy): domain Bacteria; phylum Fibrobacterota; class Chitinivibrionia; order Chitinivibrionales; family Chitinispirillaceae; genus GUT77. The sequence goes on along the minus strand of JAITUP010000035.1, from coordinate 5,865 downwards.
GTTCGCTCACTACCGAGATAACCCGAGTGATTCGGCGGAAGTCGACTTTGCCCGGGCCTACGACGACTATGTCGCGAGAGCGGTCGACGCGGTCGTGGGGGACAGCGCCGCGGCGGCGGAGTTTCGTGAGGAGTGGGGGCAGGATTTCAGTTCCCTGTTTGACGACGACGATATTAGAGACTACGGATTTGCGGAAGGGATTGATACGACTTTCGCGTGGAGCAACTACAGAATAAACGCCGGGCGTTTCGACTACAGAACGCTCGGACCGGAAGACACCATCAAGATTATGCTGATTGATACGGCGCAGGGTAAGCACTATTTTCATCCTCACCCGGGCCGCGTAACGTCTCCGTTTGGCCCTCGCAGATTTCTGTGGCACTATGGCATTGATACTAAATTAGACATCGGGGATACCGTACTCAATGCGTTTGACGGCATTGTGCGGGTAGTTCAATTTGAGCGGCGCGGCTATGGTCATGTGGTGGTTGTGCGCCACCATAACGGTCTTGAAACGCTATACGCCCATCTGCACAGGGTTGATGTCGAACCGAATCAAAGGATTAGGGCGGGAGAGCCGGTTGGGCTTGGCGGCAACACGGGGCGCTCCACAGGGCCGCACCTGCATTTTGAAATACGCTACCTCGGCGAGCCGTTTAATCCCACGCACATAATAGACTTTCAGAAGCACGCCCTGAAAAGCGACACCCTGATACTGACACACGCTAACTTCGAATATCTGACGGTGCAGAGACAGACCCTCGTCCACACGGTGCGCAGAGGCGAAACTTTGGGTAGCATCGCGAGGCGCTACGGAACGACCGTAAACAACCTTTGCAGGTTAAACGGTATAACGTCGAGAACAATTATCAGGCCTGGTCAAAGATTGGTAATCCGCCGTGGCGATCCGAGCCAGACACAGGTGGCATCCGCGTCGGGCGCGACCCCGCCGGGAAGTGTCGCCGCGGATGATGCCGCGGTGGATACCGGTACGGGCGGCGCTGCTGTTGACGACGCGGACGTTGATGCCGTTGACGACGACGATTCCGCTGCCAATGCGGCTGTCGACACCGCTGTAGACGCGGTTGCCGATGCCATAGTTGGCGAGGTCGGTGAAGACGGTTAGCCGGTAATCTCCATATTTTTTTCGCACATCTTCCGTGTCATGATGTATATTGCATTATTATATGTTGGATCGACGGTTTCATTTTCGCGAGAGTTGTTATAAAAAATGCTGTTGCCTGTTGAGTTATCCTCGTTTGCGATTGACCCCCGGACCGGCTTGCCTCTTGTTGTTTTGAGGGAAGTTGGGGGTGAGCGTTCCGTAGCGGTTCCTATTGAACCGGACGACGCGAAAGCTATTGCGATGCACACGCTTCAGATACGGGCAGACAAGCCTGGCGCGCTCGACCTTGTCGGGATTGTGATAGAGCAGTTAGGCGGAACTCTTTACCGGACGGTTATAACCGATGTTGAAGAGAGCGTTTTTTCGGCTAGCGTCATCATCAGCGCCCCCGGGGCGTTCAAGTTGATTGACTGCGTATCGAGCGACGCGATTATTTTGGCTATGAAGTGCGGTGCGCCCATACTTGTCAAGGATACCGTTTTTTTCAAATTGGGCCCCGGTAAGGGATTGTCTGAAGAGGAGCAGTTGAAGGCGAGCTTGAGATCGGTCGATGCCGTTGAATTTGGTAATTACGTTTTGGAGTGAGGAGATTATGAAAAAATTGTTTTTGTCGGTAGCGGCTTTTTGCCTCTTGGCCGTAACGGGCGTTTCCGCCGCGCAGGCGGATGTGTCGCCGCTTTTTACGAGGGCGAAGAATTTTTACGCGGAGGGGCGGTATGACTCCACAATAGTCATCATCCGTGAGCATTTGAGAAGGCACGGGCGCGATCCCGAAAATTTCATCCTCGTGCCGCTCGTTACCGAGGCGTATATGCGCAAAAACGAGCGTTCGCTGGCTCTCAGGCTGATAGGCATGTATCGCCAGCAGTATCCTGAGTCGCCGTTTATGCCGCGCATGACGTATCTGGAGGGCGTGATACATGCCAAGGAAGCTAAGCCCCTGCAGGCGCTCGCGTCGTTTTCGATGGCGCTTACCCTTGGGGTCTCGGCAGACTTGCTGAACCTGATTATCGCGAATGCCGAGAGCATCTGTGGGCGCTCGCTCAGCGTAGACGAGCTTTCCACCCTGTCGAGCAGGGCTGATTTGCACCCTGCCTTGCTTGAAACTGTAAGGTTCTACGAGATACAGAAATTCGCCGAAACCGGTCAGGCGGTGAGGGCTAGAAACAGCGCCGAAATATTCAGGAGCGCCTACCCGCACTCGCGCTACTCCGATCGGATAAACCAGTTTTTAACCAGCCACGAAAGGGAGCGCCGAAGCGGCAACGCTCCGGTTCAAGTGGGCCTCCTCGTGCCGATGTCCGGCGACGACGCGGATTTTGGAAGATACGTTTTGCAGGGCACGAGGCTCGCGATCGACGACCACAACGCGCGCGCGCGCAGCCCGGTCAAGTTCATTGTGTATGACACAAAAGGCAGCCCCGTAGAAACCGCGCGCAGATCGCAAGACCTGTTGATGAAAGATCAGGCGCAGGTGTGCATCGGACCGATCCTTTCTTCCACCGCGGCCGTGAGCGCCGCGATGTTTGGCGGCAGAGACATAATAATGATTACGCCCACAGCCAGCGAAGACGGAATTTCAGTTCTCGGTGATAATATCTTTCAGATGAACGTGACGCCCGGCACAATGGCGCGTAAACTTGCGGGCTACGCGCTTGATAACCTGAGTGTCCGTGAGTTCGCGATTATCGCGCCGGACAACGCTCTGTCCCACGTGATGGCCGAGGCGTTTAAGGGAGAACTCAGCAAGCGCAACATAGAAGTGGTGCACGAGGTGTATTATGCGGAAGGTACCCACGATTTCACATCGACGCTCAGGGGTTTGCGCGCCGCGCTCATCGGCCGCCGTCTCGAGGCGGTTGCCGCTGATCGGGGCGAGCGCAGGACCGCTCCGCCTACCGCCAACGAAATCGCGAGATTCAACGACACTACGCTTGCTATAGGCGGGCTGTTTATGCCGCTGCTCAAATCCGAAGACGTGACCAAACTGGCATCGCAGGTGGTGTTTCAACGCATACGTACACAGATGCTCGGGACAGGCGGATGGAACGATCCGCGCGTGCTTATTGAGGGCGGGCGCTATGTAAACGACGCCATAATAGCAACGGGCATTCAGCCCGATATGCAGAGTTCCGCGTGGAGAGAGTTTGCCGTTGCCTACAAGGCGCGCTACAACTCCGACCCAAACCGCGTTTCCGCCCTCGGCTACGATGCGGCGCGGCTAGTCATTAAGGCCATTGAGGATACGGGCGGAGCCGACATCACAAAACTGAAAAGCGCGCTAAAATCGGTGCGGGAGTATAACGGCCTCTCAGGGATAATATCCTTTGATCCGCAAACCGGCTCGAACGTTGGGGCGGCAATAATGAAAATCACAGACGGCAGGTTTATACGTGTGATGTGATTCTTGGCGGTTGGGTGGACAAGATATGAGGCAAATTATATATTTTATAGCCGAAGCGTTCAGGGGTTTATACCACGCGAAGCTAATGACTTTCGTTTCGATCACTACCATCACCGCGGCCCTGCTTCTGATAAGCGGCGTGTTCATCGGCCTCATGAACGTAGACGGCATCCTCAAAAGGGCGAGCGAGCAAGCCGGCATCGTCGCCTATCTGAACGAAAAAGCTTCGACCGATACCACGCTTCAAACCTCCCTGCTCGATACCATAATGAAAATGCCCGGTGTCAGGGATGTCGGTTTCATCAGCAAAGACAGCGCGCGCGGGCGTTTCGAGGAAATGTACGGCCGCGAGATGCTCGAGGCGGTCGACGGTAACCCGTTGCCCGCGTCGTTTGATATTTTCCTGGTGGAAAGCGGCAAGCCGGACGCCGCTGCCGAATTGCGGGAAATGCTGGCGCCGTTAGACGGTATTGAATCTGTGGACTATTCCGGCGATTGGCTTGAACGCCTGAAGAGGCTGCGCGATCTGTTTTACGTGATAGCGTCTGTGGCCGGGCTTGTCATACTTCTTGCGTTGCACGCGACTATCTCAAACACGATAAGGCTGACCATATATGCCCGCAGGGATTTGGTCAGAAATATGCACTACGTAGGCGCGACCGATACGTTTATCAGGATGCCGTTTCTCCTCGAGGGAATGTTGCAGGGATTTATTGGCGGGTTGCTATGTATATGTATGATGTCCGCCGCGCGTTTTCTCCTGTCGCGGTTTATTTTGCCGGATATAGCGGTTGAGTTTAACTGGTATTTTTCCTATTTGCCGTTTACTGTTGTGATAGGGGTATTTTTCGGGTGGCTCGGAAGCAGATTCGCGGTACGCAAATTTCTCGTGTAGTGCGGCTCGCGGCCATCCTCGCGGCAGTACTTGCCGCGCAGCTGTGGGCTCAAAGAGGCAAGGCCGCTCCCGCCCCCGCGCCTGCCTCGGCGATTGCCGTCGTAGACAGAGAAATGCGACAAGCGCAGGGCACGCTCGATTCCATAAAAGCGGAACTTGAAAGAGGAAGAGCGCGGCTCACGCAACTCCAAAGCGAAGAAGGGAACTATCTGTCCCGCATAGACCAGCTCTCGAGGAACATCGCCGTTTCCGGGCAATACATAGACATGGCGCATAGACAGATTGACACAACGGAAAAAATAATCACGATGCTCGGCGACTCTTTAGTAAGAGCGGAGACGGATCTGCATAACGCTAAAGAACTCATGAAAAGACGAATACGCGCCGCCTACATGACCCGCGAGACAAGCTGGCTGCAGATGCTGCTGACTTCGAGCAGCCCGATGGAGTTTCTGTACCGTGTCCGCTATTTTCAGGAATTGAATCGCTACGATAAACAATTAGCCGAGACGATTCAGCAGCAGATAGCGGCGGTGAACGAGAAAAGAACCGTGCAGGAAGCTGGCAGGGAGAGACTCGTAAGGTTACTGAACGACAGAAGAAGAGAACAGCAGACGCTCGCGCAGGAAGAAGCGTCGAGACGCGCGACGCTCGAAGACATACGCACAAGGCGCGAAGCCTCCGCCGCGATGCTTGCGGAACTCGAGGAAGCGCAGCGGGAACTCGACGCCCTTATGAGGATACTTGAAACCCGCAGAAGAAGGGCGGTGCGAGAAGACGAGGAGCGCAGGGCGGTCACAAATTTTGAAGGCAGAAGGGGAAGGTTGACCTGGCCGGTAACCGGCAACATAATAAACAGATTCGGCAGGGTGGTGCATCCGGTTTACCAAACGGTAATAATGAACAACGGCATAACCATAGCCGCAAGAAAAGGCACGCCTGTACAAAGCGTCGCGCCGGGCAGCGTAGCACATACCGGATGGATGCGCGGGTTAGGAAGGCTCGTAATATTAGACCACGGCGGCGGATTCATGACGCTATACGCGCATCTCGATGAGATATTAGTTGAAATTGATGATAATGTTTTGGTTGGGACAGAGGTAGGCAGGGTAGGCGAAACGGGCACGGCAGGCGGTCCGAGACTGCATTTCGAAATCAGAAGAGCGACGCAATCGCTGAACCCGGAAGAGTGGCTGATGAGGTAAATTATGGCGATTGGTTGTAGGATGCGTTGGAAATATTAACCCGGCGGCAATTGACCTTGACGTTAAAATCGAAGCCTTTAAAGTCTTTAAAATCAAAACCTTTAAAATCAAATTCTTTTTTGGTGACAGGGGCTCCGCCCCCGTAACGCCCCCATTCTAAAACCGACTACGCTAAAACCCTTACCCTTAAAACCATACGGGTGGGTGTAATGCTAAAGTCAAAACAAGTCGATGG
>JAITUP010000241.1 GCA_031286265.1 Chitinispirillales bacterium | reverse complement strand
TGGCGCGGCTATCCTATCAGGCGGGACGCGATTATCGAACGGACAATTCGCGATACGCTGGTGCTCAGAGATACCGAAAACTCGTCGAACATCCTCAAATTCCACATCAGGAACAACATCGTTACAGGCCGCCACTCGGTAACCGATGAAGACGGTACGCAACGGGCGATAACCGCAAGAGCCGCCCTGCGGAAATTGCGGCGAGAGGAAGTCGATCGGCTCAGGGCGATTTTTTAATTTAAAAATCGGCATAAATTATTGATACATCGCCATGCCAATAATTTATTTTATCCTCTTTGCCGTATTTATTAGCTGTAACAGTTGTTTCACTTGAAAAAACTCAATATACAGGAGGGCTTATGCGCCGCTTATTTACTTCGGAAAGTGTATCTCAGGGGCACCCGGACAAAGTTAGTGATCAGATTTCCGATGCCGTTCTTGATGCCATGCTGTCTCAAGACCCCGAATCGCGGGTGGCTTGCGAGACGCTTGTAACCACCGGCCTCGTGGTCGTAGCGGGTGAAATCACGAGCAAGGCCATCATCGATTATCAAGATGTGGTGCGGAAAACCATCAGGGAAATCGGCTACTGCAAGCCCGGTCTCGGATTTGAGGCGGACGGGTGCGCCGTTATGGTCTCCGTGAACCAGCAGTCGCCGGACATCTCGCAAGGCGTGACCCTTGGGCAAGGGCTACATAAGAAGGAGCAGGGCGCGGGCGATCAGGGGATCATGTTCGGATACGCCTGCAACGAGACCAAGGTATACATGCCGCTCGCCATCCACTATGCCCACAGGCTTGTTGAGGAACTGACCTCCGCGCGGGAAAAGGGTAAAATTCCGTATCTGCGCCCCGACTCGAAATCACAGGTCACGGTCGAATACGACGGCCTTAAGCCAAAGCGCGTCCACACTGTCGTTCTTTCGACGCAGCACGACCCGGATGTCAAATACGCGACAATCAAAAATGACATGATCGAGCGGGTAATCAAAAAAGTGATCCCCGCGAAATACCTTGATACCAAAACCATCTACCATATCAACCCGACCGGCCGTTTCGTGATAGGCGGCCCGCACGGGGACTCGGGGCTGACCGGCCGCAAAATCATCGTCGACACCTACGGCGGCTACGGTGCGCACGGCGGCGGCGCGTTTTCGGGCAAGGACCCGTCAAAAGTAGACAGAAGCGCAACTTATGCGGCACGATGGGTGGCGAAGAACTTGGTAGCGGCAGGCGTCGCAACGCATTGCAACATACAATTGTCCTACGCGATAGGCGTCGCGAAGCCGATATCGGTTCATGTGGATACCTACGGCACGGGGAAAATCGCCGATGAAAAAATTACTAACATCATCAACAAGCTATTTGACCTGACACCCGCCGGGATCATCAAGCGCCTCGACCTCAAGCGTCCGATATACCGTGAGACCGCGCGTAACGGGCATTTTGGCCGCGAGCTTAAGAATTTCACGTGGGAGAGGTTAGACATGGTTGAAAAGATTCGGAAAGAGGCGAAACTATAGGCGGCAACAAAGTCAAAATCTTTAAGAGCTTTTTAAAATCTTTTGAGGACGGGGCTCAACAGAATGGCTATACGCCGTCACCGCAAATCGATATATAGCACTTCGTCAAAATTAACGGAGTTTGAAATAGCCTCTAAGGGTATTACCGACTTGCCGAGTCCCGTTACGCGTACGGTTTCTAAGGCGTATTTTTTTGAGGCGTGATCCAATATTACTCTGTGGATCAGTTCTGTGCAGTATACCGTTGTGGTATCGCTCAGGTCAAATTTCCAATCGAACGGCAGGTTCAAATACTTCATCGCGCCGTCCGAGATGGTTGGCCCGTCTAAAAAGTTTGCCCTGTATACGCCAATCGATCTTGCCACCTCGAGAAACTGCTCAAGCGTTACCTCGTTGACCCTTTCCTCCCTGTCGCTAACAAGGCATTCGGCGTTGATTACCGTTATTTGCCCGTCGCGTATCCTAACGATGCCTACGTGTGAAAATCGTCTGTCGGTTTCCGATGTATTTCTGATGTATAGCGACCAGAGCCTGTCGCCTAAGCGGCATATAATGTCTCCGTCTTGCAGATACGGTATGACTTCGGATATATCAATTTTCGCGCCATCGTGGCGTCCGATGGGTTGAAGCGCGAAATATACGCATACCAAAATGGCGGACAGCAACATCAGCAGTCCGCCAATAATCACACGGCGTTTGATTTTACCGGTCATTTACCCGACACGTGGACTTTCCACTTGCCATCCGCTTTTATCAAGTTGACAGAGTCGGTTTCGCCGCTTTCATAGGTTACTGCAACGGTCGCGGCATCGCCGTCTATGACCTCGACCATGCTCGCGATCTTCCCTTTTTCTTTCACTGCCCCTTGCATTTTCTCGCTGAATAGCGCTATCGCTGCCACCGTCTCCGGTGTGGCATGTTTTGCCAAAGCGTCCATATCACCTTTTTCCACCGCGGCATAAAAATTCCTTACCACCGCCGAGGGTTTGGGAGAACCGCAGCCAACCGCCGAGACACCAACCAAACCAATCAAACCAAACAATACTACCAACCGCTTCATAACAACCCCCTGTGTTGTTAGACGTTTTCCAACCCAGCAAAAAGAATACGGCCCATCCGTTGTCCTCGTGAGTCGGTTACTGCAAAAAGGGTTAGACCGTCGTGTAATACGAAATGTTACAATCTTTTTTTAAAATCTTTTAAAAATCAAAATCAATGTCAAATCCGAAAGTTTTTTCTCGCTCCAACCACCCGCGGCGCGCTCTGTTTTTCGAGATTTCTTATGTTTTGATATTAACCCGGCGGCAATTGACCTTGACGTTAAAATCAAAGCCTTTAAAGTCTTTAAAATCAAATTCTTTTTTGGTGACAGGGGCTCCGCCCCCGTAACGCCCCCATTCTAAAACCTAA
>JAITUP010000120.1 GCA_031286265.1 Chitinispirillales bacterium | reverse complement strand
GGATGATTCACCACCGCCGCCGATCCGTTTACCGGGGATTTTTCTATTGATACGCCAAAACCTATCATCGTCGGGTTGGAGGCTATAGACGCCGCGAAAGCGAACATCTGGCCTATCCGGTATTCCTGCGCGAGGGTAAGTCTTACCGGGGCATCGTCGTTTGGCGTTATTTTTATCATCGCGCCCTGAGAACCGTAGCGGTTTCTTACCGTGCATACGCGAAATGTGATATATGGAGATGGGTCGGCGCCGGGTTCTCCGCTGCTTAATACGGTGATATTTTGAATGGCGGCATCGGCGCTTATCCTGCGATTTTGAATGATGGCCGCCGCGCCGACGGCAGCCATCGTGCGCCTGTCGTCCCGACTATCGTAGAGGCCTGTGCGATAGATTTGCGCATCAGCTCCAAACGATAAAAAACGCCACGTGCTTCCGGCGGAGAGGGCCGCGGTCTGCTCATAGTAGACGCTCATCACATCGAGCTGCATTAGCGACGCCTTGCACACTACGGGCCCGGCCACCCAAAAGCCGCCGGCCGCATACTGTGCCGCCGCGCCGCCGCCGTGGTAGCTGATAGCCGCCATGGACGCGCCCCACTGCAGAGTGTCGCGATAGAACGCGGCCGATGCCCACGGTTCGCGCCCCGTCGCCCCTTCGGTTTCGATAATCGCGCCCTGCGACATCATCGAGCGCCCAAACGGGAACGGATCACGCTGCCCGGCGGAGAGGGCCGCGGGAAGCGCGAGGAGTGTCAGAACCGTGAAAAATGTCGTTATCAGGCTGAAAACAGGCTTTGTAGTCGTCATAAAGACTCCTTTTTATTGGGATTGAGAATATTTTTATTTTGGGTATTGACAGCGTTAAATAATTTGCTTATATTACTGCTATGGAAGTTTGAAGTGTTTCCTATAGGAAAGCTCAGAGTTGGGAAGTGCGTATGGGAGTTTTCTCCCGATACTTCTAAAATACCCATGGGTTTGCTGTGGTTCGGAGGGAGGGGATTGTGGAGGGTGTTTTTTGCCCTTTCCAATGTACCGCCGGACCTTTTTTCCGACGAATCCGTGATGGGGAAGTGCGTAAGGGGGCCCTCCCCCGCCTCTTCTAACATACCTCTGAGCTTTTCTATTTTTATAAGTTCGGCAGTATACATCCTTTTCCCGTGCGATTTACTTTCTTTTGTGGTGATATACACTATTGCGCTTTCAATGTACAATGGCGCGGCGAATCTATGAATAGCCGCAATGTCCGAACTACCGCGTTTATCCGGATGACTCAAAATTTTAACCGAATTTTTGAATAAACTGTCAATATCCGAAACTACCGCATAATGTTGTCTTCTCGTAAACCCGTTATTCACGGATTTTTGAACAGCGGAATTCGATACCAACTTCCCAATAGATGTTCTGCTCAAGCGTGCCTCCTCTCCGTCATTATCATTTCTTAACATTACATCCCTATTCCCATCAAGCAGACCTATTAGCCTTCCATTGGCCTCCTTAAAACTCATCCCCTGCCGATATACTCTGGCTTTCGCTGCTACGTTGATAGCCCCGCTCATCTCCAAAGTACCCCGTTTCTCCGTATAATTCTTTTTCCCCCGCCTTCAGTAAATTCCGCTATCACGTATATCGCCCCCGGTGGGGCGGGGCGGCCTGCGTCCGTTTGGCCGTCCCAGTGTATCACCTCCCGCTCGCCGATAAAAGTTTTCAAAAGTTTCCCGTCAAAACCGAATATCCTGACTTTTACTCTGGTATTTGGCGGGATTTTCATTCTGATCGACAAAACATCGTCGATTCCGTCTCCGTTTGGGCTGAACGGTATCGGGCCGATTTCGAGAGACGGGGTCGATACGGCGCGCCAGAGGTTCGCGTTGCCCGGATGACCCGGCGTCGGGCGGGCGCACAAGATCCAAGACGCGGAATCCGTCCCGCTCATCCCTCCCAAAACACGCTCTAACGACTGGGATGTCCAGCCCAAGCCCGTGAACCACGCGCTACGGTAGGCGGCGCGGTCTACCTCCACACCGTGCGGAGACCAAACGGCGATAGTATCGTTGAAACTGTTGAGTGTACGCCAGCGAGCGGGCCTTACCATATAGTCGATTGAACGGTATATCCTCCGCATGGCGGCGTCGTCTCTTGTTACCACCAAAAACGCGCCGGGCGGGAGGAATAAATCCGATGCGGTAATCACGGCGGTATCCCTTGAACTACCATACATCCACCCGTTCAGATTGACCTCCGCGGCCGAGACATTTTTGAGTTCGAACCATTCGGGCTGCCCGGCGGCGGCGGCGGTGCCGCCTTTGGGATAGATTTCAGTGATGAGCAATGTACCGGCGGCGGCCCAGAAAGTCGAAAAATCAATCGGAAAGGTGGTAGCTCCGCCGTTTTTCGGCATGATTTCGAAGTAATATTGACGTTCTTCCGGGGTGATGTCGAACGTCAGCAAAAATTCCCGCTGCCGGTCAAAAATTCCGCTGCCGATTTCCGTTATTTCGTTGTTTGTCGATAGACGCGAGTAAAAACGCCACGAAGCCCCGTCACTTTCTTCCGTAACAAAAATCCCCGCAATCGAACAGCGCACCGCGCCCGCGGCCGCCATGGCCGCGGAATGTTCCACGTAGATCCCGTTTTGTAGCGGTTCAAATCTGCCGGGGGTCAGGGGTTCTTTGGCTGAAACGACGTACTGCCTGTCGCCTAACAATAATGATACGGGGACGACCGAGACACCTTTGGACTGTCTTTGGCTGAGCACAATTTTCCCGGACAGCGGCGCGGAGACGAACACTCCCGGGTCGGCGGCCAAGTCGATAAGTGAATCAATCTGCGACCGCGTGCCTCTGTACAGCGCCACTCCGTCATCGTTTGCAAGCCCGCCGCCGATGTTTCGCCGGTTGACGTAGAGCATCACCGTCCCCGGCGCGATCGGGTGGATCGTGGCCGGCGCGGCGGCGAGGCCGTCGGGGTAGCTCTGCGAGAGAATCACCGCCGTGCCGCCCGGCGGGATGGACGCGGCGCCATAAATACAGTCTTCATGCCCGGGAATCGGGGTATTAACGGGCATGATGGTATCGACGGTTTTGCCGTTTGTGAGGAAGACGTTATTCAGAAAAAACGTATCGCTCCCCAAATTGGTTAATTCTATGAACGAATGGCTGTATCCGCCCGGAATAGCGGTTTTATTGCCGGCCGCCGGGTCGCGGTGAAGCTCGGTTATAACAATCCCAAGAGCGCTGGCGGATACGGAAAAAGCCACGACAATAAGAAAAATCCGATAAATCATAAATTATCGCCCTTTCGTAATGAGGTTGAAAGTCGAAAGATTAAAAAAACTTGAATTTTTACAACGCGAATACAACGAGAATTACAACGCGAGAAAAAACTACCGGCCAACACTACTATATTCATTCCACTTTAATATGGCATCTGCGTTGTCTGACGACATCACGGAGTAACGTGCAGTCGTTGGGCGATGCAGGTGCAATTTTAAAGTGGAACTACTATATAAAGATAATATTTTTGACCGTCCGGCGCAACCTCCGCCACAATATTTATTTTCAAAACCAAAATACCCGTCATCCGCAATCGCCATAATTTATATTACCCGTGTTATTATGAATTGGGAAAAAGAATTAAAGATAGCCGTTGAAGCTGCCACAGAAGCCGGAAAAATCCAGATGGAATACCGCGGGACGGCCCTGAATGTCGAATGGAAGCCGGATCGCTCGCCCGTCACCGAGGCCGATAAACGATGCGAAGCGCGTATCCGCGAGATCATCTTGGGCGCGTTTCCAGACGACGGATTCTTAGGCGAAGAGAGCGGCGCGGTCGATACGCCGAACATGAGGCGGTGGATTGTCGACCCTATCGACGGTACGCGGCCGTTTATCCGCGGCATCCCCACGCACAGCGCGCTGATCGCGCTGGAAGAGGACGGGGCGCCGACGGTCGGTGTGATACATCTACCGGGGATGGGAATTACGTGCAGCGCGTCGAAAGGCGGCGGGACGTTTTTGAATGGCGAGAAGATCGGCGTATCGTCAATTGACAAATTATCTGCGGCAATGGGCAGCGCGCTTGGAACGGTAGAATATGCGGACGAACCGACAGGACGCCAATTAATTGATTTTATGCGGTCATTGGATTATATTTACGGTTTCATGGACGCTTACTCGTATGTTCTTTTGGCTTGCGGGAAATTGGACGCATGCGTGAATTTGTTAGATAAACCCTGGGACTGCGCCGCCGCCGCGTGCATTGTCTCGGAAGCCGGCGGGCAATATTCGACGATAACCGGGGAACAAACAGTCCATGGCGATTCTTTTGTAATAACCAACGGCATTTTGCATAATCAGGTGCTGGAATTTTTTAGGTACGGAGAAAAATAATTGTCTGAAAAACAATCCAAACAACAGCCGCAATCGGAACAATCCAAGCGAGCATCCGAAAAAACCGGTATTTTGCGTTTCGTCCGCGAGATGGGCTCGGCGCTTGCGATGGCGCTTATCGCGATAATCTATGTCATACAGGCGTTTCAGATACCGACCGGATCGATGGAAGACAGTTTGCTTGTTGGTGATTTTTTGCTTGGGCTTAAGTTTGTCTATGGCGCGCCGCTTATCCCTTTTTCGCAGGAACTCGGTATCAGCACCCGTTTCCCAGCCGTGAGGCAGCCAAAGCCGGGCGACGTCGTCATCTTTAAATATCCGGGCATTGATAAAAAAGATTACATTAAGCGTATGGCCGCGGGTCCTGGGGACGTGGTTGAAATTATCGACAATAAAATTTTTATAGTCAACGGCAGAGAGGCGAAGTTGCCGCCCAAAGGCAAATATACCGGCGGCAAAGCCGATCGGCGCATAAAAAACTTTGCCCCGCTATACATCCCCGCGCGTGGGGATATCCTTTCGCCGGATACGATGTTCATCAGGGAGTTTTTATTTTTCAAAAATTTAGTCCATCAGGAGAACCCTACTAAAGTTGTGAGCATGCATTTCGACCTCCACATAAACAACGAACTCGCGAACCACGTACCCTTCGATTTCAACGGTGCGCGCGTCACAATGCAGGAGCTGCAAAGCGGAAAACTCACTTTCAGAAACGAGGCCATGCGCCGCATCGAAACGTTTGACTTCAACAACTTCGACGACTGGACGGCGCTCGATCACTTCCTTGGGATTATCACCAGAAACTTTCCCGCTGGAAACGCGGAGATACACAAAAGAATCTACATGGACGGCGACCGGATAGAGCGGTACACCGTGCGGTTCGACAATTATTTTATGATAGGCGATAATCGCGACAATTCGCTTGACTCGCGGTATTGGGGCTATCTGAATAAAAATTTTGTGAAGGCCAAGGCATTCATACTCTACTTCTCTTATGACGGCAGCAAACCGATATGGCGTTTCCCGATAAACATCCGCTGGAACCGGATTGGGAAACTGATCAGGAGCTGGGACGGAATGAATGAAGTGAATGAAAAAATAAAGTATTAATGTCAAAACGTTTAAAACGAATAGGTGGATAATTAGTAAATATGAGTAAAAAAGTTCCTGTTTACGATGAAAGTAAAATCAAAACCCTAAGTTCGCTCGAACACATACGCCTGCGCAGCGGGATGTACATCGGGCGGCTCGGCGACGGATCGAACCACGACGACGGAATTTATGTGCTGCTAAAAGAGGTGATAGACAACGCTATCGACGAGTTTATTATGGGGTACGGGAAGAAAATTGAAATCTCCGTGAAGGATAGCATAGCCTCGGTGAGAGACTATGGACGCGGCATCCCGCTTGGCAAAGTGATCGACTGCGTATCAACCATCAATACCGGCGCCAAATATAACGACGACGTTTTCCAGTTCAGCGTGGGACTGAACGGCGTGGGAACGAAAGCGGTTAACGCGCTGTCGAGTTTTTTCAGGGTCGTTTCCTATCGCGACGGAGAATATTTTGAAGCGCAGTTTGAGCGCGGAAAACTCATATCACAGAAAAAAGGCAAAGCCAAAGATGAATCGGACGGGACGTATGTGGAATTTTTACCGGATATAGAAATATTTGAAGATTATACCTTTAACTTTGAATTCATCGAACAGCGTCTGTGGAATTACGCCTATCTTAATTCCGGTTTGAAATTGTTTTTCGACAAGCAAAAATTTGAATCGAAAAACGGATTACTCGACCTGTTACAGAATAATGTCGGCAATTCAAACGCCTACAACATCGCCTATTATCGCGGCAAACAACTTGAGTTTGCGTTTACGCATAATCAGAGTTATGGCGAGACGTATCACTCTTTTGTTAACGGCCAGTTCACGTCGGACGGCGGCACACACTTGAGCGCGTTTCGTGAGGGAATACTTAAAGGCGTCAACGAATTTTATAAGAAAAATTATTCCGGCGTCGATGTCCGCGACGGTATAGTTGGAGCTGTCGCCATCAAACTTAAAAATCCGGTGTTTGAATCACAGACAAAAAATAAGCTCGGCAACACCGAGATACGCGGATGGATCGTCAACGAGGTCAAAGCCGCCGTAGTCGATTTTCTGCATAAGAACACCGACGCGGCAAAAAAACTTGAAAGTAAAATAGTGCAAAATGAAAAATTGCGCACCGAGCTTAACAAAGTAAAAAAAGAAGCGAAAGAAGCCGCCAAACGTGTAGAGATAAGAATCCCAAACCTCAAGGATTGTAAATATCATTTCGGCGATAATAAAGACGGCGGCAGATCGACTATTTTCTTGACAGAAGGGCAATCCGCCGGAGGCTCGATTATATCCGCGAGAGATGTATATACGCAAGCGATATACACACTAAAAGGCAAACCTCAAAACGTCTTTGGCAAAACAAGAGCCGCAATATATCAAAACGACGAACTGCACGATATGATGAAAGCGTTAGGCATCGAAGACGACCTCGAAAACCTGCGCTACAACAGAATAGTAATCGCCACGGATGCCGATGTCGACGGTTTTCATATCAGAAATCTTTTGATGACGTTTTTCCTGACGTATTTTGAAGACCTCGTAGTCGCCGGCCATATTTATATTCTCGAAACGCCGCTCTTTCGTGTGCGCAACAAGAAAGAAACGCGCTATTGTTATAATGAAAAGGAAAAAGACACGGCACTAAAGGAAATCCGCGATCCCGAAGTGACACGATTCAAAGGCTTAGGTGAAATATCGCCCAAAGAATTCGGGCAATTTATCGGCGAAAACATGCGGCTTGTGGAAGTCAACGTCAAATCGGTAAAAAACATTGCCGAAACGTTGGAATTTTATATGGGAAAAAACACGCCCGACCGGCGTGAATTTATTATGGAGAATTTAATATAATGGCATTTGTAAAAAACCTGTTCAATACGAATTTTCTTGAATACGCGTCGTACGTAATAAAAGACCGCGCGATACCGCACATCGACGACGGCCTAAAACCGGTGCAACGCCGCATCTTGCACACTCTTTTCAAAATAGACGACGGCAAATTTCACAAGGTGGCCAATGTCGTGGGCGAATGCATGAAGTTTCATCCCCATGGCGACGCGTCGATATGCGACGCGCTTGTCAATCTTTCAAACAAAGAATTGTTTATTGACAAGCAGGGAAATTTCGGGAACATCTTCACCGGCACCCCGGCCGCCGCCGCGCGCTACATCGAATGCCGGCTTTCGCCGCTCGCGAGAGAAACGCTGTTCAATCCGGAAATCACCGAATTTGTCGATTCCTACGACGGCCGCAATCAGGAACCGGTTACACTGCCGGCAAAACTCCCGGTATTGCTCGCGCTTGGCGCGGAAGGTATCGCCGTGGGAATGTCGACAAAAATTTTGCCCCATAATTTAATAGAGCTACTGGAAGCTCAAGTCGCGTATCTGCTCGGCAGGTCGTTTCGGGTTTACCCGGACTTCCCCACCGGCGGATTTGCGGACATTTCCGAATATGAAGACGGCAACGGTAAAGTCTTGGTGCGCGCCAAGCTCGACACGAAAGACCCCAAGCGCATTATCATTAAAGAGCTGCCCTTCGGCTCAACCACAGATTCGATGATGGCCTCGTTAGAAACTGCCGCGCGTAAAGGTAAACTCAAAATTGCCGGCATTAGCGATTATACGGCAGACAAAGTGGAAATAGAAGTAAGACTCGCGCGCGGAGTCCACGCGCAGGATACGATTGACGCGCTATACGCATTCACAGAATGCGAAACTTCAATCTCTATCAACATGACGGTAATAAATAACGAAAAACCGGTAGTGATGACCGCAACGCAGGCCATCGAACACAATTCCAATAAACTCGTCAAGATATTGACGGCAGAACTCAAACTCGAAGAGAAAAAATTAAAAGATAAACTCCACGCGAAAACGCTCGAACAGATTTTTATCGAAAATCGCGTCTACAAAAAGATCGAAGAAATGAAAACCGCGGAAGATGTCATGAAAGCGGCGCTCAACGGATTAAAACCATTCAAAGCCCAAATCAAACGTGAAGTGACTGAAGACGATATCGAGACACTGTTAAAAATTCCCATTAGACGTATATCGCTATACGACATAAACCGCGCAAAAAAAGAGATGGGAGAAATTCAGAACAGGCTGAAAGAAATAAAAAGACACCTTGGCGCAATTATTAATTATACTGTGGAATTTCTCGATGGAATCATAGGAAAATATCGCCAGCACTACAAACGCCGCACCGAATTGACGTCATTCAGAAAAGTCGACGTACGCGAAGCCGCCCAACGCAATCTGAAGCTACGCTACGATAAAGACACCGGCTACCTCGGCCACGAAGTCAACGGCAACGTACTTTTCGACGTATCGCCATACGACCGTATATTAATAATAAGAAAAACCGGCGCGTATTCGGTAGTTGACGCCCCGGATAAATTATTTGTCGACAAAGGAATGCTATACTGCGGCTTCATCGACAAAGACCTGGTTTTCAGCGCAATCTATCGAGATGAAGAAACAAAATTTCCATACATCAAACGCTTCAAAATCGAACAATTTATCCTGAATAGAGGATACACAATAGTTCCGGAAAATTGCACTTTGTTGAGATTGACGACCGATGAAAATACAACCGTAACAATACAGTATCAACCCAAACCGCGCGTTAAGGTACTCGAAGAAAATTTCAACGTGAAAGATTTTTTGGTTAAAGGCGTCAAAGCCGGTGGAGTGAGATTGGCTAATAAGGAGATGAAAAGTTTACGGATGGGCTGAGACACGCCCACCGAGGGGCAAAACGCCTTTTGAGACTGACGTCTGATAACTTGCCTATATGGATAGCTGAGGATTAATCATGAGCAAAACGATCGTATTCGGCGGCTGGGCGGTATCTCCTGATGTGCTCAAAAACGTTTTTGGAGATGACGCGATTTACATTGACATCAACCGTATCATGCCCAAGCTATTTGACGGCGACCAGTTAAAAAATGATTGGACGAATATTGCCGCTACCGAATACCTGTTGACAAATGAGAATATTCCAAGCACAATCGCCGGATGGTCGACAGGCGCGTTTTTTGCGTATACGGCCGCTCGTGAGTATCATCCCGAAAGATTGATATTGTTTTCAGCCACGCCGAGTTTTTGCAGAAAAGACGATTTCCATATGGGTACGCGTCCGTCCGTCATAGATCAAATGATCGGCGCGCTACGTGACGACAAGGATACCGTTTTGCGTTCGTTTTACAAGAGGTCCGGTTTATGCTACGATTCGAGCGCAGTTCCAAACTATACAACTGCCGAGCTGATTTGCGGCTTGATGTTTTTGAAACAAGCCTGTCTCCTCCCGCTCGCGCCGCTGCCGATAAGGCCAATTTTCTACCACGGCACAGAAGACCAAATCATCCCGATATCGGCATCAAGATATTTCAGCGAACAGACAAACGGAGAGCGCACCGACATTGATGGCGGCCACGCGTTTTTTATCGATCGTGAGGTAGATATTCGCTGAGAGCGGCCTATTTGAGCCGCGTCTCTCCCTCGTTTTATCCGACCAGATCAATCGACATGTTTGCAGGCTCTTCCTGCCGCGCGCTTGCGGGTTCCGCGTTTGCCGCGCTGTTTGCTACTGCCGCATTGTTCGTCGCTGCGTTATTTGCCGCTGCGTTGTTTGTCGCGGCCGTGTTCGGATTGCTCGCCACAGCGTCGGGCGCAGGGGCGGCTTGGGCCACGGGCGCGGTGGTTTGATCCGGAGCGGGCACGTTGGTCTCGTATGCGTCTTGGGCAGGCTGAGCGGCGCTTTCGGGGCGGGCAGGGGCCTGGAGCTGTTCGGCTCGGGGCTGCTGCTGGGCGGCGTTAGCCGCGTTATTGACGGCGTTAGCGTTGTAAATCGGTGAATTTGGTGCGATATTCATGTTTTTGCCTCCTTTGGCGTGGGTCGGGTCACATCCATACTATAATATAATACATTTTTAGCAAAAAATCAAAAACTTTAAATTCAAAATTAATTTTAACCCGAATTTTCCATTAGGACGCTTTTAAAAAACCTTTTTTAACCCAAATTGTCCATTAGGTGATTTATTCACACATCTTGCAACTGTAATTCGTTTTAAAAATGTGTCGCCTGACCCCCTGATGCTGATCCGTAATGTTTGGGACAACAAAGGATCGTTTGAATGGAGAGGGCGATGTTCATTCTTGCTTGGTTGGGGTGAGGTGTTTTTTTAAAACCTTTTTTTAAAATGTGTCGCCTAACCCTCTGATACCGCTCCGTAATGTCTGGGACAACAAAGGGGCGTTTGAGTAGATAGAGCGATGTTCATTCTTGTGGGTTTGGGGTATTCGGCAAAACCCCGGTAGGGGATAATATACCGTAATAAAAGGGGATGCAAGTTTTTTTAGTTTTTTTAATTTTTTTTGCGTTGCTTGTATTTTGGCTATTTTATTTGAGTTTTTTCTTCTCCTCCGCCGTGAGCCCCGTCATCTTGGCGACGGTCCTCGCGTCCATCCCCGCCTTCTTCAGGTTTCTGGCAATCTTGATTTTTTCCTTGTCGCTTCCTTTTTTTTCTCCTTTTTTG
>JAITUP010000098.1 GCA_031286265.1 Chitinispirillales bacterium | reverse complement strand
TCGCTTCGGCTCTGTGGCCGGCTAACGCTTCCTCCAAAAGGGTGAGGGAACTCGGCCACGGGAGCATGAGTTCGGATTGTGAGGATACTGCCGGATTATCCTGTGCAAAACCGTCTTCGAAAACCCTAACAAAATGGAGATATGGGAGACGCTCGTTGATTGTGATGAAACCCAAATTTCTTGGCACCTGAACAAAACCGCTTGAGGCGTCCATGATGAGGTTGCGCTCAATTTCCACGCCGTAGGATTCAATCAATTCCAGCAGTTTTGATTCTGAAACCGCGGATTGCGGGCCAAATTGGCCGAACGTGACGTTTACACCGCTTGCGAGGACAATCAAATTTCCGCCATTCATAAAATACTGGTCGATTTCGAATATGGCGCGGTCTGTTAGGGCATTGCCGCCGGGAATTATGAGCGTCCGTATTTCTCTGTTCACAGGTTCGCCTTCCATCACATCGACGGCGACGACTTCAAAATCGTCCCGGAAGTTGTCGAAAATCGGGGCGAACCTTCTTTCTGTTGTTTCTTGCCCCATATTCATTTGCGCCAAGAATTCCTGCGGGATAAAATCCGCGGGCTGAGATTTCAGCACACCGATCTTGGGGGCGGATACCTGCTTGACCCGCGTTACCGCGCGCGTCAGGTCGTATTCGAGGTTGTGGAGGTTCTGGACGATGGGTATCGCTTCCCGCCTGTCGGCGTACATTATCCCGATGCCCATGTAGCCCCTCATTGCTTCTACTCTGTCCTGCTTGACTGTTTGCAGCGTTATTTCAGGAACACCGAGGCTTCTGGCCATGTTGGCCGCGTCTTCATTCCCCGCGGGGTCCTCCCAAACAACGCGCAGCCTGCCGCCGGCGATACTCCTGTATTCCTCCAAAAGGTCGCGCACCGTATTGACGGTGGTGTGCGTTTCGGGCGGTAAGTCTTTTGAGAAGAACGCCCTGATCGTGACGATGTCGTCAAGATTTCTAAGCACACGCCTGGTCGCGTCGGACACGGTAAATTGCTTGTTCTCCGTGAGATCAAGACGAAAAAAGAAGCGGTTCGACGCATAGTTGACGAGCGCCACGACAGCGATTACGGCGATGACGATCACGGTCATTTCGGCGCGTGTTTTCATTTTTTTGTTTTGCATTATTCCGATTTCCTCCTGCCGAGCGATTGCGCGTTGAGGAACAAAAATATCCCCGTCATAGACAAATAATAAACAACGTTTCTCGAATCGACAACCCCGCGTTCGATACTTTCAAAATGCGTGAACAATCCTAAGTAGGAAAATATCGGAATAAGCACCGATGGGACTTTTGCCGTCACAAGCGGATGTCCGATAATCATCAGCAAAAAAATTGTCACAAAAGCGAGGATGAACGCCACAATCTGGTTTTCGGTATGCGACGATATCCACAGCCCGATCGCAAGATATGCCGCCCCCATCAAGATTGCTCCCACGTACCCGCCGATAATCGGACCGGGGTCGGGGCTGCCGATGATGAAGAGCGTTATGGGGACCGTGATCGATAGAAGAATCGCTACCGACAAAAACGCCAGCGAGGCAAAAAACTTCCCGAGAACGGCCTGCGCGTCGCTGAGCGGCCATGTCAGGAGCAGCTCCATCGTCTTGCTCTTCTTCTCCTCCGCCCACGATCGCATCGTTATCGCCGGGACGAAGAAGAGGAATATCCATGGCAGCAGACTGAAATAGTTGCGCATTTCCGCCTGATTTATCAGGAAAAACGGCTGAAAAAACATGAAATTGCCGCCTATCAGAAACACGATTATGAATACGTAGGCAATCGGCGATATGAAATAGGAGGCGAATTCCTTTTTAAAAATAGCGGCTATCGTGCTCATTTTTCGCTCCTTGTTAGCTGGGTGAATACGTCTTCGAGGCTGGTTTGGGTGCGTGTCAGTTCAGATAGGCTGAAACCGCCGTCGACAACGGCCCTAAAAAGCGCCTCGCCGATGTCGTCCTTAATGTTTGTGTTGATTCTTATGCCGCACCAGCCGTCTTTTACATCGTCTATATAAATTACCGATACGCCGCTGACCGATGCGAGGCTGTTTTTGATGGACGGTCCGTCGCCTTTAACGCGGAGCGCGTACTTCGATCCGCCGCCCCTGTGCCCGGAGGTCAGGTCGGACGGCGTTCCGGTCGCGACGATACGGCCCTCGTTTATTATAAGTATCCGGTCGCACGTCGCCGATACCTCCGACAGGATGTGCGAGCAGTAGATTACCGTTTTCTCTTCGCCCATCCTCTTTATGAGGCGCCGGATTTCTATTATCTGGTTTGGATCAAGCCCCGACATCGGTTCATCGAGTATCAGAAGATCAGGATCGTGGATCATGGCCTGCGCGAGCCCTACGCGCTGCTTGAATCCCTTGGACAGTTTGCCTATTTGCCTGTCCGCCATTTTGGTTAGCGCACAGACCGAAAACATGTCGTCTATGCGTGACTTGAGCTTGCTCCCTCGCAGACCCCGTATCTGTCCCACGAAGGCCAGATACTCTTTGACCGTCATATCGCTATAGAGGGGCGTACTTTCGGGCAGGTAGCCGATTTTCCTGCGCACCGCCAAGTCATGCGTGGCCGTGTCCATTCCGTCGACGAGAGCCGACCCCGACGTTGGCGGGATGAAGCAGGTGATAATGCGCATAGTGGTGGATTTTCCCGCGCCGTTTGGCCCGAGGAACCCGAATACTTCTCCCCTGCGCACCTCGAAATTGAGGTTATTGACGGCATGCACGTGGCCGAATTTCTTGTTCAGACCGCGTACTTCGAGCATCAGCCGGCTGGTTTTTGATTCCATATCCATGATGGCAGTCGTCCGTTCGTTTTTGCGTGTTACATGATGTGTCCCATGCACATATAACTACCCGTGCGCCACAGGCGGCACTACGGATAGCCATGCATGATTATTGTCCTAAAAAGACAGGCGGCCGCCCGCGGCCGCCTTCAGAAAGCCCGAATTTATACGGCGCCTTCGCTTTTTTTCGCCTGAATCGCCCCGCGCAACTCGTGTGCGGTTTTCTTGATTTCCTGCAGGCTCTTGCGGGCGCGCGTCCCGGCGGCCTTGTTGCCGCGCTCAAACTTCTCGTACTCCGACTTCAAGATTTCAACTTCGCTCAAAAGACTTTGAATAGACATGCTATCCTCCCTTGGGATTAGAAAGTGTGATATAAAAAAACTGCTGTTTCGAATGCTCAATCTGTAAATATTATATATCGCCACTCAAAAAGACAAATTTTTTATTGAATAATATTTTTATCTTAAAACTTTAATGGCGCGCCCTAATTGCCCTCCATCTCCAAAAATCGTATTTTTTGTATCGCGATGCTGTTTAACGGGTCAACATCTGTGACCTCGCGATATACGGATAAAGCCGCCTCCCTATCCCCAAGGCGTTCGTATGCCGCCGCGAGCTGCAACAGCCTGCCGGCGTTACGACGGTCGTTTCTCAAAGCGGCCTCAAAGTAGCGGATCGCTTCCTTAAACATCCCGTTCCCGGCACAGATCAGCCCCGCCCTGTAGTTGGCCTCGGCGTGCTGCGGATTTATGTCGATAGCCCTCACAAACTCCCGCAGTGCGTTTTCGTTGTCCTGAAAAAGCGTCCGGTAGAGTTCGCCGAGGTTGTGGCGGGTATTATAGTCGAAAGGATTGAGGGCGAGGGCCGTCTGATACGATTTTAGCGCCATGTCGGCTTCTAATTTATAATAGTAGACCATGCCGAGCCGCGCGTGGGCGCGGACATTGAGCGGTTCCTTCTCCAAAACTTTCAGTAAAAATTCCCGCGCGCTTCTATAGTCCCCGTTGTTTTCAAAATATCTGGCAAACTGATACCAGCCCTCGGCGTAAGCCGGATCGGCCTCAATCGCCCGCCGGAAAAACCGCTCGGCGGTGAGCGACCGCCCTCCTGGCATCGCTGCCGCTTCCATCTGCCCCATAAACGTGAGCGCGGAGGCATTATTCGGGTTGTCCTCTAAAACTCTCAGCAAAATCTCCGAACTCTGCCCAAATTCCCTAAGATGGTAGAGCGCAATCCCCCTGCGTACCTGCAGGCTTTGCTCTATTTCCGACAGGTCATAGTCGGCGAAAGTAGAACGAAGATTATCTATGGCGCTGAGCGCGTCGCTGAATTCCCCTAGTTCAATATAAGCGGTAACCAGCGCGTCAAGCGCGTCAAACGCGGCGCGTTCGCCTCTGCGTGTGGCAATTATACGCAATAAATGCGGTACCGCAGCGTCTGCCCGTCCCGTCTGCATGTGCCGCCGTGCCGTAAATTCATGCGCTTCAATATCAAGCCCGCCAATCTCCGGTGCGACGATGTCTGCGTCTGCCCTCCCGAACATGCGCCCCGCGTCGCCCTCTTCAGGCGCAGGCGTGAAAAAGTGCATCGCCCAAAAAACAACAACCAACGACACGCAAACCGCCGTAGAAACAATAACGACACGCACGACAAAACTCTGCTCCGATTCGCTCAGACCGATTTTTGCCAAAAATTTATAGAGTTTAGCTACCATATTTTCAGAATACAAAATAAATCACGGGTACCGCGGATTGCAAAAAAAACACTGTCGTCTCATAAGATTTTACTGTTTTTTTAAAAATCTTTTTTAAAAACCTTTTTTTTAAAATGTGTCGCCTAACCCTCTGATGCCGCTCCGTAATGTTTGGGACAACAAAGGATCGTTTGAACGGATAGGGCGATGTTCATTCTAAGCATGGCTTTTTTGGCTTCGCCGAGATAAACAAATTGACTTTAGGATTTTTACCCAGATATTAACCCGGCGGCAATTGACCTCAACGTTAAAATCGAAGCCTTTAAAGTCTTTAAAATCAAAATCTTTAAAATCAAATCACTACCATCCCATAGTATTTTTCTAAATTTTATAAAGTAGTCGGCTCCATAACATATTTTTTTTGTTTAACCAAGTTCTAGTAAAACTTTTAAACAAAGGATGTTAAATGAAGCCGACTAGATATAAATATAGTTTATTGTCACAGGTTGTTACAAATATTCCTGAGTGTTTGGTTCAGAAGTTGGCTCGCAAGCATGGCGTTGACAAGCAGGCGCGTACGTTTTCGCCTTGGAGCCATTTGGTTTCTATGCTATTTGCGCATCTTTCTCACGCCTTGAGCCTTAACGATGTTTGCGATGCGCTTAGGCTCCACAGCGGGGCTCTCTCGACGCTTCGCGGCGCTACTCCGCCCAGCCGCAATGGTCTTTCTCACGCGAACAAGACCCGAAGCGCAGATTTAGCCGAGGATATTTTTTACGAAGTTCTTCAACGTTTGACCCGTTTGTATCCCAAATTCGGGCGGACAGATACCACGTTTAGGCTCCCGCGCGGCCTTAAACGGACGATCAATTTGATTGATTCCACGACGATACAGCTTTTCGCTAACTGTATGGACTGGGCTAAACACCGTAGACGTAAAGCCGCCGCCAAATGCCACATGGTTTTGGATGCGAAGACTTTTTTGCCGAGATTTGCGTTAGTAAAAAGCGCTAATTCGCACGATGCTGTTGAAGGCCGTATCCTCTGTAATGCGCTTCGTGACGGTGAAATCGTAGTTTTTGACAGAGCTTATGTCGACTACAAGCACTTGTTCGAGTTAACCGGACGGGGCGTACTGTGGGTCACCCGCGCTAAAACAAACATGAGCTATCGTGTAGCCAAAAAGTTGAAAATCACGAATAACGCAATCGTCCGTGACGTTAAAATCAAGCTGGAAGGCACAAAAAGCAAGTCTTATTATCCGGAACACATTCGTCTAATCACCGCTGATGTCGTTCAAGATGGGAAGGCCGTCAGAATGGAGTTTATAACCAACAATTTTTCTTTGGCAGCCTCAACAATTACTGAGTTGTACAAATCACGATGGGATATTGAGCTATTTTTCAAGCAGATTAAGCAGACGCTAAAACTGTCTGACTTTCTCGGCTACAGCGAGAACGCAGTCAAATGGCAGATATGGACTGCGCTTGAAAACAAAAATAGGCAAGCTATGGGACGCTAGTGATAAAAACAGATAATGACAAATCAATTGAAGAGTTTAGAAGTGAGCGAATAAAAATAGAAAAAAACATTCAACTTTTAGAGAATAGCTTAGGCAACTATACGTTTCTTGAAAATTATAGAAAATTGGAAGAAAAGCTTATTGAAGTAACGGGTAAAATCAACGAACACCTCAAAGAATATCATGCGTTAAATATTAAATTAACTAAAATAAAGGAATCATATAAACATAATAAAACTGTTAATACAACAGAAATCCAAAAGCTATACAATGAGGTTTCACATACATTTGGTAATATAGTCGTTAAAAAACTGGAAGAAATAATTTCTTTTAAGAAAGAGATCCTAGAAAATCGTAATAAATTTCTAATAAAAAAAGAAATAGAGCTACAAAAATCAATAGATATGATCTTGAAAGGAATATCTATCTTAGAGCAGGACAGGAGTAGTTTGTATAGGAAATTGGAAGAGAAGGGAGCATTAGACAGCATTGCAAACGCGTACGAACAGCTTACGCTGGAAAAAACTCAACTTGCCGAAAACTTGAGAATACTTGGAGAAATTGATAGTTTGCAGGAAAAGATAGGAAATTTGCAGGTGAGCATTTCGGAAATTAAAAATAATCTTTTGACTGTCCTAAGGCAGCATGCCGATAGTACTGGAAAATTACGAGCTTTATTTATTGAAATTTTGCAAAATGCTATTGTTTTTGAAAATGATAATCTAGATGGACATTTCGATATATCTGCTAAGCCAAACTCCTCAACCAATCAACTGCCATTCAAGATAGTTGTAGAAATACCTAAAGCCGATGTATTAGGTTTATCTCGTTTAAAAATAATCGCATATGATTTAATGGTTTTTATACATAACATAAATTTGCAACGAACAATACCACATTTTATCATTCATGATGGGGTATTCCATGGTATATCGCTTGATACAAAAATAAAAGCACTAAATTACATATATCGTAAACATTTACAAAGCCCAAATTTTCAGTACATCGTAACATTTAATGAAGACGAAATATATATCCCTAGTGAAAAAAGAATTCCGTTGGAGAGTTTGAGTTTCAATTGGATAATGTTATTGTTGCAGAGTATACGGATAATCCTGAAGAAATGATTTTCAAACGAAATTTTAAATAAAATGAAACTCCACTTCTCCCCCAACCATCCCTACCAACTCGACGCGATCCGCGCCGTAACAGATGTTTTTGAGGGTCAGGGGCTATCGAGCAGTACTATCGGAGTAAAAATGTTTAAAATCAAAAACAAACCACCCCAATGTAAGAATGAACATCGCCCTATCCGCTCATACGACCCTTTGTTGTCCCAAACATTACGGAGCGGTATCGGGAGGTTAGGCGGACCTTTTTAAAAAAATGGTTTTTAAAAAGCATCCTAACGAAAAATCTGGGTTTAAGGGGGATGATGTGGAATATAGAAAGGTATCGACATTAGGGGATTTAATTACGTGAGGGAGAATCCAAGGAAGATTTTGCAGTGAGGCAAACCACACCGTCACAACGACCACCGATCATACTCGCGCAAGCTAACGACGCTGTCCCTTGATATTATGATGTGATCAATTAGCCGCACGTCCATTACTTCCCCTGTTTTCCGCAGGCGTTCTGTTGTTTCCCAGTCGCTTTCCGACGGCTGCACACTGCCTGCTGGATGGTTGTGGGCGAAGATGAACGCCGCGGCGCCGCACTTTATGGCGCGTTCCATTATTTTGCGCGGGTAGATTACGCAGCGGTTTACCGTTCCGTGGGCTATGATCTCGGTTCCGATTACGTTGTTGCCGTTGTCTAAAAATATCGCCGCCGCGTATTCTTCGCGGCTGTGGCCGAACTTGAAACGCAGGTGTTTTTCAATATCGCCGCGTTGGGTGATTATCGGTTTTTTTACGCTCGTTTCGTTTTGGCAGAATAATATCGTGTCTTTGATGAGGGTTAATATCGCTGCGGAGCGTTTCCCTAAACCGTCGATTTCGCATAGCTCGTCGAGCGGCGCGTTCAATACCGCGCTTACCGTGCCGTAGGTTGCTATAAGTCTTTTGGCGAGCGGCTTTGTGTCTCTTCTTGGGAGCGCGAAAGTCAGTATTAACTCTAATATTTCGTAATCGCTTAGCGACGTCATGCCCGCTTTGAGGTATCTTTCGAGCAAACGCGCCCTATGGCCGCTTCCCGGTGCGGCGTGTGGGAGAGAATTGGGCTTTTGAAGAACGTCGCCCATATTGCCCCTTTTGTCAAACTACCATTCTATCGACATCCCCGCGGCCGTAATCCCAGCCCCGACCGTGCAGAAAATGATCTTGTCTTTTTTCTGTATCCCTTTTTCTATTTCAGACAGCGCGATTGGAATACTTGCGCTTGATGTGTTTCCTACTCTGTCTAAATTCAGGTAGAATCGCTCGAACGGTACGCCGCTTTTTTGCGCCGCCGCCTTGATGATGCGGCCGTTTGCCTGATGCGGCACGACCCAGCGCACATCTTCGGGAGCCCAGTTGCTTTTTATTATCAACTCGCGTACCATCGCCGAAAAACTTTCCGTTGCGAATCTGAACAACGCCTTGCCGTCTAACCTTAGCCACGGGTCGAACGACGATGCGTTGGTAGGGACTTCGTATCCGGGAAACTCACGCTTTGCCATGTGCAGGCCGAGCGGGTCGGCGCTTAGTATCTCTTCTTTGATAATGTGGCCTTCTTCCACGCCGCTCAAAACGGTCGCCCCGGCCCCGTCGCCAAACAAAAAATATGTATCTTTATCGCTTTTGTCCAACACACGCGACTGTATCTCCGTACCCGCCACTAAGACGTTTTTGGCGATGCCGGATAATATCAGCCCGCGCGCCACGGATATTGCGTAGAGCCAGCCGGAGCATGCGGCGTTCAGGTCAAACGCGGGCGCGCCGCGAATGCCCAATTTCCCCTGCAAAATACACGCCGTAGACGGCATTACCACGTCCGGCGTGGTTGTCGACACGATAATCGCGTCTATGTCGGACGGCTTCAGCCCGCTGTTTTCTATCGCTTTGACGGATGCCTCGTAGGCCATGTCCGACGGCAAGACCCCGTCTGCCGTCCAGCGTCTCTCGTTTATGCCGGTTACCCGGAACATGTATTCTTCTGTGGTGCCTGGGAACTCGGACAGGAGTTCTCCGGTTTTGACGACGCGGTCGGGCAGGCATATTCCAAAACCGAGCAAGCTTATCGTCCGCACGGACGGTTCAAGTTTCTCGGCGACAATTGTCATTTTGGGGAGTTCCGCGGTGTCTTCTTGCACCGGCGCGGGCGTTGCGGGGCGTTCCCATGTCCGCATCGCTTCGTCCGACGTTGTGATAACCACTACCGGCTTGTCAAACGAGACCGATGCCGTGTCTGGGTAGAGTAGCTTTTCAACCTTACCCTTGCAAGGCGCTTCGAAGTCGAACGTCGATTTTGCGCTTTCTATCTCCGCAATGACCTGTCCCTTCTCGAACGTGTCGCCCTCGGCCACGAGCCACTTCGTGATGATGGCTTCCGTCTCCGCCGCGGCTTGGGCCGGGATGTAGAGATCAATACTGAAAACATTTTCGCTCACTGTTTTTCTTCTCCGGTCAATTTTTCTATGGCGCGTCGGATTCTGTCCGAATCCGGCAAAAACGCCGCTTCAAGCTCTCTCGCAAACGGCACAGGCGTATCGGGTGCGCCGATTAGTACGGGTGCGCACTTCAGCCTGTCGAAACATTCCATCACCGCAAGCGATATAAAATGATCCCCAAGCCCGGCGGTCTCGCCCGACTCCTGAACCACAAGAAGCCTGCCCGTCTTGCGGATCGATTCGAAAATCGGCCCGAATGACGATTTATCTAATATAAATGGATTCCACACCTCGGCGGAATATTTTTTTCCATCCACCGCGTTTAACGCCTGCTCAACCATCGCGCCGATCGCTACTATGGTGACGGCGTCTCCGCTTACGTATTTACGCGGACGGCATACTTTTTCAAGATCGCCGTCGAACTCTATATCTCCGGGTTTCCCCCAATACAGCAACTTATGTTCAAAAACAACGCACGGATTAGGATCATAGAACCCGATCATAAGCGCCTCATAAGTTTCCTGCGGCGTTACGGGGTAAAATAGTTTAAGCCCGGGGAAACGTGACCATAATCCTTCAAATTCCCCCGAATGAAACGCTCCAAGCGTGACGCCCGCTCCGCACGGAAGCCGGAACAAGAGCGGCGCGGGCCTGTCTGCGCGGAAGAACCACGTCCCCGCGTTTAACCCGAGCTGCGATACCGCTTCGGTCGAAAAATCCGCAAACTGAAATTCCACGATAGGCCGGCTGCCGGTCTGCGACGCCCCAAGGCAGAACCCCACCGTCCCGGCCTCGCAGATAGGCGTGTCGATCACCCTATCCGCCCCAAATTTGTCGATAAGCCCCTTGCAGGTTTTGAACGGCGAACCGTAGAGCCCTACGTCTTGCCCGCAGACAAATGCGTCGGGATTTTCCGCCAAAATATGCTCTAACGCGGTATTGATCGCGTTGGTATTGCGCACGTTTTGAGCCGAATACGGCTTGATTGACGGATATTTGGCCGGAGCGAATACATCCATAGACACAGACGCCGCACTGGGCCGTGCGACATTGAGAGCCTTGCGTATTTCTTCATCAAGCCCAGCTAGGAGCGTCGTTTCCAACGATGTCAACTCATCGTCGCCAACGCCGCAGTTATTCATGAAAGCCGCTCGCGCGAGGTTTACCGGGTCTTTGGCCAAATTCGCCGCCTTAACGTCGGCTGGAACATACTCCGCGTTATCATAAACGGCGTGCCCCTCAAGCCGCACCGTCATCGTCTCTATCAACACCGGCTGCGGATCGCCCGCCATCAACTCCATAGCGTCGACAACCGCCGTATAAACCTCAAAAGCGTCTAACCCGTTGACCGTTTTCCCCGTTATCCCATATCCTATAGCCCTGTCGGACAATTTTTTGCAGTTGTATTGATCTTTAACCGGCGTGGAAAAGGCGTATCCGTTGTTTTCTACAATAAACACGACCGGGACCCTGTGGACGGACGCCATATTCAGCGATTCGTGGAATTGCCCGGTGCTGCTCCCGCCGTCTCCTATCACCGTGAGCCCAAACGCGTCTTGTCCGTTCCTCCGCGCCGACCACGTTCCGCCCACCGCCACCGCGAGCATCCCGCCAAGATGGCTAAGCATTGGGAAGCGCAGGTTTGCCGCGTCCCCGAAGTGCACGTTTCCTTCTTTGCCGTGCGTGGGGCTGTCGGCGTTTGCCATATATTGGCAGATGGCCGAATACGGCGAGCATCCGAGTGTCAGGTGCGCGGCCAAATTTCTGTGCAGCAGGGCGACGGGGTCTTTTCCCGGGCGAAACGGCATGGCCATTCCCACGGAACTCGCTTCGTTCCCGCTTATCAGTATGACGGTTCCCTTTACAAGCCCCCTGCGAAAGAGTTCTTTCATGCGGATATCCATCTGGCGTGACACGTACATTGCCGGATAGGCCGCTCGCCAAAACTCCTCTTTGCCGAGGCGCTTTGGGAATCGTGGGAAGCCGGTGAATACGGCGTCCAGATCGCGGGGTAGTGATTTAATTACGGTGCTGATAGGCATTGCCTCCATGATGATGGTCGAACGAATAGTACAATATAATATAATCTTGGTGGTTGTGGAGGGATAATATTGTTTTTTAAAATGGCTTTTAAAGATTTTGACCTTCCCCATGTATTATCTTTAGTGTTCGCTGTGTTATGTTTCAGTACCCATCAACAATAACGCCAAGGGCATCAAAATGAAAATCAGAGAAATGCAGGACGAAATCATCCGTCTGAAAAAGGAAAAAGACATTTGTGTTATCGCGCATAGCTATCAGGCGCGAGAAATTATTGAAATTGCCGACTATACCGGCGATTCGTTTCAGCTAAGCGTGATGGCCGGTGAGGCGACGCAGAAGACGGTCATAATGTGCGGGGTCAGGTTTATGGCCGAAACGGTGAAAATCCTGTCGCCGGACAAAACGGTATATCTTGCTAACCCCGCCGCCGGATGCCCCATGGCCGAGCAGTTCGACAGAGAACTGATACTCGGGATAAAGCAGGCAAGCCCGAATTATACGATCGTCGCGTACGTCAATACGACCGCCGAGCTGAAAACCGTCTGCGACGTTTGCGTAACGTCGTCCTCGGCGGTGAAGATCGTCAATTCGCTTCCCGGCAAAGACATTTTATTTATCCCGGACTGCAATTTGGGAGACTATGTAGCGAAACAGGTGCCGGACAAAAACATCAAACTTTTGCGCGGCGGCTGCCACGTTCACGAGGCGGTGATCGCCGCCGATGTGGAAAGCGCGAGGGCCGCATACCCCGGCGCGCTTCTTTTGGTACATCCCGAATGTACCCCCGATGTCGTCGCGCAGGCGGACTTCGTGGGATCGACGTCGGCTATAATGGAATACGCCCAAAATTCGGACCATCGCGATTTTATTATAGGTACAGAGATGAGCATAGTCGAAAATCTGCAATATAAATGTCCAAACAAACGCTTTTATCCGCTGTCTAAAGAGCTAATCTGCCCCGATATGAAACTGACGACGCTTGCCGATGTTTTGAATTGCGTGAAAGGTGACGGGGGAGAGGAGATAACACTGGATGATGAAACTATCGCCGCGGCGCGCGTTAGCATCAATCGGATGATAGAACTTGGATAACACGCGCTCCCTGATTAGCGTTGACAGAACGAAAATACCGCTTCTACGCCTCGCGTGGCCGGTGATAATTGAAAACGTTGTCCGCACGATCATGATGAGCACAGACGTGTTCATGTTGAGCTACTATTCGGAGGAGGCGGTCGCGGCGGTTGGGCTTATTGTCCAGCTCATGTTCTTCATTTGCCTACTGTATCAAATGGTAGCTTCCGGCGCAAGTACCCTCATTTCCCAAAATCTCGGCGCGCGTGACACGGAAACCGCCGGACTCATCGCGCGGGGAAGCATCGTTTTAGTGATCGCTTTCTCCATACTTTTGAGTACGGCAATGTGTCTGTTAGTCGATAATGTCGTCAGTTTTTTCAAGCTTGATCCGCAGGTACACAAATACGCCGTTCAGTATATGTTCATATACAGCGCCGGGTCGCTCTCAGTCGCGCTTTGTATAGTCCTGTCCACTATTATCCGTTCCTACGGCCACAGCCGCGGCCCGATGCTCGTCAACATCGCCGCGATGATAATAAATGTGATAGGCAACTATATCTTCATATACGGTGCGTTTGGAATGCCGGTATTGGGCGTGGTAGGTGTGGCGCTGTCGACGGTATTTAGTCAAATCGTCGCTTGTGTGGTACTGTACATGATGATGAAAAAGCACCGCGAAATCAAATTTCCGCGTGCCGCGCCATCGCGATCGCACAGCAATATTATCGGTGTGCCAATGCCCGTTTACCGTCAAATATTATCGATCGGAGTGCCCACCGCCGGAGAAAATCTGTGCTACAATTTAGGCCAAATAGTGATAATGCGCTTCATCGCGACCCTTGGAACGGAAGCGATGGCGGCGTTTGTCTATACGGTTTCCGTTTTACGATTCGTATTTATCGCGTCCATTTCCATAGGTGTCGCCGTGCAGATAAAAGTCGGATATTTCGTGGGCGCCGGAATGGCGGATATCGCCCAGCGCAAGGTTTACAGATACTGGCTGTCCGGTTTCGCGATTTCGCTTGGGTTAGTAGTGGCCGTCAATCTATTCCAAGCCCAAATACTCGACATATTTACCGAAAATCTCGACATCCGGCAATTAGCCGTCGGGGTATTTATGGTTTCGCTCGTCCTTGAGCCGGGCAGAAATTTTAACGTGATAATCATTCCGGCGCTGAAAGGCGCGGGGGATGTGCGGTTTCCGGTTTATGTAGGGATGGTTTTCATGTGGGGTGTCGGAGTGGCGTTTGCGTACATATTCGGAATTACGCTCGGATGGGGCCTGACAGGCATTTGCGCGGCGCTGGCGCTTGATGAATGGAGCAGAGGGATCGTAATGTTTTTCAGATGGCGCGGAGGGCGGTGGAAAACGAAGAAGCTGGTGAATTACACGCCGCCGGATCAGATGTGATTATCATTATTAACCCGGCGGTAATTGACCTTAATGTCAAAATCCAAATCAAATTCAAATTCAAAATCTTTTTTTGGGGACAGGGGCTCCGCCCCCGTAACGCCCCCATGTTAAAACCGAATACGCTAAAACCCATACCCTTAAAACCATACGGGCGGGTGTAATGCTAAAGTCAAAACAAGTCGATGGTGTGGTTTTGTTTTTGATTTTAACATTTTACCCCGATAGTATGCCCACATGTCCCCCGTAAGCGGTCGCCGCTTATGGGGGACCGCAGGGGGCCTATCGTATCGGGGCGTTACGGATGATAAACTATGCTCGAAGTGAGCGAGGATGTACAGTGTACATCCTGCCATTTGATTGAAAGAGGGAACTTATGAGCCCCGTCCCCAAAAAACAAAGCCAAACTCAATAGATAGTTGAGGTTAATTGCCGCCGGGTTAATGGCTCAAATTCCCCGGCCTTTCCAATGAATTTTTGGCCTGAATATCATCAAAAACCCGAAAATCAGAGTTTCTTTCATCATAAAAAAGTAGTAAACCGGATAAAACAGTTTAGAAGCTGGGGAGCGCGTTTTCTTGAACGCCAGCGCTAAAAATACCCACGTCAGCAAAAAATTTACAATGCTTTGTATAACGATAATCGTCGGCATACTTGATATTGATACTGGCAGAGAAACGACCGGTATTATTGATATGAGCCCTATAATCAATGTCAATAAAAATAATGTGTTTTGCGCAAACAGCAATAACCCCGCAACAAACAGCCCGCCCCCCGGCCGCAACCCGCCCGCCGCCCAGCGCATCATTTGATTGAAAAATTGCTTTTTTGATCGCGACGGGTGAGTTTGGGCGGTAACAAAAAAAGGCTCCGCCGCCGCCGTCTTAAATCCTTTTTTCCTCATCAGTCCCAAGAGCGCCCTGTCTTCTACGATGGAGCGGCCGATTCCACGCTGGCCGCCGCACTCCAGGTAGCTTTTTTTAGTGACGAGAATGTTGTTCCCCATGCAGGAACCGGTGGTAAGATTTAATTTTGAGATGGCGTAGGCGAAAGCAAACAGAAACTGGAGTTGATACGCTTCAAAAAAATCAAGCAATTTTGACCTTTTATCAATGATGGCCGTATGCCCGAAAACCAGATCGGAACCCATTGACAGATGGGAGGCGACAAGCGATTCCACCCAATTCGGCGCGAGAATCATGTCGGCATCGGTGAAAGCTATTAGCGGACAGATCGAATTTTCAACTCCCAAATCGAGGGCCTGCTGTTTGGATGTCAGGGGAGAATGGCTCAGGTGTAAGTCTATGATTTTGATGGGTATATGACCGCTGTGTTGACACTGCTTATCAATTATGCGCGCCCAGTCGTCTTCGGAGTTATCGTTAATCAATATCACTTCCATCATCCCTTTATACGATTGCTTCCAAAGTGATTCGAGTAGCGCGGGCAGGTTATCCTCTTCGTTTCTGAAAGGTATGACGATGGATACGCCGGGGAGGGCGTTACCGTCGACCACGGCCACTTTTTTCCTCTTGAACAACGCTACGGTGAGGGTGGCGACGGCGGCTCCGTATAAGAATAACAGTATTGATAAGATTTTCATAGCGTTTTTCTTTAGCCGAATAATCGCGCTATTAACCCGGCGGCAATTGACCTTGACGTTAAAATCAAAGCCTTTAGACTATTCTTTTTCATACCAACTCTTCATCGCCTACCTATAAGATAGTATATGCAGAATCACAAAATCAAGAAGAAAGTTGTTTGTTCAAACGATAATAAATAGGGCGACCCAAAAATGGCCGCCCCCG
Organism: Chitinispirillales bacterium; assembly: GCA_031286265.1. Taxonomy (GTDB): domain Bacteria; phylum Fibrobacterota; class Chitinivibrionia; order Chitinivibrionales; family Chitinispirillaceae; genus GUT77. The sequence goes on along the minus strand of JAITUP010000098.1, from coordinate 416 downwards.
AACATAAATTACGCTACATCACCGAACACCAACAGCCACCGACATGCCCTTAAAATACACAAAAAAAAATATTTTAAAAAAAATAAAAAAAGTTTGACACGGAACTGTTATTGTATTATATTAGTATTGGGGTGGCGCTTTTTTTGTTATTACACGTTGTACCGGGTTCCTCTTGTACCCCTTGCGTTGTGCCCTACATATGTCGTGCCCAATCTGCTGTGCTTTTTGCGTAGTGTTTTTCGCGCCGCGCCTCTCGCGTTGCGTGTTTTTGTGTAATAATAAAATAATATCTTTCATTTTTTAGTATGGAGGTGCTTTATGCACAAGGTTAAAGCTGTTCTCGCAACAGTAAGTGTAGTACTTGCGGTATCGTTGTTGCCGTTCACCATTTCCTGTTCGGGTGAAGACGGCGCGGC
>JAITUP010000064.1 GCA_031286265.1 Chitinispirillales bacterium | reverse complement strand
GGCAGGCCAAACAAGCCAAACAAACCGGGCAATCCAAACATCCGGGGCAGGCGAGGCAAACCGATCAATCCAAGCAACCGGGACGCGGGCGTCCGCACCCGGGAGCCGATGCCCCGCGTAGCGCGGCGCCGCCGAAAGTGCAGGAAGGCGAAGGCAAAAAACCGACATCGAGCGGTAAGCCGGATAACAGGCGGAAAAAAGGCGGCAAACGTCGCGATGAACGGCCGGAAATAAATGAAATCGAACTGAAAGCTAACGTCAAAAAAACGCTCGCGAGAATCGGTTCGGGCATTGTGAAGAAGAAATACAAAAAAGACACGGACCAAAGGGACGATGTTGAAGATACATCAAAGAAAATTCTCAAGGTAGCGGAGTTCGTAACGGCAAACGAGCTTGCCAACATGATGAATGTCGCGCCGAGCGATATCATAACGAAGTGCCTCGAGATGGGTATCTTCGTTACCATAAATCAGCGGCTCGATTTTGAAACCATCGAAATCGTGGTAGACGAATTTGGCTACACCGCGAGTTTGATGGACGAATACGTCGCCGAGGACGATCAGGAAACGGATGCCGAGTCGGCCGGGGTCATGCTCCCGCGCGCGCCGGTGGTAACGGTGATGGGGCACGTCGACCACGGGAAGACGTCGCTTTTAGACTACATCAGAAAAACAAACGTAATATCAGGCGAATCGGGCGGCATTACGCAGCACATCGCGGCGTATGAAGTTCCAACGAGGCACGGCCCGGTAACGTTTTTGGATACTCCCGGTCACGAGGCTTTTACGGCGATGAGGGCTAGAGGCTCGCATATCACGGATGTCATCGTGCTCGTCATAGCCGCGGACAGCGCGGTCATGCCGCAAACCCGCGAGGCCATAGACCACGCGAAAGCCGCGGACGTGCCGATAGTCGTCGCCATAAATAAGATCGACCTGCCGACAGCCAATCCGGAAAAAATCAAGGGTGAATTGTCTAACTACAATGTGCTGGTAGAAGAATACGGCGGACAGACATCGTGCGTGGAAATATCGGCCAAAATGGGCCACGGCATCGAAAAACTGCTCGAAACTCTCGCCCTGGAAACAGAAATTCTTGAATTGCGGGCCAGCCCCGAGGGCAGAGCGCACGGTGTGGTTATTGAAGCCGAGCTTGACAAGGGCAAAGGCCCCATCGCCACGGTGCTCGTGCAGAAGGGTACGCTACGCAAGGGCGACGCGTTTGTTACCGGTATTCACAGCGGCCGTGTGCGCGAACTGCACAACGAGCGCGGAAAAATTGTGGATTCGGCCGGCCCGAGTCAGCCTGTGTTGATACTCGGTTTATCGGGAACGCCGCAGGCGGGCGATTCGTTCAGAGTGTTTGATGATGAAAAAGAGGCGAGGGAGATTAGCGCCCGCCGCCGTTTGGCGCAGAAAGAGCGCGAGATGCGGAGGATTAACGCGGTATCGCTCGACAACCTCTACGAGCAGATAAAGGCCGGTAGCGTACAAAATCTTAACCTTATCATCAAGGGCGACGTAGACGGTTCGGTCGAAGCGCTTGCCGCGTCGCTTGAAAAATTGAGTACGCCGGAAATCATGGTGAGGGTGATACACAAAAGCGTAGGAGCCGTGAGAGAGACGGACATCATGCTCGCCGTGGCTTCAAACGCGCTGATTATCGGCTTCCACTTGAGCCCCAATACGAAAATCAGAGACCTCGCGAAACAGGAAGGCGTAGACATACGCACCTATCGCATCATCTACGAAGCCGTAGACGCGGTATACAACGCAATGGAGGGAATGCTCAAGCCGGAAATCAAGGAAAACATCCTTGCCGAAATCGTTGTTCGCAAAGTATTTAAGGGCTCCAAGATTGGTACGATCGCGGGAAGTTATGTGGAGAGCGGCACACTGCACCGCAATTCAAAAGTGCGCGTCATCAGAGACGACGTTGAACTGGCCGAGTCAAAAATATCAAGCCTCAAGCGCATACAGGATGATGTGAGGGAAGTTCAGGCGGGTTATGAGTGCGGTATAGTATTAGACAGATTTTCAGATTTCCAAGAAGGCGACCGCATGGTTACGTATGAAGAGGTCGAGGTAGCAAGAAAATTGACAAAACAACAATAAAAAGTTAGAGCCTTTTTTTGAAGACAGGGCTCTAAACGTTAAAAACAAAGCAAACGGTAAGGAACAAATAATATAATGTCTGCGCCAAAATGGCATATAGAGCGGTTGCGTGAACAGTTGCGGCGTGAAATCGGGGTGGTTATCGCACAGGAAATACGTGACCCGCGCATACCCGATATCGTTACCATTACCGAGGTGAAACTTGCCAAAGACACTCGCAACGCGACCGTTTACGCGAGCATCATGGGCGGCGATGAGGGTATCGACCAAAAAGAGGCGATCAACGCGTTAAATAAGGCCGCGCCGTTTATCCAGCGGTTGGTGGCGTCGCGCGTCGTCGTCAAAAATTTCCCGCGCCTCGTTTTCAAACTCGATACGTCGATCGAACACGGAATGCACATCAATGAACTGTTTAAATCGATACAGAACGATTTGGACCAGCAAATTTACAGTGACGGCGATGGTGACGGCGCGGATAAACAGGATGGCGCGATTTGACGGCTATGAATTGGGGAACTTTGATTAGCGCGGTCGACGCGCATGACTCTTTTCTGTTGTCAAGCCACCTTAGCCTCGATGGCGACTGCGTAGGATCGCAGCTTGCGCTTTTATGGTATCTCAAAAGCAAGGGGAAAAAAGCTGCGATATTTTGTGCCGATCCGATACCGCGAAAATTGACATTTTTAGAAAATTCAGAATTAATCACGCAAAATGAACCGAACGAAAATTTTGACGCGCTCGTGATACTCGACTGTTCAAATATCAAGCGAATCGGGTGGGATCACGGTAAAATCAATCCAAAAATAATTATAAATATCGATCATCACAGAGATAATACGGATTTTGGTGATTTGAATTTCGTAGACCCCACGGCGGCCGCTACCGGTTTGGTGATTTTTTCATTTTTCAGAGAAAACGGCATAGATTTCCCGTTGCATGTAGCCGAATCCTTATATACGGCGGTAATGACCGATACCGGCGGGTTCCAGTTTTCCAACACATCGGCAAGAGCGCTGGGTGTTTGCTCCGAACTGACGGCAATGGGCGTGGATTGCGCTAGAATATATGAAAAAGTATATTCGTCCCACACAAGAGAAGGATTGACTTTGCTGTCGCGCGTGTGGTCGACGCTGCAATTCCATATAGACGGAAAAGTATGCAGTATGGATATGCCTCTATCAATACTTGACGAAATAGGCGCAAAATATAGCGATTCCGAGGGAATGGCCGACAATACGATAATAGCCGACGGCGTGGAAGTGGGAATAATGACTAAACATTCTTTGGAAGAGACCCATTTCAGCCTGAGATCGAAAGGGAAAATCGATGTTGGTAAATTGGCCAAAACAATATTTGGCGGAGGCGGCCACAGTTGCGCGGCAGGATGTACAATGCCGATGCCTTATGAGGAAGCGATGGGGAAGATGTTGGATATATTGGAGAAAGAGTTAGAGTCGAAACTTTTGCTCGTCTAACAATTTCCAAAATTCCTGTATTGGTACCGGCGGACTGAATAGATAACCTTGCATCATACTGCACCCGTTTTCTAATAGATATTTTGCCTGCGGTTCTCTTTCTATACCTTCTGCTATTACTGATTGGTTTAGAGAGCGGGCCATTGCTATTATGGCTTTAACTATTTCCGTGTCGCGTGAATTTTCCGGTATGTCAATGAGGAAAGTTCTGTCGATTTTGAGCGTATCTATGGGGAAGCGTTTCAGGTAGCTTAGTGACGAGTAGCCGGTCCCAAAGTCGTCTATTGCGATTTTCACTCCCAATTTCTTTAGCTTTTCGAGAATTTTGAGTGTGTTTTCGGGATTCTTCATGCTCATTGTTTCGGTTATTTCAAGCTCTACCTGGCTTGGCGGTATGTTGGAGTTTTTCAGGGCGCTTTCTACCACGGCCACTATGTTTTTTTGGTTGAATTGTTTGGCGGACAGGTTTATTGAAATGATTACTGGCATGCCGGCGTTGTGCCATTTCTTGGCCTGCATACACGCCGTACGCAAAACCCATTCGCCTATCGGTACTATCAGGCCTGAGTCTTCCGCTATGGGGATGAACCGGCTTGGCTGGATCATCCCAAGGTCTGGATGTTTCCAGCGCAATAGCGCTTCTGCGCCGATGATTTTTCCTGAGCTTATTTCTACCTGCGGTTGGTAGAATACTATCATTTCGTTGCGATTTAGTGCGTTGCGTAGATCATTTTCGAGCGTTAGCCGTTCGAGCGCCCGTGTGTTCATGCTCGGCATATAGTGCTGATATGTGTTGTAGCCCAATTCTCTTGCGCGGAGTATGGCTGTTTCGGCGTTTTGTAGGAGTTCGGCTTTGCAGTCGCCGTCTGTTGGAAAGATGCTTATGCCCATGCATACCGAAACCTGTACGGTATGTTCGTTTATCTGCATCGCTCCGGAACAGGTGTTTAGAATACGTTCGGCTACTTTGGCCGCGTCTTCTAAATTGCCGATTTCTTCAAGGACGACGGCAAATTCATCGTCGCCCGACCTGAACACTACGTCGACATCGCGCACACAGAAGTGCAGGCGTTCGGCTATTGTTTTGAGCAGCGTGTCGCCCGTGTCATACCCGAAAGCCTCGTTGATATATTTGAAGCGGTCGATGTCTATAAGGAGAAGGGCCATGAGGTCGTTGTTACGCCGCGCGTGGTTAATCATAAAGTCGAGCCGGTCCTGTAGCAGCAAGCGATTTGGAAGTTTTGTGAGCAGATCGTAGTAGTGTTCATTTAGCGGTTGCGACATATAGCCGATGAAATGTGTGATGTCGCCGTCGGCGTTTCTGCTGGAACTTATGGAGAGCCACTCTCGGCAGAGCGTGCCGTCGCTACGTTCGAATTGCGCTTCGCCTCTCCAGTGTCCTCTGCGTGTGAGGCTCCGCATCAGCGTTTGATAGAAATCTTCGCCCATGAGGCTGGATTTGAGGATAGTCGGCACCTCGCCTATGGCCTCCGCCACATCAATTTCCGTTTTATCGGCAAAACTCGGATTAGCCGCGAGGAGTTTGCCTTGCGGGTCGGTAATGAAAATGGGCTCGACCGCGCTGGAAAAAGAGACGTCAAAAAAGGCGTTTTTGATGGGAAAGGCACTGTCCATTGCCGCTCCCCCAGCTATTTCCGTATCCATAACCATGCTATAATTATAATACAATTTTGCTCGAAACGTATGTATTTTTTTCCCGAATCAAAATAAAATTACCACACACCGACACTGCCCAATGTATATTAATGGCAATATCAACCAGATAAAAAACCCTTTTTGATTTTAATAGTTTTACGGAGAACACCATAATTATGGCCGAATTACACCAATACCGCACCCACACATGCGGCGAATTAAGAAAAGAAAATGTCGGAGAATTTGTAAGGCTCAGCGGATGGATTAACAATCGCCGAGACCACGGCGGCGTGCTGTTTATTGATTTGCGCGACCACTACGGACTCACGCAAGTCGTGATATACCCCGACCGCGCGTTTCAGAAAGCCGTCGCGCACCTTACAAAGGAAACGGTGATAAAGTTCGACGGAATCTTAGCCAATCGCGCAGACGACAACATCAATCCCAAATTGCCGACGGGCGAGGTGGAACTCATCGCCGAGAGTTATGACGTATTGAGTGTCGCGGAGCAGGTGCCCATGCCGGTGTTCCCGGAAGACCCGTCGCCGGAAGAACTGCGGCTCAAGTATCGGTTTATTGACCTGCGGCGCAGCAAGATACACGCCAATATCGTACTGCGGTCAAAAGTTATCGCATATATCCGGCAGAAGATGACGGAGATGGGGTTCAACGAATATCAGACGCCCATACTTACAAGCTCGTCGCCGGAGGGCGCGCGCGATTTTCTCGTTCCATCGCGCTTGCATCCCGGGAAATTTTATGCCCTGCCGCAGGCGCCGCAGCAGTTCAAACAGTTGTTGATGATGGCAGGATTTGACAGATACTTCCAGATTGCGCCGTGTTTTAGAGATGAAGACGCAAGGGCCGACAGGTCGCCGGGAGAGTTTTATCAACTCGATATGGAAATGTCGTTTGTTACGCAGGATGACGTTTTTGCGGTTGTTGAAAATTTGTTGGACGGGCTGTTTTCGGAATTTTCGGATTGGGATTGCGACAAAGCTCCGTTTAAGAGAATACCTTTTAAGGAGACCATGCTCAAATATGGCACCGATAAACCAGATTTGCGGATACCTGTAGAAATACAGGACGTATCGCAAATTTTCGTCGGCAGCGGTTTCAAAGTTTTTGCCGATGCCGTGGCGGGCGGGGGAGTGGTGAGGGCCGTCCCTGCCAGGAATGTCGCCGGAAAGCCCAGAGCGTTTTACGACAAGATGGTAGAGTTTGCGCAGTCGATTGGATCGCAGGGTTTAGCTTACCTCGTATGGAATGAGGATAATATCAAGGGGCCTATCGCCAAATTTTTGGATGCGGACAGCATGACTAAGCTAACGGAAGCGATTGGCGCGAAAGTCGGCGACGCGGCCTTTTTCGTATGTAACGATGAAGCGAAAGCCAGCAAGATCGCCGGAGAAATCAGAGTCAAATTAGGAAACGATCTTGGCATAGTCGAGCAAAACGCGTTTCGCTTCTGCTGGATAACCGATTTTCCAATGTTTGAGTATAATGAGGAATTGAAAAAAATAGATTTCTCGCACAACCCGTTTTCCATGCCGCAAGGCGGTATGAAAGCGTTAGAAAATCAAGACCCGCTTACCATCAACGCATATCAGTACGACATAGTATGCAACGGCATAGAACTCTCAAGCGGCGCAATCCGTAACCATTGTCCGAACACCATGTACAAGGCGTTCGAAATCGCGGGATACGGCAAAGACGAGGTCGACGCGGAATTTGGCGCGATGATCAAGGCGCTCAGCTACGGCGCCCCGCCCCACGGAGGCATCGCTCCGGGCGTAGACAGGATCGTCATGCTGTTGGCAAACGAACCGAACATCCGAGAAGTAATAGCATTTCCGATGAATCAGATGGCGCAGGATTTAATGATGAAAGCGCCGGCGGAGGTTACGGAAAAACAGTTGCGGGAATTGCATATACGGGTGGTTGACGTGCATCAAAATCAGAGTCAAAATCAGAGTCAAAATCTTTAAAAGCTTTTTAAAATCTTTTGGTGACGGGGCTCATAAGTTCCCTCTTTCAATCAAGCGGCAGGATGTACACTGTACATCCTCACTCACTTCGGGCATAGTTTATTAACCCGGCGGTAATTAACTTCAATTATCTATTGAGTTTGGCTTTGTTTTTTGAGGACGGGGCTCTGCCCCGTAACGCCCCGATACATAAGGCCCCCTGCGGTCCCCCATAAGCGGCGACCGCTTACGGGGGACACGTGGGCATACTATCGGGGTAAAAATGCTAAAATCAAA
>JAITUP010000150.1 GCA_031286265.1 Chitinispirillales bacterium | reverse complement strand
GATGGTCATAAGCATACTCACATCCATGTTGCCGGAGCTGCTCATGAGGGTGTTCCCGAACGTGTTGGATATTCTCGTCAAGATTTTTCCTACCATGACCCCTGAAGCGCCCACTATTTCGTTTGAAAAGATGATTGAGCATGTCGCCCTTTGCGTTTTTGGACTTTTGTTCATGGCTATCCCTTTAGTTATGCACAGGAAGTACGATTTTCGCTGGCCGCCGTTTATTCACATCACCATCGCGGTCATTATTTTTTCCCATTTTGTTTTAGGCGAGATTTATCGTTTTTATGACTATAATATGGGGTTCGACAAAGTGCTGCATGTAATGGGCGGGGTTGTTATTGCCATGTGCGGTTTTTCCATAGCGAACGGGCTCAACAAAACCGCCGACGGCCCTATCAGGCTGTCGCCGTTTTTTACCGGGCTTTTTTCGTTTTGCTTCGCGGCCACCCTCTTAGTGCTGTGGGAATTCTTTGAATACGGCGTAGATTATTTCGGCGGATTCAATATGCAGCGTTGGTTGGACAGCCTCGGCATTTTGACGGTTGCTACCGGAGAGGTGTCCGATTTCAGCGTGATACGCTCTTTGGACGGCCAGCTCAAAATTATGCTCAAAAGCACCGGCGATACGCTCGATTTTGCCATACGGCATTGGCAAAACTGTGCCGACGGCACAAGATATTTAGTAACGAACGCCGCGCAGGGAAGCGGGCTTATTGATACAATGGACGATCTCATTTTCGGTGTTCTTGGCGGGGCGGCGGTCAGCATCATCGGGGCGCTGTCGCTCAAGAAAAATCCCGACAACAAAAAATACCTCATCATCAGAGAAAAAACAAACGTTCAGTAAGCGGCCAAGAACGGCTGCTTTCCACGAAACTACGGCCTAACCCAAATTCCCGTGAGTCTGCCGTTATGAAGATACACGCCGTCTTTCAGCAGAATATAACTGTTTATGGAGAATAGCGGTATTTCCCTGTAGTCGCGCAAACGAACCCGCGGGTCGGTTTCATCCGCGAACCACATCGACGCTAAATGTAGCTGCTCCGTCGTATTTTCGAGTACCGTTTCCGACACCCAGCCTATCGCGCCGTCGTAGTTCCCTCGTACAAGCGCGTTTTCGTATTGCTCAGTGTTCAGGCCGGCAGTTTCCGACGACAAGCCCGCGCGGTTTAGATCGGCGGATAATTTTTCGGCGACGGTTTTCGATATCGGGTCATCGTTGCGATATATGAGCGTGAACGGCACCGGTAACTGCGGAACGGAAATGCCGCCTCTTGGGATTGTCGGCCCGATTCGCGTCGTTACGCTTGTTATCGCTTCGCCTTCCGCGCCAACATGTCTCAATAAATCCGCGCCGTTTGCAACGCCGTGCAAGAATCTGCAAACTTGATCATTTTCGTTCCTGCACGCTAAAAAATATCTGTCGGATGGAAGCCTGTGCATCGACGCTCCGCTTCCGTTTGAAACATTTATATCAATATATTCCCGCCTCGCGGCGGCGATGTCGGTTGCCGAATACAGTGTTACCGCCGAATATTGGCCTGTCACAAAAGCCACCAGCGGGGCAGGGTCGCCGCCCATCCGTACCACGCATTCCGCCAAAAACGCCGTATCGACCAAACTGTTCGGATTTGGCAGCAATTTCATTTGTGCGCCGCTCGATTCGCTCGTGTAGTAAGCGCCGAGCATGAAGGGGCCGCCGATAAGCCTTGATGAATTTAGCCTGTGGAACGCGAGCGGGTCCGGCTGCGCGAAGCGTATCCTTATGGTGTTTTCGTCTTCCGCGCTAAATCCATGGATCAGCGGATTTTTGCCGCTCAAAAATTCTTCTATGCCCTGCACGTTGCGGAACAGCGCGAGCCCCTGCGCCGGACGGCTCTTTATGAAGCGTGACCACATTTCGACAAAATCAAGCGACGTTATACGGCGGCCATTGGCGCGGAAAGCCCGGGCAGGGAGCGAAAATTCAAGTCGTCTGTGTGTAGAATCCGTAACCGTGAAGAAGCGGCGGCCTTGGCCGTCGGCGCCGCCAAACGGATTAAGGCGGACCATCTCGGCGGCCACGTCGTCCATAAAATTGCGGAAAAGGTAGATGGTCGCCGTTCCGCCGGTGACAGGGCGGGTGCGGTCAAATTCTTCCGGGCCGCGCTCGCCCCAGTCAAACTCACCCCAATCGTAAGTCGGCCTATCTCCATCGTCTAACCGTTCGAACGTCGGCGGGATAATGCCCTCGCCGAATGTCATCGTCAAGAGCGAATCGGAAACCTCCGGGGTAACGGGCGGGTCGTCTTTTATTTCGACCGGCTCTTCCGGTTCAATGTCGGGCGGCGGTACGATATCTTCTGTTTCGCGAGGGGCGATGTCGTCCTTAACAGGGCGCGTGACGGCCGGGGTACAGGCCATAGCGATGGCAAGCCCGAGGCAGAACGCTGTGATAATGAAAGTCCTGTAAATTTTATTCATCCCCTGTATCTCCGACATTCAATCATTCCATTGTCTGCCTGCAAAGTTCCTGCGCACCCTCGCATTGCTCCGCAAACGCGCCTAAAATGGCTTTGGCGTCTTCTCTTTCTTCCCTATTCATTTGCTGGAATTGTGCATGGAACCTCTCGGCTTCCCTGCATACATCTTTCATATACTGGCAGATTTCGTTGTCCGGGACATTGCTGAAATCCACCGTCACGGCTTTTGGGGCGCAGACTGCAATCGCCGCCGCACAAATCGCCGCTATGAGCGGCATTCCTGTTTTGTAATTTTTTTGTTTTCCCATCAGCGCTAATCGCTCCTTAATTGCCGGGGGTTTATCGACGTTTGCTGTGTGCGCTTTTCTGGGCGCTTTGCGGCGCCGCAACAGGCGCTGCCGTGCGTGATCTGGTTGATCTACGCTTATTGCGCGAGCCGGGCTGGACGCCCTGCGCGGATTTCAGGCGGTTCAGCGCCTTGGATTTTATCTGCCGCACCCGTTCGCGCGTAATCTTGAACTTGCGGCCAATCTCGTCGAGCGTGTAGGGGTTGTCTTGGTCTATACCGTAGTATAATTTGATAATTTCCCGTTCTCTTTCGGTCAGCCCGTCGAGCATTTGCCTGATTTCTTCGTGCATGGACATGGCGCGGATGTTTTCATCTGGGCCGCTGCCGTCCTGTGTGGTTACTATGAGGTCGATTAGCGTGGAACCGCTGTTGTCTTTTATGGGCGCATCAAGCGAAACGTGGCTGTTTGAGATTGAGATAGTCTCCTGCACGGCGCTCTCGGTCATAGACAGCTCTCGGGCGAGTTCGGCGGTATCGGGCTGCCTGTTGTAGCGCTGCTCAAGTTCAATTTGCATTTTGCCGATTTTGTATATCGCCCCTGCCCGGTTGAGCGGAAGCCTCATAATCCGCGACTGCTCGGCCAGCGCTTGCAGTATCGCCTGCCTGACCCACCACACCGCGTATGAAATAAACCGGAAATTTTTCTTCTCGTCGAAACGCTCGGCTGCCTTCACAAGCCCCATGTTGCCTTCATTTATCAAATCACAAAGGGATAAACCCTGATTCTGGTAGTTACGAGCCACACTCACAACAAAGCGTAAATTGGCCTTTACGAGCGTATTAAGCGCATCTCGGTCCCCTTTTCGGATATCAGCCGCCAACTCCGCCTCACGTTCGGACGTGAGCGGCTGGAGTTTGCCTATCTCCTTGAGATAGAGCGCGAGGCTGCCCTCTTCGATGATTGGGACGTTAGATTTAGTCATAAGACTCTAAATATAAGTTATGCACATCGGAAAAACCCAACTTTTTTTAGGATAATTTCGCCGTCAATATTTATTGCGGCTTCTCAGGGGGATTTATTGTTCTATTATTTCTCAAAAACGCGCCAATTTGCCCAAAAACACCGTATTTTTTTAAAAAGGTTTTAAAAAAGATTTTCACCCCAACCCCCAATCTCGCCTGAATGAACATCGCCCTTTCCATTCATACGATCCTTTGTTGTCCCAAACATTATCGAGTTATATCAAGGGGTGAGGCGGACCTTTTTAAAAAAAATGGTTTTAAAAAAGCATCCTAATAGAAAATTTGGGTTTAAGGCATCCCGTAGGGATGTCCACGCTTGGTAGAAACAAGCATCCAATAAAGATTTTTCCGCATCCCGTGAGGGATGCGACCACGCCCGATGCCATAAGGGATGGGGCTGTCTCAAAAGCCGTCATTGCGAGCGAAGCGCGGCGATATATTGGATTGGAACATCAAAATCAAAATCTTTAAAAGCTTTTTAAAATCTTTTTATGGGGACAGGGGCTCCGCCCCCGTAACGCCCCCATGTTAAAACCAAGGGCGGGTTTAAAACCCGCCCCTACGCTAAAACCCGTATCCTAAAACCATACGGGTGGGTAAAAATGCTAAAGTCAAAACCATCCTCTACAAATGTAAGGATGAACATCGCCCTTTCTGTTCAGACGAGCCTTTGTTGTCCCAAACATTACGGAGCGGTATCAGGGGGTTAGGCGACACATTTTAAAAAAAAGTTTAAAAAAAACACCGCACCCCAACCTCGCCCGAATGAACATCGCCCCATCCTTTCAGACGAGCCTTTGTTGTCCCAAACATTACGGAGCGGCGTCAGGGGGTTAGGCGGACCTTTTTAAAAAAATAGCTTTTTAAAAAGCATCCTAAACCTAATGGAAAATCTAATTTTAATACCCGATTTCCTTAACAAAATTCTGAACGGTTTCCCTATGCGCCTGCGGAACGCGCGCGTAGATAACGGTGTTGCCGATATGAGACACCATGCCATAGACCCCTCCTGAGGTTATGGCAAATCTGCCCCAGTTTCCAGCGCTTGCGGAGTTTGTTGTTCTCGTTGACGCTTTAATTCCCTCTAAGCCTCTTCGATTTCGCGAAAACACGTTTTCGGCCTGTGTCCGGGTCTCAAATTCGTGAAATTCAATTTGGAAATTGCCGTGACTGTGAACCGCGATCAGAGAGGCGACGGTTTTTCCTTCCATGGCTCCGGTCATGTTTTGAACCGTAAAGCCCACCGCCGCCGCCTTAGCCGAAAAGTCCGCCGAGGCGACCGGGGTTTTGTTGCAGGCGGTAAAAAACACAAAAATCGACGCGAGCGTCAGGCAAAGTATACATCTTTTTCTCATAATACTGCCTCTCTTTTTGGGAATGATTGACTTTCACGCCTTCTGAATATACGTCGCAAAATTGATAAAACCAATTTTTTTTAAGATTTTAATTTTTTTTCCTTGCTTTTTTCTTCCGCATCATTTATTGTTATGGTAGTTCCCCTTCAAAATAACCCCTACATCGCTCGACGACTGCACGTTACTCCGTGATGTCGCCGGACAACGCGGGGGTTATTTTGAAGAGGAATGAGTATATTACTTGTAGGGCACGCTGTATAGTCAACAATACATAGCATAAATACGGAGGGGAAGTAATTATGAGAAAACAAACTGTTTTGTGGGCGGTTTTGTTTGTGACGATGTGGACTTGGACGGCGGTGGGGCAGGTTCGCACGATAACCCTTAACCATAACTACACAGGGGGCCCCGGGAATATAACCAGGGCGACAGATACCCACGGCAACCTGATGGGGGAGCCGCTGCCGACCCCGACAAGAGAGGGATTCATCTTTAATGGGTGGTTTTTGACGCAGAGCGGCGGCTCGGTTACCGGGAAAAACCGCGACAGGGTGTTAGTGGGGGCGACAGGTACAAGATTTACCCAAAACACCACGATTTACGCCCGATGGTCTGCCCCAAACGCGATACAGGCATCATCCATGAGTCAGATTCCCGCGGCTTTTAGAGAAAACTTCGACTGGCTCAGAAATACCCGCCATGCGCGTGAGCCTGTCCTGTTCAACCGCAACAACCTCGTATGGGACCAGGTTTTTCACGGCGGCGGCACAATCAACTGGGCGATAAGATGGGAGTCAGACAGAGTTGTAACGCTTGCGGAGCGTCGGGAGATTGCCCGCCTGCTTCATGAGGAGATTAATAAATGGACCCGCCCGCTTATCGGTATGCCGGGCTGGCCTTTTCAAGAAATTCCTGTGACTGTTGTGGGCTGGGCGGTCAGCAACGCTGATTTAATCCAAGACAGGCAACCTAATGAGACAATATGGGTCAACAACGACCACCGTCCGCCTCTGGGTATCCATAACAACGAAGCCTTTATGGCGAGCGCGCCGAATAACATCTCACGGTTTAACAACTTCAACGCCGTTAATAACGGCACTTTCACCTATACGGGAGGGCTCCACGCTCGATTTGATATGTATTTGTGGTGTACTAGAAACTTCGGCGGCGGCGCCGGCGGTGACTGGGGATCACGCCAAAGCGACATGAATGTTATAAACGCGGCTGCCGCCAACAATGCCACCGCATTCGGCAACACAGGCATTATTACACATGAAGTCGGACACGCGTTCGGCCTCTATGACTTTTACGGCGGGATAGGCACAGACCGCCCGCCCGCAACTACTACTGCCGATTCAACAGGAAACACAAGTTTCGGCTCGGGCGCCTTGCGTACGATCATGCACGTAGGCGGCGGCGCTCCCTTCACCGCTCCTCTTAGCACTTACGATCAATGGCAGATTCGCTACTACTGGGACTGGATCAGAACCGCGGCGCCAGCGAGCAGGTTCCGTACCTATACCGTAGCCGTAAACGGTACGGGAACGGGCGCAATGGGCGGCGGCATTAATTATCCGGCGCATTATGCCGTTTCCATCAGCGCGGGTACGCGCAGCGGTTATACATTTAGCGGTTGGACCTCCACAACCACGGGAGTAACTTTTGCTAGCGCAAACAACTCAAGCACCACCTTTATCATGCCTGCGAGCAATGTAACAGTCACCGCCAACTGGACAGCGGAGGCTATTACTCACACACTTACAATAGCCCGAAATCCCAGCAGCGTCGGCAGTACGATAAACGTTAGCGGTACGGCTTATACGGCGGCCAGGACCGTCAACGCAAATACGGCGATACCCATAACGACTACGGTGCCGGCGGGCTTCACATTCACTAACTGGACGGTGACATCAGGAAGCAGTAACGCCACGCTTGCCAATGCGAGCAGCGCAACCAACGCTACCGTCACTTTGACCGGAAACGCGACAGTGACCGCCAACTATGCCCCGGTGACCTATACCATAGCGTTTAACGCCAACGGCGGCACGGGCACAATGACATCCGATAACGTAACGCATGGCAGTGATTACACTATCAAAGCCAACACTTTTACCCGTACGGGTTATACATTCACGGGATGGAGAACGGGGGCGAGCAGCGGAGCGAGGCATGCCGCCGACGCGCAAATCACCAATGTCACCGGAAATATTACACTTTTTGCACAATGGTCCATAAACACCTACACGGTAACGTTTATGGACGGTCATAGCACAGGCGACGAAGCGATAGTGGTCGTGCGCAATAACGTAAATCATGGCACAGCGGCGACGGCTCCGGATGACCCCACACGTACGGGTTATGCGTTTGACGGTTGGGATATCGCGTTTGCCAACGTGACCGGAGATTTGACTGTGACGGCACGGTGGACGACAGCCACATCGGCTATGTCATACGATAGAGCCACACCCGATCCTCAACTAAACGAAGTTGTGTTTGTGCCGCTCATGGTATTTGCGGGCGAATTTGCCGCGGGTCCAAATCCAGCGTCGCGCGCGTCGTCGGAATCAAACGCGGTGAATTTCTTCTGGCAGGGCGGGAAGATTGATAACGCGGTACTGACGATTTTTGACGCTTCGGGCAGAGTCGTCAACAGGATAACGATTGCAGATCGTGGGGACGGCTCCGCGTCGAGGCGCGTTGTCGGCACATGGGATCTAACCGACAATCGCGGCCGCCCGGTGCCTGAGGGTACGTATCTGGTTCGCGGCGTGATTACCGCGCCAAACGGGAATCGTGAGCGCGTATCGTTAGCTATAGGCGTACGATAGGAGATTGTGGGGTCCTTATTAGGACCTCTTTTATATATTCACATGTTAAATAAATATATATATATTTAATATATTATAATATATTTAATTCTATCACGGTAAGGATACAAGTTATCCTTACCAATACCGTTCACTTATAAGGGGGGGGGGGGGGTCACACCTTGCGTGATCTAATCACAAATGATGTCTCAATATGTGTCGGATGCAACCGTTGCATTCGGGTTTGCCCTGTGGAAAACGCGAACATCGCGTATAGCGACGGAAAAGAAATCCGCGTTAAGACCGATCCGACACAGTGTATCGTCTGCGGCGCCTGTATTGACGCCTGTCAGCATCACTCCCGCGATTATTACGACGACACGGACAGATTTTTGGCCGACTTGGCGGCAGGCAAGCCGATTTCCATGTTTGTCGCGCCGGCCAATTACACCAACGGTGAGAATTGGAGCAGACTCCTCACCTGGC
>JAITUP010000192.1 GCA_031286265.1 Chitinispirillales bacterium | reverse complement strand
TATGACTAAAATACTAAAAAAAGAACAATTATCCGACACCGTATGGCGCATGCGCCTCCACGCCCCGCGTATCGCGAAGAAGCGAAAGGCAGGTCAATTCATTATATTGAGACCGGTAGACGATTCCGAACGCATCCCGTTAACTGTGGCCAACACCGATGTTGATCAAGGGTGGATTGAGATTATTTTTCAGACGATGGGGCGGACGACGATGCAGTTGCGCGATCTTGATGAGGGCGGGCTGGTACTCGATTTGGC
Organism: Chitinispirillales bacterium; assembly: GCA_031286265.1. Classification (GTDB taxonomy): domain Bacteria; phylum Fibrobacterota; class Chitinivibrionia; order Chitinivibrionales; family Chitinispirillaceae; genus GUT77. Next base: position 2,749 of record JAITUP010000192.1, on the reverse strand, counting down.
GGGGCCTTTGGGCAAGCCTACGCACGTCGAAAACTTTGGCCGCGTTCTGTGCATCGGCGGCGGAGTCGGCGCCGCGCCGCTTTATCCGATAATCGACGCTCTTTACAAATTAGGGAACGACGTAACATCAATCATCGGAGCGCGGTCAAAAGACCTCATCATGCTCGAAGACGACATCAAAGCCTCAAGCCACCGCCTTCTAATCGCCACAGACGACGGCTCTTACGGAACAAAAGGCTTTGTTACCGATGTCTTTAACGCCCTTATTAACGCCGGCGAAAAATTCGACGCCGCCGTCGTCATCGGCCCTGTAATGATGATGAAAGCCGCCTGCGCCCTAACCGTCGCCGCCAAAATAAAAACATACGCCTCGCTCAACCCCATAATGATTGACGGCACCGGAATGTGCGGCTGCTGCCGCGTTACAGTTGGCGGCGAGACAAAGTTCGCCTGTGTTGACGGCCCCGAATTCGACGCTTCGCTGGTTGACTGGAACGAGGTAATCGCGCGTCAAAGCAGTTATAAGGAATTTGAAACAAAGGCACGAGATGAATATCACACTTGTAAACTGGGTTGATGAAAAATGAACGACAGATTTACACATTATCGCTCCTGTAGGGGCGACCGCCCTCGGTCGTCCGTGTTTGACAATGCGATAACGACAATTAACAAAAATATGGATAGATGAAAAAATGAACGACAAATTCACACGAATCGTAATGAAAGAACAGGACCCCATCGCGCGCGGCCGCAATTTTGAGGAGGTGCCTTACGGCTATACAGGCGACGAAGCGAAAGCCGAAGCGTCGCGCTGTCTTAAATGCAAAAAGCCGTTGTGCGTTGACGGATGTCCCGTCAATGTAAAAATCCCCGAATTTATCGGATTAATCGCCGACGGAGATTTTGCGGCGGCAGCGCGAAAGATTAAGGAAACAAACGCGCTTCCGGCAATTTGCGGAAGAGTTTGCCCGCAAGAAGAACAATGCGAAAAACTTTGTATCATCGGTAAAAAAGGGGAACCTGTCGCGATTGGAAATCTTGAAAGATTTGCCGCGGACTGGGAGCGGGAAAAGGGCGTGGTTGAATTGCCGGAGAAGAAAGCGTCAACCGGTAAAAAGGTGGCAGTAGTGGGATCCGGGCCCGCGGGGTTGACATGCGCCGGCGAGCTTATTCAAAATGGGTTTGACGTAACGATATTTGAAGCGCTGCATGAAGCGGGAGGCGTATTGGTTTACGGTATCCCCGAATTCCGCCTGCCAAAGCAGATCGTCAAAAAAGAAATAAAATATCTCGAATCGCTCGGCGTGGAAATCATTAAAAATTTTGTAGTAGGCAGAACGGCTACGGTTGATGATCTGTTTAACGAAGAAAAATTTGACGCGGTATTTGTCGGTTCCGGCGCGGGGCTTCCGTCATTCATGAAAATCCCCGGCGAAAACAGTATCGGCGTGTATTCCGCGAATGAATATTTAACGCGCAGTAATTTGATGAAGGCTTACGTTGATAATCCGTCAACGCCCAGAATGAAAGGCAAGCGCGTAATCACGGTTGGCGGCGGGAATGTCGCGATGGATTCGGCGCGTACGGCCTTACGTCTTGGCGCGGATAAATCGATGATTGTCTATCGCAGAAGCGAAACTGAAATGCCGGCGCGCAAGGCTGAAATTCATCACGCTCATGAAGAGGGGATTGAGTTCAACCTGCTTTGCAATCCGATAGAAATCATTGCTAATGATAAAGGTGTTGTGATTGGCGTAAAATGCGTTCGTATGGAACTTGGCGAGCCGGACGACAGAGGTCGGCGCAGCCCCAAAGTTATTAGTGGCAGCGAATTTGTTATTGATTGCGATGTTGTAGTTATTGCCATCGGCAACAATCCGAACCCGTTAATTCCGGAGACCACATCAGGTCTCAAGATTTCCGAAAAACGCGGGACTATCGTGGCTGATGAAATTGACGGTCGGACGTCGAAAAAATTTGTTTACGCCGGCGGCGATATTGTAACCGGCGCGGCTACCGTGATCCTCGCGATGGGCGCGGGGAGAGTAGCGGCCAAGAGTATCATGCAGGATTTGACCGATAACGGTCAATAAAGGTATCAATACCATACAATACGGATTGATATCAGCAGATGATTGTAATGCGGAGGATGTTGATTGTCTGATAAGTTTTTAAAATATCTCATTGCGTTTATTGCGCTTGCTATACTGCTGCTTTCTCCGCAAGCGGTAAAGGCCGATGCTATTGTGTCGCCTCGCGTATTTACCAGAGGAAGTTTTGTTTATGTTGTGGAGCCGCAGCGCGTTGTTTTTCTCTCTATGGACACCCGTAGTTCCCACACACTTTACATTGCCGAAGACGAACACTTTACTATTGTCAGCGCGGTACGTTCTGACGATGTTATTTGGATATCTAACAATATGGGCGCGGTGATTGCGCTTAATATGCAGACTGGTGGGATCGAGGAGTTTGGGCGCGGACTTGCGGGCGAGGGGGGGCAACTTGATGTTGACAGGCGTTTTCTTTGGGTTGCGTCGAGTGATACGCTTCATCGGATGGACTTGACAAGCCGGGAATGGGTGGCGCTTTCGATTCCGGGTAATGATATATCCGTACGCGGGATTATAACTTTTAACGATCAGGTGCATATCATCGCGGCGGACGCCGTTTATATTCTCAACGCGGTAAGCGAAGACTGGGTGGTTGTGCCTCATAGAGATTTTGTTTTGAAAGACGGCGATTTTTACAA
>JAITUP010000184.1 GCA_031286265.1 Chitinispirillales bacterium | reverse complement strand
ATTATTTTATTCCTGCTTTGAATGCTTTGACTGGTCGTGTTTTTCGTTTGCCTACTGAGGCTGAGTGGGAGTTTGCTGCTCGTGGTGGTAATGATAGTGATGGGTTTATGTTTTCTGGTAGTAATAGTATTGATGATGTTGCCTGGTATACTGGTAATAGTGGTTATACTACTCCTACTCATGCCGTTGGTGGTAAGGATCCTAATGAGTTGGGTCTTTTTGATATGACTGGTAATGTTTTGGAGTGGGTTAGTGATTGGTATGGTACAGTTTATGCTGATCGTGAAAGTGGTGTGACAGATCCTGCAGGTCCTGCTACGGGCTACAACCGCGTCATCCGCGGGGGCAGTCGGACCAGCAACGCGGGGAACTGCCGAGTGTCCTATCGCGGCGGCAACTACCCGGACCTTCGCAGAAACGACATAGGCTTCCGCCTTGTTCTTTCCCTTTAGTTCACCATGAGCTTAAGGTGTTGTTGCACCTCATCCGAGGTGCTGGGAAACTCTATTGAACCTCATAACGTCGGGTAGGGGGCGCTAAGCCCCCAACCCGCCGCTACCAACATCAAACCCCATCCGGGGTTTTGCCAAACACCCCCAACCATGCAAGAACGAACATCGCCCTCCCCATTCAAACAACCCTTTGTGGGCGAGGTAAATCCATTCGCCGATGATAGGATTAATTACATTCATATATCAACACTCCCTCTTTTGCGATTTCGTGTTCAAGCGAGCCTACATGAGACGATCGGTACGAAAATTCATCTGGATTAGACGTAAATAAATCTAACGGCATTGTCTTAACGCCCCACAATTTCATCCGTAGGTCAATTCCCACATCCAGGGGCCGTCTATTCTTCACCGATGTTAGCACACACAAATCAATGTCACTTTCTTCGCTCCCATCCCCACGGGCATGTGAGCCGAACAGGATGATCTTGGTTACGATCCCTGTTTCGACTAATGCACTTACGATTTTATCGAGTTCTGTTTTAACGGTTTCTGTCATTTTCATACCTCGGTTTCATTTAGGCTCATGTACATCAATATAATATGCTTTGTGAGGAAAAATCAATATATCACAAAAAAGGTAAAAAAATTATAAGCTACAAATAGCCCTAATTCCTGATCAAAAAATGCGGGAGGCTGTGAAAGATTATTCTAACAATGGAGTGGCTATACCGTTATCCCTCAAATATTCTTTCAGCTCTCTAATCCCAATCGTCTTGAAATGAAATACCGATGCCGCGAGCAAAATTGACGCTCCAGCTTCCGCCGCTTCCTTAAAATGCAAGAGCGTCCCCGCACCGCCTGACGCGATTATGTCGACGCCGATCGATACCGTCTCCCGTATTTTTTTAATCAGCGATAAATCGTATCCGCGCTTTCCGCCGTCTGCTGTTTTGCTTGTCGGCAATACCGTTTTCACACTATAATCGTCGATTTTCTTTATCCACTCGACGACATCCGCGGCTGTAGCGGTTTTCCCGCCGTCTATGCAAACCTCGTATCCTGACGGCATCAATTCGTTGGCGGCAGCGTCGACCGCGACGATTACTTTTTCCGATCCGAATTCTTTTACCATTTCCGCGATGATTAGAGGGTTGCGAAAAGCCGCGCTTGAAATTGATACCTTATCCGCTCCCGCCTTAAGTATGGCTTCGGCAGATGTCACGTCGCGTATTCCGCCGCCAACCGAAAATGGAACTGTTACGGCATCCGCAACTTTTTTCACGGTATCAATCATAGCCGCCCGGTTTTCAAGTGTCGCCGTGATGTCGAGCATGGCTATTTCATCCGCTCCGGCTTCGCAGTAAAATCTCGCGCACTCAACGGGATCGCCGGCATCGCGGATGTCGGCGAATTGAACGCCTTTTACGACGCGCCCGTTTTGCACATCGAGGCAGGGCATGATTTTTACTATATTGCTCATTGTATTCATAAATGATTTCTTTTGGCGGATACGCCTCTAAAGAGTGAAAAGCGGCTCGTTAAATTCGCCGACGAAAATAACTTCCGGTTCAAGTAATATTTCCGAATTTTCATAAACGGTTTTTTGCACGTGCCGTATCACGCTCCTCACATCTTCGGCCGTAGCGTTACCGGTATTAATAATGAAATTCGCGTGTTTGTCCGATACCATCGCGCCGCCGATTTTAAAACCTTTCAAATTGCACGATTGTATCAGCGTCCCGGCATAGTTTCCGGGCGGGCGCTTAAAAACGCTTCCGCAACTTGGATAGTCAAGCGGTTGTTTTTCATTTCTTGCGGCCAAGATTTTTTCTCGTGTGAGAGACGGGCTACTGGCTACCATCGTCTCAAATTCAAAAGTTGCCGAAATGACTACATCCATTCCGCCTTTCAGTGAGCTGCTTCTGTACGAAAGCGCCAAATCAGCCGCCGCTACAGTCTCAAAGGTCTGTGAAGAGGCTCTGAAGATACGCGCAGATTGTAGCGTTTTCGCGATATCCGCATCAAACGCCCCGGCATTCATAATCACCGCACCGCCAATCGTCCCAGGTATTCCCGACAGTTCAACAATTCCGGTCGCTCCACGTTTCGCCGCATCCGCCGCCAAATCGTCGAGCAGAAAACCGCCGGACGCAACCGCCGTCAAGCCATCCCACTCAATCTTAGAAAAACGCGCCGCCAAATTTATAACAACCGCGTTAATCCCATTATCGCTGATGAGCAAATTCGATCCGTTGCCGAGAATAAATACCGATACCCCGCGCTCCGCCGCGAAGCGATGGGCCTCGATGATTTCATCTTCCGATTCGGGCTCGATATAAAATCGGGCGCGCCCGCCTATCTTGTATGACGTTTTGTCGGCTAACGTGATATTTTCTAAAATTTTCATTCTACTCCGCCTCAAAAAAACGGTTACTTGTCCCCCCTGATCCAATAGGCAGCTTCACTTTTTTGAAGCACCGCGGACACGCGCCTTCGTACGCGTCCCCTACCCTGTTTTTATATACGCGTTTATAGATATTGCAACATTTGAAATGGATGCCGACAAACGGCCGGCCGGCCGGTTTATCATTCAGGTCAGTATTTTGCGAACTCATTGGCTCCGGCCTTTCTTCATTCAGGTAAATATCCATACAACCCTTTTTTCCTGATATATGCCAGTGTTGCATCGGGTATCATGAATCTGCACGAATGCCCGTTTTTTATGTACTTCCGCAGCATCGTGGAGCTTGCCCCCCATTCGGGGCCAGGGAACGTTTCTATCTTTGCCAGCGACAATTCGCCCGGACGGTCAAATTCATAACCCGGGCGAAACGCTACGCACAGCGTTATCAATTTGATTATGTCTTCATAGGAACGCCATTTGGGTATGTCGGTTAGATTATCCGTTCCGACTATAAAATAAAACTCCGCGCCGCCGTATATATCGCCGAGTTCTTTTAGCGTATCAATCGTGTATGAATACCCGCCCCTTCGTATTTCGCCCTCCCAGATTTCGCATCCGTCAATGCCATCCAGCGCGAGTTTTAGCATGTTGAGCCGGTCGTCTGACGAAGTTGTAACGTCGAATTTGTGCGGGGGTATGCCGGAGGGGATAAAGATAATTTTGTCAAGTCCAAAATATTCCCGCGCCAGCACCGCAATAGACAGATGTCCGCAATGAACAGGATCAAACACACCGCCTAATATGCCTATTCGTTTATCCGTCATTTCACAACATCCGTTTAACGGCATTAATCCGCGTCTTCAACCTCTCCTCAAACGCCTCGGTATCCAGTTCCTCCACAACTTCCTGAGCGTCCTGCGTGCGGCCAAGCGCCATGAGCATTTCTGCCATCCCAACAATAGCCTCGGGAACAAATTTAGATTCCGGATAATCGGAGAGTACCGCTCTGTAGTAGATTAGCGCGGCTTCGTGTTTTCTTTGCCTGCGGTAGAAGCGCGCGTTGTTGAACTCTTTTTCCGCCAGTTTGTTGAGAGCCGACGCATACATCGCCTTCGCGCTGTCAGAAAAATTCCCGCGCGGGAACAAGTCGAGGTAATCGAGCAGAAGACGTATGGCCTCCTTGGTATCGGTCTGGTCGCGAAACGATGGGAGTGACTGAATATAGCGCATGTGGGCGATTCTGAAGTGCGCCTCCTCCACGAAAGGCGAACGCGGAAATTCACGGTACAAAATCTCAAATTCAAATCTCGCGTTTTCGTATTGCCTCAACCTGAAGTGGGACATCCCGGTATAGTAGTAGACGGTGTCCATGAGCGGGATGCCGCCGCATTGGTACTTAATCTCTTCGAGGATGCGTATCGCGTCGTTGAAACCCCTCCGCTCCATGCGATGCGCGGCGGTCTGGAGGCGCTCTTCGCACTGGAAGAGTCCCTTTTTGACTAGTTTTTTGGAAGAGCCGCCCTTTGAACAGGACAGCGGGACAACGACAATCGCCGCGATTATCGCGATTAGGGATAATCTCCGTATGAAAAAAATCATAGTAAAAAACGCCTCTAAATAAAGTCAAAAGGTAATATTCAACAAGCACTTTAGTAAATATATATTACGCCCCGGGTGTGCGCATATTATTTTTATCCACATGATTGCAATTGTCGACATCGGCTCCAACACGATACGCCTCTCGGCGTACGAAATTGATGTAAACGGGGGCTTTAGCCAAATTTGCAGAATAAAATGCGTGATAGGGCTGGCAGCGTATATCGATAAAAAAGGCACGCTATCCGACGTCGGGATCGCCGAGACCGCCGCGGCGCTCAATGGTTTTCGTGCGGAAATCGAGGCGATGAATGTCTCCGAGGTCCGCGTATTTGCGACCTCAGCCTTCCGCGATGTCGCCAATACCGCCGATATTATCAGTACCATAAAACGCAAAACCGGATTTGACGTCACAGTGATATCCGGCGAAGAAGAAGCGCTGTGCGGATTCGCCGGAGCGACAAACGACGCACCCCTTACCAACGGAATATTTATTGACATCGGCGGAGGCAGCACCGAACTAATCCTCAGCAAAAACGGCAATATCGAAATGGCGGTGTCAATAGCCATCGGATCGCTTGATATGTATACTAAACACGTTACAAGAGTCCTTCCGACAGCGGCGCAAAGCAAAAAAATACGCCTCGACACACTGAAAAAATTAGAGAAAATCGGCCCTAAAAAGTCAACCGTAAAAGAATTGCGCGGCGTGGGCGGCACAATGCGGGCGCTATACCAGCTGAACAACGCAATCTTTGACCTGCCACCGGAAAACCGGGCCGTCCGCGCCTCAAACGTAGAAAAATTATTGGAAATGATCGACACCGACACGCACCGCATAGTAGGCAAAATCCTGAACATCACACCGGAACGCATACATACGGTGACACCGGGGATGATAATTCTATATACGATAATTAAATACTACGACTGTGAGACTGTGGTAGTCAGTGAATCGGGTGTTCGAGAGGGATATTTGATTCGGAATGTGTTGAAAAATAGGGATACAAGCCACACACCCTTACTCCCCCCACCTCATCTCGCCTAACGTATCAAAATATTCTCTGATGGCCGATCGATATTCTTCGGGGAAATTGTCTTCAAAGGCCCGTTTGCGCAGCAAGTGAAAGCTGTCTGCCCTGAATGATGCCGGTGATTGCACGGAGCCGATGTTTGTGAAAATTGTTTGCGCGGTTGTTCCCAAACGCTCATCTCTGTCCTCGTCTTTTCTGTTCATAGACAGGGTCGACTGCAGCATTCTCGATAAGAACCTGTCCTGCTGATCGAGTATGTCGGGAGGCGGGTTTTCGAACAGTTGCGCTAATCTCTGGGCTTCTTGCTCCAGCTCCCTCACGCGCCTCTCCATGCTTTCACCGGCGTCTCTTCCATAGGCATCCGCCAATCGTTTGAGCTCGTCGGCTATTGCCTGCTGCATTTCTCTTGCCTGTCTGCGCGCTTCTCTCTCGACCTCGCCGCCACCACCGCCCATATCGCCGCCGCCGTTGCCGGATTGTTGATTTCCGCCCTGGCCTTGACCCTGACCTTGGCCTTGTTGGCCGCGGCCCTGGCCCTGCGGCCTTCCGCCTCCAAGCATCGTGCTTAGCATTTCGCCCATCATGGAATTGAGCGCGGCCTGTCTGCCTGACGCGCGGCGCAAACCCGACATCATACCGCCACCACCGCCGCCGCAACTGCTTCCGTCGCTGTCATCGTCATCAACGAGCGACAAGAGTAAGTTCGCGAGTTCGCGCAGGGCTTGCGAGCTTTGCTCCATCGGGCGCGTTCCGTCCGTTCTGTCGAGCGTACTTATCACCGCCGATGATTTCGTTGACGCGTTTCTGTAGGCACGGACGATCTCTCTCATCACTTGAGCCGGCACCATTGTTAGACTGTCCGCTTTCATGAGGCTCAAGCGGATCGCGTTCCCAAGCGCCTGCTGGGCGGATGCCACGCCTTTGTCGTCCGCTGTCCCAAGCGCCTGAAATCTGATAAGCCCCTGCCATTCTTCAAGCGAAATGGCGTCATGTGCCATGCGCAGTATGCGCTGCCTGTCTTCTTCCATTTTCGCCATCATATTGACCGCAAGATTGCTCTTCAGTTGTTCGCTCATCGCGCGTAGTTCTCTGCTCATCGCGTTTTTACTGTTTTGATCCGGTCTCTGCCCGCTCGCATTGCACATCTGCCTCATCTGTTCCGATAAGCCCTGCACCTGTTCGCTTGACGACGGCGCCTCTCCGCCGCGCTCATTGAAAAAATCCTGTACGTTGATGTTAAAGTTATCTATCCTGTCGAGTAAATCTAATTGCCGCCTGTTGTTTAATTCGCTGTCGCTCGAATTCGACGCGGCGAGTTCCGCCTGTTCGTTTGACAGGTTTTCGGCGCGCACGGCTAAATCCGCAAGTTCTTTCTCCTGCCTGATTCTTTCCAAAAACGCAAGCGTCTGATCGAGCCGTTCATTCAATTCCGGCAGCATGTTTTGAAGTTGCGACGCCGCCTGCCTCATGTCGCTCATCGTCATTTGATGATCGTTATTCATTCTAAACAAGTCGCCGAATTCCTTCATCAATTCTTCTATGCTCTGCTTTATCTGCTCCATTTTCGTAAACAGTTCTTCATCAAGTTTACCGTCTTCCCGCAACGCCTCTATTCCCTCCTCAAGCGCCTCAAACGCCTTTTTTAGCGAGTCGGCCTGCGCTTGAATCTGCGACCTGACATCATCGACCGCCCGCTGCTGATCCCACGTTAATTCTCTCGATCCCGATGCCGATCTCATAAGCCTGTCGACCGCGTTGCTTATGTTGTCTTGCCGCCGCCGCACCTCGCCGAGTTTTTCCTGCGCGTATTCCTCTCTCTGCGCAATCGATTTGTGTATCTCTTCAAAACTCGGCACCCTGAACCAAAACGTATCGCTTACCGCGGTTTGCGGCCTCCATGATCTGTTGTCGCGAACCCACAGCCAGTAAAAAATCGTATCGCCCGGATAGAGCCCGAGTTCATGGATATTCCAGACAACGGGCTTGCGAATGATGGGCGGGCTGCCGCGTTCGCTAAGGTCTTCAATTTCGTCTCGATCATCCGGTGTATCGTCGTTGTAGCGCCATCGCAATTCCATCCTGCTTATTCCAAAGTCGTCAATACCTTCTACCCAAAGCGTCTCCACTTGCGCGGTGGAAAGAACCTTGTTTGCGCCGGGACGCAAAATGCGGGCGATCGGCGGTTCGTCGGTAAGGATGCTTATCATAAAACGCGGGAGAGAGTCGGACGATTGCCCGAGCGTATCGGTTAAGAAAAATGTATACTCCGCCGATCTTTCGGCAATGAATGTGCCTGTAGCGTTTCTTCCCTCTATGTCAAGTTGCACGGTATCTCTGTCGTTGATGATAATTCCCGCATTATTGAGCGCTCCCGATTCCAACGTTACGTTGACGATCGTCCCCGCGTACGCGGTGATGTTGCCTTGGCCCGCGGGCAGGTCTCGCGGCGGCAGTCTTGTGTAGCGCGGCGGCGTTAACGATATTTGCAGCGATCGCAGCAACGGCGGCAGCGCGACGGTGACAGTCTCCGGCGGCAGCGGTGATGATAATGAAAATTGATACACAAATGATTCCCGTACATTGTCAAATGAAAACGAAAAATTCCCGGCCGAATCCGCTTTCAAAAAATGTCTGCCGCGATGGGAGCCATCAAGCGGCCAAGTCTCAAGCCGCGCGGTAGGATAATGGCGCGCCGCGCCGGAAAGCGTCAGCGTTACCGGGCTGTTCATGGGAATGGTGATACTGCCGGGGGCAACGCGCGCTTGCTCGCCGGAAATCATCGCCAACGGCAATTGCCAGTAATTTATCAACCTGTTCGGCGATAATGTAATCAATCCGGCGTTGACTACCAACAGCGTCAACGCCGCGGTCAATATGTATTTGTTGACAAATGGGAATCGCACTCTTTTCATTGATTCCAATTGTTCGACGGCTCTGTCATACATTAATTCTTTGAGCGACAGAGATCCGCCGATATCTTTTTGCTGCGCCAATTCGAGAGCGAGCGATAATGCCGGATGATCAATGCCGCTTTTGTTTTCAACGGCCGCGGCGGTTTGCATTAATGTGGGCCGTCGAATCAGCGTCGTTATCGGCAAAAACACAATCGCCATCAATGTTAAAAATGACAATGCCACCCAGACGACCGGCAGCATTATCCATGGAAACGCGGCGAATGTTATTCCGAGCGCGGCGAATATCAATAAATATACAAAGGATATAACGACAGTCCCAGCCGCGAAGCGACGCGCCGTTAACGCACGTCTGCGACGCGCCGTAAATTTTCGTATTTTCGATAACGATCCCGTCACGGCGCAAAAAACCAGGATAAAATGTTAACGCCCATTCTAAGAGCAAGCTCATGCCGCTCTTCTCCGACATTGTGTATATGCAAATCTTCCATCCCATTGCCGATATCCGTGCTATACGTATACAGCACAATCAATCGCCCCTCAAAAAAAATCCCGAACGCCTGCGCCGGTTCGCCGTCATGCTCGTGAATCTTCGGAAGGCCGGGCAACTTGTAAAAACTGCTGAATACCGGATGATTGTTAGGGAGCAGCGTCAATGGGTTTTCCGGAAACAGCGCCTGCATTTCTCGTCTAAACGCCCTGTCCATACCATAATTATCATCAGCCCACAAAAAACCTCCGCCAATCAAAAACTTCCGCAGCCGTATCCTCTCCTGTGCCGTAAACCGCACTTCTCCATGCCCGGTCATAAACAAAAACGGATAATGAAAAAAGTTTTGGTCGGATATTTGCACAACCGCGGTATTGTCGCAAATCGGCAGCCTTGTCCGTTCCTTTGCCGCTTTCGCCAGATTAGGCAACATGGACGGCCCCGTATACCAATCTCCGCCGCCGCCATACCTGAGTCGCGCAATAGAAAGTTGGCAAGGCTGGGCAAACAACGCGGTAAACGATAACAGGCATATAAATATATGTGAATAAACGTGTCTCATCATACGTAATATAATATAGATAAAGCCCAAGATTTCTAAAAAACCTTTTTAAAAAATCTTTTTTGCTAATACTTAACAATTGCCGTAAAAGAACTTGCTTTTCGTCAGGAAAAATATTATCTTTATCTAAGTGTCAATTAAATATTATATCTATGAAGGGAGGTCTTATGAAAAAGTTTAATTTTGTGATGCTCGCCATCTTATTGGCGTCAACCGCCGTTCTGACGCAGGAAAGCGATGCTGATGTTCTTGAGCAGCCTCGTGCTGAGCGTTATGAGAGGCATCGCGGCGAGCATGGTGAAAGGTATCGCTGTGAGCGCGGTGAGAGGCGTCGCGGCGAGCGTGCCGAACGGCCTCAGCCTCAACTAGTCACAGTAGAAGGAGCGCTGTTGCTACGTGATGGACGAATCGCGCTGGTAACGGTGGAAGACACCGCCTACTATGTTCCCGGACTTTGGCGCTATGTCGGCTTTATCGACGGCCTAAAAGAAGGAGCGCACGTTTTCATTACAGGACACTCTTTCGGAGAATTTCTGCAACCGTCAAGACTAACTTTAGGCGGGAAGACATACGATTTGGCCACGGCTGATGACCCGAGATTCGGCGAGCGCGGGCGCAGGCATGGACATGGATCAATGCGTCAAAGCGGCGAACGCGAACGCAGGCATGGATATCACAACAGGCATGAATCGATGCGCCGGGGCGAGGCCGGCGAGCGTGCGTATTGTCCCCGTCAAGGTGAAAGCAGGCATAGGCTTTGTGAATATTGCCCACGGGCAAGGGAGCTAGAAACCGGGGAATTGTGAGTGGTGGATAATATTTCGGGTGGGCAATCAAGTGGGCTAACACCCCACAACCGTTATCCCACCCTCCTCTTCCGCCCACGTAATCCTTTCGTCCCACGATTTTTGTTTTGTTTCGGCGCGGCGGTCGAAGATGACGAGGTAGGCCGGGGCGTTTTTGTCTATTTTATCTCTGTATTTTGTGATTTGGCGTAATCCTTCGCTACGTACTTCGGCGGGTGTGTTGTATTGATAAATGAGCTTGATCTCTATGATATGTGTTTGATTGCCGTATTCGATAGCCAAGTCCATCCGTCCTCTTCCCGCAGCGTACTCGCGCTCTATGCGGCCGCCGCTGTTTAG
>JAITUP010000261.1 GCA_031286265.1 Chitinispirillales bacterium | reverse complement strand
TTTGATTTTAGCATTTTTACCCCGATAGTATGCCCACATGTCCCCCGTAAGCGGTCGCCGCTTATGGGGGACCGCAGGGGGGCTATCGTATCGGGGCGTTACGGGGCAGAGCCCCGTCCTCAAAAAACAAAGACAAACTCAATAGATAATTGAAGTTAATTACCGCCGGGTTAATATGTTTTGACAGCGCGTTATTTCGGCACTGCGACACGCGACTGCATAACACTTCCACCACTATGCACCGCCACTACATAAACACCGTTCGGGATTCTCCTAGTGCTGAAATTATATGAATAATTTCTACCCGCTACAGTACGCAACGTGGTTCGAGCCACAACTTCGCCTTTCAGATTGTATAGACGCAATTCCGTTGCTCCGCTGTTTTGCGCGTTGAATCTTACGTTGACAGCGGATCTTTTGGCGGTAACGCGCAGACCGCGGTTTTGGGCGGCGGCGGACGGTGCCACAGAAGATGAGCGGATGGAAGTATTCTCATCTATCAAGACCACACTGACATTACCGATTGTAACATTTACGTCTGAATTGCCAATGTTGAAACCGAGTCGGGCGTTGGCGTAGTCGGCATCCTCCATCGTAAACTCGTAAATGAAAGTTCCTGTCGCCGTAGTTAGGGTGAGGTTATCTACACTGTAAAATGTCGTCCATGGGTCTTCCGGCATCTGAAACATTACTTGCATAGTTCTCGCGGCTACCGCGGTAGCTTCGAAAGATAGACGATATTTGTTGCCCTGCAGGAGCGGTATCCCAGACTGTACGAGTTGGAGGTCGTAGTTGTGCCCTGTGGTTGGAAGCGTGACGATATTGATGCTAACCGATCCGTTTGACGTGCTGGTCGTCGCTTCTGAATCACCCCAGCTGTTCAGCGTCCAGTCACTCATCCCGCCCGTGCCGGCAGAAAAATCCCCGTTTTTCACTAAGTTGGTGCCATCAGCACTCAATGCGAATACCGCCGTGATATTCATGGCGGCGTTGCCGGTAGTAATTGTGAGCGGGTTTGTGCTGCCGGTGGCGCCTCCGCTCCAACCTGTGAACTCCCATCCGGCATTCGCCATCGCGGTAAGTTCAACGCTTGTGCCCGGCTCGTAGGCTATAGCCGTAGGATTTCTTGACACGCTGCCGCCCGTCGACGGCGATATATTGACTATGACAGGAAAGTGTCCGTCGGGAATACCGCGGGGCGTTTCTTCCTGCGAGAACGTGAGGTAATGCGCATCAAAAGTGCCGGTGCCGCCGCCCACTTCGACCTTAAATTTCACCTCGTACAGATTGCCGAGCGTAATATCCAACTGACGCTCCCACTCCTCGAAGTGCTCGGTGACAGATACCGTCCCGCACTGACGCTTGCCCTGACGGACGCTGAAAATTTGCAAAAATGTTCGGGGGCCGTCTATGGACGGCTCGTTGATCTGATAGTTTGTGTAAATATGATAAGTCCCGCCGTCTACGGTAATGGTGCCTTGAGACGTGCAATTTTGCCCCGGACAAACCGTCCAATGGGTAAGCTGTCCATCATTGAACCAGTCTTCCACAACGTAAAATTCTATAAGTCTGTCATTCGGATTAGCCGCGCCCGGATTCCTCGACCAGCCGTAAATCCCAAAGTACGACCACGCGCCGCCGGTACCCGTTCTATTGAAACTGAAATCGCAGTAGATATTTCCGTAGTTTTCATAAGTTTGCCCGTTGCCCCAAAAATAGCCCGTGCGCGCCAAGTAGTTGGCTGTTTGATTGCCGGAATTTGCCCACGATGCATAAAAAGCCGCGCCGCCGCCTTGGTTAGCGGGATATAGTTGCATTGAAACGGTCGGGCTGCTATTATCGTTAAACCATAATTCGTAATGGAAATCCGTACCGGGAATGTCACCCATCCCCTGATTGGAGCTTACGTTCCTTGCGACCTCCGTCCTACCGTCCACCGGCAACGGCGTGGTATATACACACGGATCAACCGATGCAAAAACCTGAAAAACAACCGTCAAAACAATCGCAACAACAACAAAATTTTTAGCAGACATAAAAAACCTCCTTAACATCGTTTTACAGCTATATTCATAGATATTAATAATATAATATCCTGACGCCAACAAATCGCCAAAAAAAATATGTTTTAAAAAACACTGCCGTCTCATAAAATTTTACTGTTTTTTTAAAAACCCCTTTTTAACCCCCTGATACCGCTCCGTAATGTTTGGGACAACAAAGGGTCATCTGAGTGGATAGGGCGATGTTCATTCTTGCGTGGTTGAGGATATTTGGCAAAACCCCGAAGGGGTTTGATGTTGGTAGCGGCGGGTTGGCGGCCCAACGGGACGCCTACCTGCCGTTATAGAATTCAATAGGATTTTCCAGCACCTCGGATTGAGATGCAACCTAAATGATGGAATGAATTACAACACACTCGCTTGAGCGGCAGCTATAATTCCGTTTCTATAAGCAAAGCGGAAAGCACTTCTCAAAATATCTCACAATTTGATCAAGTTCAAGCAAGCTCGCTAACAGGAAGAGACCTCTACAGGTGCACACCTGCAATGGGTGTTGGTATACTGTGCGCGACCCAACCGACCGTACAACCAATCCCATATCAATCAGTCCGCTGCGTCCAGAACTAGTGTTGTTTATTCATCACGAGTGACCAAATCAGGAAGGGGCTTTTTCGCCCCTTCCCTCGTATCATTTGTATTATCTCTGCCCATGCTCGCTTCCTCGAAAAATAAAAATAAAATATTTTTTATTTTTCTATTGCACAAGCTATGGTATAATATTATATTGTGAGTTGTGTATGTTCGAAAAATGCGGAAAGCGTGATTATATCGTGTACAATTTTATCCTTAGAATATCTAAAATTAGTGGATAAATAAGACGGAATCGCTTTATAAAAAACGGGGAGGTAGGTAAAGCCATGATACCAGAAATACCGCAAAAAATGACACAAAAAGAAGCTTTGGAGCTTTTCAGATCGCTTAAACCGGTAAAACCCGATGAGCTTTGGGGGACTTGGGTTGGCGAAGAGATTAAAACCGACCACCCTATGGACGGGCTGCTTACCGCTGTCGGCTGGCAGGGGAAAACTTTCGTAGACATGGAGAACGTGCATCCGCTTCTGTATAAGTTAAGGAAAAATGGCAAAGTCCGTTATGCGGATGTCGGCAAGCTCCCGATTGGATTTTTCATGAATTTCCCACGTTGGCTTATAAAAACAATTTTTTTCTTTGTAGCGCCGTTTGTAACCACCAAAAAAAGCAGTACGCGCATTAGAGAGATATTGTGCGAAGGTGAAGTATCGGCGACTATGGTTTATGACAAAATCCCGATGTTAGAGCACTTCCGCCGCTTTGACGATAACACGCTTCTCGGCCTCGCCGATCTGAAATCGGTTCCAGATAAGAAATTTTATTTTACATTAAAAAACAGGCGGGCATAAACAATGGATATTAATTTCCATTACTTCGCGGTGAAGACAATCGCTAAAGAAGCCGGGTTCGACGAAGCGGAGGCGCAACAGGTCGCCACATATTCGCAGTACGTCGACGATTTTAACTGGATCAGGTACATCGACTGTAAAAATATTCCTGACTACATCAAGGATGATAGCGCTTGTGATTTATACGTATCGTCCCCGTTAACACTAAATCTGAACTTCAATCCTCTCACAACCGGTTTCGGGACCGCAAGCATGGTTTTTTTATTATTGGAAAGATCACAAAAATTCACGGTTTCACCATTTCATTTTGTGCCGACTGAAATAACAGACAACTTAAAAGAAAAACGGACGGTTCCGGCTGAAGTTGGAGACGGGTCTTTTATCGGTAATATGTTGATAGACGCACGTGAAAAACTAAGCTCAGGCAAAGAAGACAGAAAGATATCCTTAATGCGGATTGGCATGATGCTTCACACCTTTGCCGATACATACGCGCATCAGCTATTTTCCGGGTATAACTCATGGGTTAACGATATCAAAATTGTTAGTGTTACGGATAATATCAACAATACAGACGTAACAGAAACAGTATTGGAGCAAATTGACCAAAACATTGCAGGTATCAAAGAAGAGATTGCAAATATTAACGAAGACATTGTAGGCGTGGACCGCTCCATCCTTCCCTATATCGGTCATATGTGGGCGCTTAATACGCCGGATCGCTCAAATCTATCCTTTAAAATGAAATATAAGGCAAGTAAAGATGATAACTACACTATGGAACATGCTCGTAGCAACACCCAAACGTTTTTGATAGCCGCCCGGCACATTCTCGACTACTTGAGGAGTTGCAGAGGGCAGGGTTCCATATCGGATGGAGATTGGGCTATATTTGCGGAAAAACTCCAAAAAGGCTTTCTGGTAAAATATCCGCCCAAGAATGTGAAAATCCGTGAATTAGCCGAGCATTGGAGAAAGTTTTTTCCAGAAAACCAATACGCCTATAACGAAAAAAGCGTGGAAAAAGAATTCTATGGTATCAGTGCCGATAGCGCGTTGGGCGATACGCTCGACAACAGCATTATCGGCAAAAATTATACGGAAACTTTTTATCGCTATAATTACATTGCGGATACGTCACTAATAAAAATGTATGGCCCGCTTCCAAGGAAAGCATGGTTTAATTAAAACGTTTGTCACAATTTCCGTAAAATGTTGGAAATTTACTTGAAAGGAATAATTATTATGCCTGTAACTCTGAAAGACGTGAATCTACATGATTATGACAGTACAAATCTCTTAGAGCTTCGCAAAAAATTACTCACGGCGCCTGTTGAAATCTGCATTGAACGCGCGGTACGGATTACCGAGTATATGAAAAATAACGCGGATGTGGAAGAAACTCCACAGATTTTTCGCGCTGAAGCCGTGGCGCACTATCTTTCACATAAGATCCCTAGATTTTTTGACGGTGATGAAAATTTGCTCGCGGGGTCAACGGGCTCAAAGTTCAAATCCGCGTTGCTTTTCCCTGAATTTATAGGGCTTACCATTTGGTCTGAGTTAGATACTATCAGCAAGCGTGAGAAAAACCCGCAACTGCTCTCGGCTGCCGAAGCGCAAACATTAAATTTAGATGTCTTCCCTTATTGGCTTAATCGCGATGTGTTGAGTACCGCCAAAAGATATATAAAAGAAAAAAAGTTCTCGGAAAATATAGGGAACGATAAAGTCCCGCTTAAAGGGAACGACGAAATTCCGCTTAAATTGCTTGAAAGATTGATTTTTTATTTATCCGGTAAAGGAAGCTGCATTTCACACACGGTTCCCATGTTCAAACGGGTACTTTCGGAAGGACTTAACGCCATTATTGCCGAAGCGCGCGAGAAAGCCGGGAAAAAAAACGAGAGCGAGGAAAAAAACGAGAGCAAGGATTTCTATACCGCCGTCTACACTGTATTGGAAGGTTTTTTGGACTACGTAAACAATCTTTCCAAAGAAGCGCGCAGGCATGCGGAAAAAGCAGAAAAAGAAGGCGATGGAAAAGCCAAAAAGCGTTTTATGCGCATGGCGGAGGCTTGCGAAAACATCCCCGCGAAACCGGCGTCGAGTTTTTATGAAGCGGTAAATTGTATATGGCTTTGCCTGACCGCCATTCATGCTGAAAATATGAACATGGCAATCAGTCCGGGAAGGCTCGATCAGGTTTTATACCCTTACTACAAAAAAGATAAAGATTACGACAAGTTGACCGACAAAGAAGCCGCCGATATTATCGGCAACCTTTTCTTAAAATTGGGCGACAATGTCAACCTTGTGCCGGCGGTATCGGAAGATTTGTTTGGCGGCGCCGGAACAGCGCCTGCGGTGACTGTGGGCGGTGTTGATGAAAATGAAAAAGACGCGGTAAACGAACTTACTTATATCATGCTCGAAGTGACAAAAATTTTAAAACTGCGCGAACCCAATGTGAACGCGCGATATCACAGCAAAGTGAACAGTACAGAATACCGCGACACGGTGGCAAAAGTAATCTCCGAGACCGAAGCGATACCCGCGTTTTATAACGACATCGCGATTATAAGCACACTTGAAAAACAAGGCGTTAGCACCGGAGACGCGCGCGATTACGCAATAATCGGTTGCGTGGAATATTCGGTATCGGGCAAAAGTTACGACGCGTCGAGCGATATACTCCTTAACTTGGCGGCTCCGCTCGAAATGGCGTTATACAATGGCAGGCGCTTCAAAACGGGCGATGA
>JAITUP010000230.1 GCA_031286265.1 Chitinispirillales bacterium | reverse complement strand
TGACCCGCAACTTGTTTATCTCGCCGTAAGGCAATCCCCCTATGTAATCTTGTCGTTGGGGATTGCGGGTCAAGCCCGCAATGACGGGGTGGGCTGGGCGCTCGCAATGACGGCTTTTGCAACAGCCCTCTCAAATCATCTGGAAACAATCCACGCATCACTGTATCCCGCGCTTCTGACTCGAGGCAACGCGGTCTCCGCCTCGGCTCTTGTTCCAAATTCACCGGCGAAGAGTTTATACAGCGGTTGCTCCGACACCATCACTATCGGCAGCCCTATCGCGGTTTCGGCTCTTGCTTTCTCTCTTCTGGCAGCATCGGCATGGCTTGTCGCCAATATTTGAATGCGAAAATGCGGCTGGGCGATAGCGGCGGTCTGAACCGTAGCCGGAGCGGAAGCCGGAGCCGGGGAGACCGAAGCGGCCGGCTGAGGCGTTATTGATGCCGGAACCGCGGGGGTTATCACTATCTGTGGTAAATCACCGGCTGTGAGAGCAACTTCCTTACCCCGGTTCAGGGTATCGAGAAATGTCCGCGGCCCTCCGGTTCCATCGGCAGCGCCCGCGGCGCGAGGAACGGCAGCGGGTTGCCCGGCAGCGGCAGGCGGCGCACCGGCGCCGGCACTGCCGCTGGTAGCGGCAGACACTTCGGACCCGGGAGCGGCTTGCACGGTAGCAGGCGGCGTACAACCGGAAACAACGACAAGGGACAGCATTGCGAAAACAGGTAAAAAACGTTTCATGTTGGTAAATTCCTCCGTTATATCATAAATATAGTATAAGTTACACTATAAATCCAATAGTTTTATATTACTACTCCGCTTCCGGCCTCAGAAGCGGGAACAGGATAACATCACGCAACGTCGACGCGTTTGTCAAAAGCGCGACAATCCTGTCGATACCCATGCCCCAACCGGAAATCGGCGGCATACCGTATTCCATGCAGAGCAAAAAATCGTTATCGACGTCCATCGTCTCGGTGTCGCCGCCCGCCCGCGCCTGGGCCTGCTGGCGGAAGCGCGCGGCCTGATCAACGGGATCGACAAGCTCGGAATAGGCATTCACGACCTCCCAACCGTTTATCACAAGCTGGAAACGGTCAACGATTAGCGGATTCGCGTCACTGCTTCGCGCCATCGGCGACAAATCGAGCGGATGATGCGTAATGAATGTGGGATTTATCAGCGCCGGACGCGAAACTTTTTTGTACAGTAAATCTATGAGCGTCCCTCGACCCGCCTTCGCCACGTTCACATCGGTCTCAAATTTTATACCGCGATCGTCAAGCTCTTTTTGCAACTCTTCTTTAGTAGCGAATTTATCAATATCAATCCCGGAATCACGTAAAATCAAATCACGAAACGATATCCGCGGCCAATCCCCGTCAAAATCAATCTCCGTATTATCATAAGTCAGTTTCAAGGCGCCCTTGACCGCCATCATCAAATTCTTAACCAACTTCTCGGTAAACGCCATGTTGTCTTCATAATTCCAATACGCCGCATAGTATTCGAGCAGTGTAAAATCCGGCAAGTGAGACGCGTCTACACCCTCGTTTCGGAACGACCGCGCGAATTCATATACCCTGTCGAACCCGCCCGCTATCGCCCGCTTCAAATACGTTTCGGGAGCAATGCGCAAAAACACATCGATGCTAAGAGCGTTGTTGTGAGTAACAAACGGCCGGGCAAGCGCGCCGGTCGCCTTGTTGGTCAACACGGGGGTGTCGATCTCGAGAAAATCGTTGTCGTCTAAAAAATTGCGAATGGTACGGATAATCTTCGTCCGATTCAAAAAACGCGAGCGCGATTCCTCGGATGTTATCAAATCGAGATAGCGGCGACGCAACCGCAATTCAGGATCGGTCAGCCCGTGAAACTTCTCCGGCAAGGGGCGAAGTGTCTTCGATAGAAACGTGAACGATTTGGCGTTGAGGGTCTTCTCGCCGGTCTTTGAGGTCATCATCTCCCCCTCAAAACCCACAAAATCCCCAATATCGACCAAATCCCTGAACTTGTCGAACACCATTCCAAGTTCGTTCTTCTGCAGCGCAAACTGCACTTTTCCACCTATATCGTATATGTGCCCAAACGCGAGTTTCCCAAAATAACGCAAACCGATGACCCGTCCGGCAATCTTGACTCCCCCCACGCCGTCGGCAAGCGTACCGGCGGAGGCGATGGAGTGGGTCTTCTCAAATCGCTCGGCATAAGGGTGGAACCCCGCTTCACGGATCTGGGGTATCTTACTGAGACGCACCTGCATTTGCTCATTAGCGGCGGTTTCGGGGCAGTCGACGACGGCTGTTTTTGTTATCGATTCCAAAGTTTAATCCTTCCTTTATCGGGTGGAATGCCGACTAAATATACAATTTTGCCATACCCATCTTTAAAACCTTTTTTTAAAAAACGGTTTTAAAAAAAATTTCAACTTTTTATCGAAATCAACCGATAGTAATAATATGCACACGTTATTGTATTATATTATGTTGAAGGGGCCGATGATATGAAACGAACCGTTGCCATAGCCTTAACCTTGCTTAGCCTTATTTTCTTCTCCTGCGATTGTGACGGTTGCTGGGGAAACAAGATCGTCTATTTGGTGGATGGGGTGGCAAGCAATATAAGGGTCGAGTTTCATAACGAATACGGAGATCTCGAGGCTTTCAGCAGTATAGCGCTCCCATGGAGGAAAGAATTTAACGTACAGTTTCGGGGAGCGGAATATTACGGAGGCGACTATAGCGGCTATTTTCCGGCCTACATCTCGGCTCATCCAAGATATGGCCGGGTCACGGTTTCCATCTACGTAAACGGAAAATTGAAAGCGACAAAAGACAGCGCGCCGCCGAACCGGATAGCCGCCACGCGGTTTGCGGTAGGGCTGTGAAAAACAATATTGCAACAATCATGATCAACCATAACGAACAGATACAAAAAGCGGCGGACATCATCCGCAACGGCGGCGCTGTCGCGTTTCCCACGGAAACCGTCTATGGGCTTGGAGCCAACGGGCTAAACGAAAAAGCGGCGGCGCGAATTTTTGAAATTAAAAAACGGCCGTTTTTTGACCCCCTGATACTGCATATCGGCGGAAAAGAATGGACCGGTGAACTGGCGATCGATGTCCCGGCACCGGCTCAAAAATTGATCGACAGATTTTGGCCGGGGCCGCTGACCGTCGTCCTTCCCAAAAAATCGGCCGTACCGGATATAATAACATCCGGGCTGCCGGGTGTCGCCATACGGATGCCCTCAAACGACATCGCGTTGCAATTAATCGCACTCGCCGGCGTACCCGTCGCGGCGCCCAGCGCAAACCTGTTTGGAGCGGTCAGCCCGACGACGGCGGAACACGTACGAGAACAGCTCGGGGCGAATGTTGAAATGATTATTGACGGCGGGATGTGTACGGTCGGCGTAGAATCAACGATCGTCTCATTTATGACGGATGCCCCGATGCTGCTGCGGCCGGGCGGGATAACAATTGAAGAAATTGAAGAAGCCATCGGTGAAATAATCATCCCTAAACACGACGAATTTGTCAATCAATCACCGGGAAGAAACGATAGCCATTATGCTACAAAAACGCCGTTATTTTTGGTTGATGATGTTGACAGTATTGACAAAAATGTTAACGCTGGGCTATTAACAGCCGCCCTCATCAATCCCAAAACATTGTCGCCAAATATTACAAAAATCGAATGTCTGTCAACAACCGGTGATCTGCGCGAAGCCGCCTGCAACCTTTTCGCGGCAATGCGCAGACTCGACGCGTCCGGCGTTGATATGATCGCGGCATTACCCGTGCCCGATACAGGGTTGGGCGCAGCCATTAACGACAGACTGTATCGGGCGTCGAGGAAGAGGTGACGATGCTGGAACTCGGTAAATTCAGCAAAGCGATGACGGCTTTTGCTACGACCTTTTATTAAAATACCAAATTGAACATTAAAAAACAACTCACCATCACACCCATATACTATCTTAGTAGACTACGCGGACGGCCTGAACGGGTCTAGCTGCAGAGGTGGAAACAAAGAGAATAACACTATGAAATAGCAGGAGAAAAGAATAGGCAAAATCTCGAACAATACATGTTGCTCTCGCCATCCGCAAACAGATGACCTGTAGAAGAGAAAAACAAAACGTCGCGACGGCAAAAATTTTGCTGTCCTCTTTGGCGGCAAATGAAATATAGGAAAAACTGCATGAGCCAAGCACCTGTTTTTTTATTGACGATGGGCGATCCGGCGGGTATTGGGGCCGAAATTGCCGTGAAGGCGCTGTGTGACGGCACGGCGGGAGAGCGTCCATACCGCATCGCCGTTGTCGGCGATATCGATGTCTTGCAAAAAGCGGCGGATGTTTGCGGATTATCGCCGTCGTTTAATATCATTGAAAAACCTGAAGACGCGGAACACGGTAATTTAATAAACGCGATTGACATGAGGGAAATCAGCGTATCGCAATTTACTTTTGGGAAACCGCAGGCCTCATGCGGACGCGCCGCGTATCAATATATCACCAAAGCCATAAATTTGACAATAGAAAAAAAAGCGGCCGGCGTAATAACAAACCCCATATCGAAAGAATCGCTGAAAATGGCCGGGATTGACTATCCCGGACACACGGAAATTTTTGCAGACAAAACAAATACAAGCGATTATTCAATGGTATTCCTGTTAGATGACGTAGCCGTCGCCCATGTCACCACACACGTATCGTTACGCCAGGCTATAGATTTAATTACCAAAGATCGTGTTTTGCGCCAGATGTGGCTACTGCGTCAATCGCTAAATAGTTTGGGTATAGACACGCCGCGCATGGCTATCGGCGGCCTGAATCCGCACGCCGGAGAAAATGGGCTGTTCGGCGATGAAGAGAAGAGGGAGATCATACCCGCCATTGATGAGGCGCGCTTGGAAGGGATAGACATCGTAGGCCCCCTCCCGCCCGATACCGTCTTCAATCGCGCGTTCAAAGGTGAGTTCAACGGCGTTGTGTCGATGTTGCACGATCACGGTTTTGTCGCGCTAAAGTCACGTGATTTCGAGCGCGGAGTAAACATAACGATAGGCTTACCGATAATCCGCACATCAGTAGGCCACGGAACGGCGTTCGACATAGCATGGAAAGGCGAGGCATCGCCCGTAAGCCTATTAGCGGCTATGGATACGGCATATAAAATGTATATATACGGAGCGGTATCAGGGGGTTAGGCGGACCTTTTTAAAAAAATGGTTTTTTAAAAAAGCCGCCTTTTAAAACAATACTACACTACATCATCGATCTGTGAACCAAAACCCTCTTCTCCCCTTGCCTCATTTCAATAGCGTCAAAATGTTTCTCACCAATAACACGCCCTCTGTAGTCATACACATTCACAGTCACGCTATGTACCCCCGGCTCTACCGGGAATCTGGCTACGTGTATCTGTTTGGGTAGTTTGAAGCACATGCGTATGTCGGCTTTTTCCATTTGGTCCGTCGTCACGTTCACAACCGCACCCGCCAAACGACCGAGAACCGCTCCGCCATCGCCGCCTACCCGCTCATTAGCCTGATTTGCGGCCGCTCTTTTGGCAGCTTCGGCGGCAATCGTCCGCAGAGCTACTCTCACCACCGTTCTGCTCACTATATCCACCCACGCGTCTGTCAACGCTTTTTCCGCTTGCAGATCGAGGTCGTTTACCACTGCCGTCATCATGTGTTGCTGACCACCGGCCAAACTCACCGAAAAATGCGATGTTAAAGTGGGAAAGGTCAGCACCCGTGGGAGGGATAGCGTGATGTGCAACGGCGCGGTCAATGAGTCGGAATTTGGCAGCGGCGGCGCGAGAATCGTGAAACCCTCCATCCTTACGCCCTCAACTCCCTTGTCGTCCACCACGGAGAAAGTCAACCTTCCGCCGGCAGTGTAGGTGGTTCTCCAAGTCTGCTCGCTCATAGCGGGACCTCTACCGGCGTAGCCCACCACGATAATTTCAGTCTCGCCCTGCTCCGCCATCCATGCATTCGGGCCCTCTTTCGCGGTGATGCCGAGGAGTTCGACGTCGTCCGCCCTATCCCCCGCTTTCAAGCGGCGGTAGGCAAAGCCTTCTACTTCCGGCGGCAGTTTTACCGGCCCAAGCTTAAACGCCTGAACGGACTTGAAGAGGGAAATCAGAGCGTCGTCCGGCTCTCTCGCGGCTTCATAGGCCAACGATGAAAACAGGTGCGACATACCGTCGGTATGATATTTATCGCCGTCTGCCCTCAAACGTTCCCATTCGTTGAAGAGGATCTGCACCTTGCGCGTTTCTACCAGCGCTTCCTCAAATTTGTCTTGCAACATGAAATTCAGCGAGGCTATTTGGTGGAGCATGACCAATTCGTACGGCCTCGCGCGGTATGGCCTCACGTTGTCGTTTGTGAGTATCGCGGCGGCTTCGTTTGTAATCGATCTTGTGAACAGTTCATCGTAAATCTCGGCCGCCCGCGCAAGATACACGTTGCTCGAGTCGTATTGATCCAAATAGTGGTACAACACGCCAAGATCCATATTGTATAGAAAGGCGCCCGCGTCTCCGTAAAGTTTCTTTTGATCGTTTTTGATCATTTGAATCAGGGCGGCGTAGTTGCCGTCTTCAAACATGTCGCCCATAACGTCCCGGCGTTGCGCGGCTTTAGAAGCGCAAGACACAGTGAAAAAACAGATTGACAAGGCGGTTATCAACCCAAATTTACGCAATAAACCACGTTTGCGTTTCAACGCGCTGTCTTTTGATAAAGACATTTTTTCCCCTCCTGAAAGTTTTTGATTGGTTATCGAATGGACTATTCGCAGGGACGACCGAGAACGGCCGCCCCTATGTTATATTATTATGGCGTTGATGCCGCGACACTACAACTTCGTCCTAGCCTGCTCAACGTACTTCTTGATTTGCTTCTCCCCTATCCATACTTTTCTATTGGTCTCCATCTCAATGAGTTCCATATTGATCTGGTAGAAAATGACCGAGCGCCTGCCTTCTCTGTCGACGATGGCGTTTATCGTGCCTGTCATCATCAGGTCTGCCCCGGTTTCTTCGCCTGAAAACGCGCGTGTGTCCATGGAGACATTTCCGGCCTGATCCTCGCGCTCGGCGCGGATTTGCTCGCGCTCGGCGCCGCCGGCCACGAAGCTGACTTTACCGGAATTCAAAAGCGCGCGTTCGATGTTTCTGGAAAATGTCTGAACGTTGATATGCTCATGGCTCCGATTCTGCACCCTGCCCACAATAACCGTAGGCACCTTGTTCTGCTCTGTCCAAGTGTTAATCCATGGCCGGCTAAGCGCGTCCATCACCATTTCGTCGGCGACCAGCCTCGAATCCGTGTCGTTCCAGCGGCCCGAAAGATCCGTAGCCGAGTCTTCATGCACGCGCGCGACCTTGGTACCGCCGCCACCGCAACCCAACACAACAAGTGAAAACGCCAAACATGCCGATACAAGCAACTTCTTACCCATAATGCTTCTCCCTGCAACATAATATGTTTATGGTGTTAGGCCGACCAAGCGGACCGGCCCGTGAGTTTTTTGACATTGGGTATAAGATAAATCATGGAGAGAATGGGAGTCAAGGGAAAAATGTTTTTTTTAGGCGTGAGGAAACAACCAAATCCCGACACGTCCTATTCATCCGCGTCGCCCTCAGAAACATCGGTCTCAATGATTACCGATTCCGGCTCCGCCGCATCCTCCGGCGTGGCCGCCGCTTCCCTCCTCTGCCGCCTGACTTCTATCGAGTCGCGGGCTATAATCAGACGCGGCGCGGCGCTCGCCATGCAGTACTCAGAATCGGGGAATCTTTCGCAGAGCTCCTCGTATAACGCTAACGCCGCCCTGTTTCGATGCAAAACGTTGTCTGTGTTCCACGCGGCGGCGTGGAGGCTTCTTGAGGCTATGGGCTCGTCCGGGTAATCTATATACACATTATAGAAAGCCTTGATCGCCTGAACGGGGTCGTTCCCCAAAAGCGCCTCGGCGTCCCTGAAAGCGCGCTCGGCCCGCTCGCGCTCCGTCACGAACGTCACCTCCACACCCAATTCTATCTGTGCCCGGCGAGCATATTCCGTGCCGACATACTCACCGGCGACCGTCTCAAACAGGCTGTTTGCGCCCACCGGATTATCCAACTGATTTTTAGCCACAAAACCGGCGGCCAAAAGAGCGCGGGGCCTCATGGAAACGGCGGCGGTGTCCGCGGACAGCTCCATAAAATACGCATACGCCGAATCGGGAGCCTCAAGCTCAAAACTGAAAAGTTCCGCGATCATGTAACGCGCGTCAGGCGAAATATTTCCGAGCGAATCCGGCGTCCGCAGATCCCTGAGACGCCGAAGCGCCATAAGACGAGCCGACGCTCTCGCGGCCTCCGGCCCAGACACCTTAGACGCGTCCTCAAACATCGCCTCCGCCCTCTCACGGTTGCCCATCTCTTCATAGATACGCGCGAGCAGGTAGGAAGACGGACCGCACACGTCCAAAAGATTCGGCTGGCCGGCCCTCGCCTCGCATACATGCCTGATATCGTCGAGCAACGCCATGGCCTCGTCAAACCGTCCCATCCTGTGCAGGGTAACGGCCCTGTAATACATTATCTCATAACGCCGCTCATGATAACGGCGATTCCGCTGCATCACCCTAAGATGCTCAAGAGCGGCATCGAGCGAATCCGTCGCGTCGTAACAAAAATACATCAAACGATCAATCCTATACATAAGCCGCGGCATTTTTCTATCGCGAGGCGAACTGCGCAACAAAACAAGCGCGGCCTCATACTGCCGGAGCTCATAGTTCAACTCCGCCATCCGGAGGATGACGTTGATACGCCTGTCAAGCGAAAGCGACGACCGGTTCATACCCTCAAGCAACCCAAGCGCGTGAGAACGACCGCCGCGGCGTATCGCGATTTCAACAAGAAGCATACTAATCTGCTGATTCCTATCGAGCTGCGGATGATCCCTCAAAAGCTCAATCAATATCTCCTCGGCGACAGACAAATTATCCAGCATTATATGCGCCTTGGCCGCATAGAGACGCGACGGCGGCACAAGCGGACTTTCAGGATACAACGCCTGCAAATCGCTCATACGCCCAAGAGACAACTGAAAATTCATCATATAAAAAAGCGAGCGGCCCATAAGATAATGCGCCCGATCCTGATACTTCTCATCCCTGGGGAAAACATCCATCATTTTGTAAGTCTTCTCAATGGCGCGGTCATAAAACGCCTCCGACTGCTTGGAAGGAGCAACAACAATGCTATCCGGGTAAACACGCAAAAGTTTCCGATGCTCGCGCTGGGCAATCTGGAAAGCCTCCTCGGCGTTGTAAAACGTGTTGAAATACGGGTGACAGCCGGACACGGCAACAATCAGCAAAGCAACTGCAATCGCCGTGAGTGTGATATACGGATACGGGAATAGCCTTGCTTTTGGCGGTGGCGGTGTTTGGGTTTTGTTGTGCATGGGTATAAATATAATTTAGGGCGGAGGGGTAAAGTTTTTAAAGTCAAAATCAAAGTCTTTAAAGTCAAAGTCAAAACATATTTAAAGGGGGGAACAAATCCCCCACGCTCCATAAAAATATTGGCAAAGCCAATATTTTTATTCCGCTACCCCCAGAGCGGCGCAAGATGTGCTCTCGCACGCGCTCCCCGCAACGCCCCGTCCTAAAACCGACCTACGCTAAAACCCATACCCTAAAACCGAATTATGGGGGATATAATCTGTAAACCTTGCAAAATAATTGCTCCGTCCGGTGATAGCCTACTTCGCTTCGTGGTCGCGTTGGGGCTGTTGCAAAAGCCGGCAACACCGTCATCGCGAGCGAAGCGCGGCGATCTATCGGCTTGCAACTCGAGGTACCCCAACAACGCCCAGAATGAACATCGCCCTTCCCGCTCAAACGACCCTTTGTTGTCCCAAACATTACGGAGCGGCATCAGGGGGTTAGGCGACACATTTTAAAAAAAAGGTTTTAAAAAACAGCCTTCCTGAAAAACAAATTTTTAAAACAGCCTCAAACGCCCAAAAAACGCACTCCAATTTCAAACTTTACCCCAATTCGAGCAACCTCACCCCCCAATTCTACAATGTTCATGTATATACATATGCTTGATATATATGGAATCGACCCAAAAAAACGCCCAAATATTACGCAAAGTTAAAAAAAAATCAAAAAAACGCTAAAGTTTTAATAAAAACCCGCCGATAACAATAATAAGCGGGGAATGAAAGCGGGGAAAAAAAATCCAAGCAGAATGACCTGTACACAAAAAACCTACCTTTAATTTAGACAACTCCCAACCTCATTTTT
>JAITUP010000196.1 GCA_031286265.1 Chitinispirillales bacterium | reverse complement strand
TGCGGTGAAAGTAGCCATGTGCGCAAATGTATAATATATAATTATAAGCGGCATACAAGCCAAAATTAAGATAGTTTGTTCCATAATCATAGTAAATTTATATTTTCACATTACCCTTTTGTGCCTACGGCGGCACAGTTATTAGAAGATAATATTTGGTTTATCGAAAATGCAAAAAATATTATTTTTTTTAGGCCTTTGATTTCGTGTGGGTAATATGGGCAGTTAGTTTAAAAAAAACGCCCGAATGAACATCGCCATCTCCGCTCATACGACCCTTTGTTGTCCCAAACATTATCGGGCTATGGCAAAGGGTCAGGCGGACCTTTTTAAAAAAAAGGTTTAAAAAAAGATTTTAACCTCCATTTTTCTTGACCTTCATTGGCGCGATATACTATATTATCTTGGTATAACGTACTGGAATTGTCTGTTTGGGCAGTGATATTATGCCTTATTTTGTGTAAAAATCATCATATTTGAGGAGATGCTGTTTTATGGAAATTACTAAAACGCTGAATGAAGGTAAGACTACATTCACCCTTGTCGGCAGGCTTGATACCGTTTCCGCTTCGGAGTTTCAGAGTGAATTGATTGCGGTTTTTGACGAGGCGGAGCATGTGGTGCTGGACTTTAAAGACGTTGCTTACGTCTCTTCGGCCGGGTTGCGTGTGCTGCTTCTTGGCGAAAAAACCGCGAAAGCAAAGGGTAGAACGATGGACCTTGTCAACGTATCGGCGGATATCAAAGAGGTTTTTAATATGACCGGATTTACGGCTATCTTAAAGATTGTTTGACCTCTCCGTTGTTACCTCAAAAAACAACAAACACGAAAGGACACCCGGCCAATGTCAAAGTTGGTTTTTTTCTCAAAATTTCCTCTGATTTGCGCGGTGGCTGTCATATTTGCCACTGGTTTCGGCTGCGGGAAAAAAGATGATTCGCTTGATGATGTCGAGAGGATCGTGCTTCCTGTTAGGGGTGCCGCCGCGATTAAGCGCGATGTCGTCCGTTCGCTCAATTTTACGGGTAGCATAGACGCGCACAGGCGTGCGGCCATTGCGCCGGCGGCGGCGGCTATGGGCAGCCGCGTATCGCGCATATATGTGGAGGAAGGGCAGGCGGTGAGGGAAGGGCAGCTCCTTGTGAGGTTGGAAGACTATCTGTTGAAGCAGTCGGCGGCGCAAATCGCGATGCTCGAGGCCGATTTCAATCGCATGCAAGCGCTCTACGACAGGAGGAGCATCCCCTTGCAGCAGTTTGAGCAGGCACGGACGGCGTTTGCCGCCGCGAAAGCCGAATACGACCTTCTCAAAAACTCCATCGAACTGCGCGCGCCGTTTTCGGGGACGATCATCGGTCGATACGTCAACGAGGGCGAAATATACAGGGGCGTGCCCGGGTACGACGGAACCGTGGGCGTTTTGGCGATCGCGCAGCTTGATAAAATGGAAATAGAAGTAATGGTCTCCGAACAGGAATTTGTACGCTTGCGTTACGGGCAGCTCGCTCAAGTTACACTCGACGCGTTTCCGGGCCGGGTATTTGAGGGCAGGATAGCCACAATCGCCCCCGCGATAAGCCAGGTGAGCAGGACCGCCAACGTGACAATCAGCATTGTCGATGAAAAGAAGGAGCTAAGGCCGGGAATGTTCGCGAAAGTTGAAATTGCCATTGAGGCTAGGGATGATGTCCTCGCGGTTCCACTGTCGGCGATAGTGGTCCGCGGCGGCGACTCGCAGACATACGTTTTCACGGTAGAGGGGCAAGAAACGCCGTTTGTCACCACACCAAGGCAGAGACAGGTTAAGTTGGGCCTGCTCACTCTTGGATATGTGGAGGTTTTGGAAGGCATTGAGGAGAACGCGATTGTACTTGTTGATAACAACGCGCATTTGATTGATGAAACGGAAATACTGGTTACGGAGGTTCAAAGATGAATTTACCAAAGTTAGCTGTAACGCGCCGTGTGGCGATCAGCATGTTCACTATGATTCTCGTGATGTTTGGCGGTATTTCGTTTTTGCGGCTCGGCCTGGATTTAATGCCCGACATCGATTACCCCGCGCTTACGATATTTACCGTCTATCAGGGCGCGGCGGCCGAAGACGTCGAACAGCTCGTCACGCGGCCGATTGAAGAGGTTATCGCCGGTATCAGCGGAATCGACGAGCTTGTCTCTACATCCTCGGAGGGGTTGTCGACGATAACGGTGCTGTTTGATTGGGGGACGGATCTTGACATCGCCGGTCTCGATGTGCGCGATAATATCGCCCTCATCAGGAACAGCCTGCCGCCCGATATAGAGGAGCCGATCATAAGAAAGTTCGATATCGCGCAGTTGCCTGTCATGGTCTACGGCGTTACGGGAATGAACGATCTGATGAGGATGCAGAAGTATTTGGAAGACGTTATCGCCCCGCGCCTCGAACGGATTAGCGGTGTGGCCTCGGTGGCTGTGACCGGGGGGCCGGAGCGTGAAATCAACGTATTTCTGAACAAAACGCGCCTCGATCAATACAGGCTCGGCCCCGAAGTGGTAGCACACGCGCTCAACGCGGCCAACAGAAACTTGCCGAACGGTTATTTAGAGATAAACCATACGGAGTTTTTGGTGCGCACCATGAGCGAGTTTGATGATATTGAGACCATAGGCAACACAGTCGTGGCGGTAGTGGGCGACGCGCTTATACGGGTGAACGATGTGGGGCGCGTTGAGGATACGCACAAGGAGCGGCGCAGCCACGTGCGTCTGAACGGCGAAGACGGTATCATGCTCGAGATTACAAAGGAGAGCGGCTCAAATACGCTCGACGTGGTTTTGCAGGTGAGAAGGACGATCGCGGAGCTTCAAGCCGGTATCGCGAGCGAGCTTGATTTTGTAGTGGTGTCCGATCAGGGCGAGATGGTGGAATTTTCTACGGCCAACACGGCGAGATCGGCCATAATCGGAGGGCTTTTGGCCGTTTTGCTGTTGTGGCTATTTTTAAGAAGTTGGCGGCCGACGTTTGTCATCGCGCTTGCCATACCGATCTCAATTATCACTACGTTCATCGGCCTCGCCGCGTTCGGCTACACTCTCAACGTTCTTACGCTTGCGGGGTTCGCCTTAGCGGCGGGTATGTTAATCGACAACGCCGTGGTTGTAATTGAAAACATTGTCCGGCACATGGACGAGGAGGGCTCGGACAGATTCAAAGCCTCTATTGAGGGGACGAACGAGGTGGGGCTCGCGATATTGGCCTCCACGCTCACGACCGTCGCCGTTTTCGTTCCGATGGCCATGGTTGACGGCATTGCCGGGATAATGTCGCGCCCTCTCGCGGTAACCGTTTGCGCGGGTCTTGCGGCGTCACTACTTGTCGCCATAACGATTATCCCGATGTTCGCGTCTATAATATTCAAAGGCCGCGACGCGGGCGAAGAAGCGAAAATCGGCAAAAAACCAAAGAAGAAAGCAAGCAAAAAAGCCGGAGCGGAAGCCTATAACGAGTTTGAAGGGGGTAAGATTTTTCTTGCCCTCCGGAAGAGATACGAGAAGTTGCTCGGCTGGGCGGTCGATCACCGCCTTATTGTCGTCGTATTCACGGGCATTCTTTTCGTTGTTTCCCTGTGGGGAATGACGAGGCTCGGCGGCGAATTTATGCCTGAAGCCGATAGAGGCGAATCTACGTTGAATATTACCATGCCTGTCGGCACAACCCTCGAAAACACCAAACGTTTTGTCGGATTTATAGAAGAAAGGGCGATGAAGATACCGGAGGTCCAAAGCGTTTGCGCGCGGATCGGCGGCGAAGGTATTATGGGCGGGGATGTCAACGAGGCGGAGGTATTCATCAAACTCGTGCCGTTCGCGAATCGGAGTCGTTCGCTCAAACAAGTGGAAGAGGAGCTGCGCAGGGCGTTTCCGAAAGTATACGGCGTCACGATGACTTTCGCGTCGGGCGGCGCGACCGGCGGGTCGGCTATAGAGGTAAAATTTATGGGCGATGACGTGGCTCGCCTCAAGAAATTTGCCGATAGCGCGCAAATCATAATGAGCGAGATATCGGGTCTGCGCGATGTTGACATATCGATGAAAGACGGCAAACCAGAATTCAGGATTATCCCCGACCGCGACAAAATAGCCCGTATGGGTTTTACGGCGACGGATGTCGGAGCCGGCGTAATGTATGCGAATATGGGCATGATAGCGACGAAATACAGAGAAGGCGGCGACGAGTATGACGTGCGCGTAAGGATGGAGGAGCGCGACAGGGTCACGCTCGACGAGTTCATTTCAATGCCGCTTGTATCGAGAGCCGGCGTATCCACGTCAATAATGAACATCGGCCAGATAAAGGCCGAGCGCGGACCGACCACGATATACAGGGAAAATCGTGTGCGCTGTGTGAAAGTGACCGCGGAGATAGCGGACGGCACCGACATCCAGACGGAAGCGGCCAAGGTTCAAGCCGCGCTCAAGGGGATGGAGGCTTCATTGCCGGAGGGTTATTTCATAGAATACGGCGGTTCGTTCGAAGATATGCGGACGACATTCCGCGACATGCTCCTAGCGCTGATTATCGCCGTGATTTTGGTTTACATGGTGCTTGCCGCGCAGTTTGAGAGTTTTACACAGCCGTTCATTATCATGTTCACCGTTCCGCTGGCGTTTGTCGGCGTGGTGATAGGAATGACGGTGATGGGCCATTCTCTTTCGGTGCCGGCGTTTATGGGGATAATAGTTTTAGCGGGCATAGTGCTGAATAACGGCATAGTGCTCATAGACTACGTAAACCAGCAGAGGGCCAAAGGTTTGCCGATGCGCGAAGCGCTGATACAGGCCGGCGGCACGAGACTGCGCCCAATATTGATAACGTCGCTCACAACAATATTAGGCCTGATGCCGATGGTCTTCTCAACCGGCCAAGGTTCGGAAACGCAAGGTCCGCTTGGCACGGCGGTATGTTTCGGCCTCGCGACATCGACACTGTTTACGCTGTTTGTAGTTCCGGTTTTTTATAGCGTCATAGTCGGCTTTGCGGAATCCGTTTCGCGCTTTTTCTCGAAGAAGGTTATGGGCGGGGCATAGAGACGAAAATTTGTTGCGGGGACGATATCATGAAGACCGAAACAGTGCGGATATATGTCAGCGATATACGTGACTTCATGGGCTTGGACGGTATCGGCCTTGTGACGGACGCGAGAAGAAAACGTATCGATAGATTTATTAAAACGGAGGATAAGGCGCGGTGCTTAGCCGCCGGCCTCCTCCTCCGGTTGATATGCGGCGTTACCGATGAAAGCCACTTGACTTATGGCAATCACGGCAGGCCGCGCTTGAAAAACGGCAACGGATATTTCAATATCTCCCACTCCGGCAACTACGCGATACTCGCGACGGCCGACGATGAGGTAGGCGTAGATATAGAAGTGATAGCGCCCTACGACGAAGCCGTAATCAATCGCTGTTTTACGCCGGAAGAATGTGAATGGATGCGGCGGGAAGAAAACGACGAGGCGTTTTTCCGCTTGTGGACGGCAAAAGAAAGCATAATGAAAGCCACAGGCCTCGGATTTTCGCTGCCGCCGGAATCATTTAGCGTGTTGCCTATAGACGCGTCGGAACATCGCATTGTCGGCAAGTCATGGTTTTTGGACTGGATGATATACGACGGTCACGTGATATGCCGTGCGGTGGAAGGCGTGAGCATAGAAACGGAAATGATAACGGTAAGCTCAAGCGGATTGATTGATGGCAAAAAACATTTTTAAGTGAAATGACTATTAACCCGGCGGTAATTAACCTCAATTATCTATTGAGTTTGGCCTTGTTTTTTGGGGACGGGGCTCTGCCCCGTAACGCCCCGATATATTAGACCCCCTACGGTCCCCCATAAGCGGCGACCGCTTACGGGGGACATGTGGGCATACTATCGGGGTAAAATGTTAAAATCAAAAACAAAACCACACCATCGACTTGTTTTGACTTTAGCATTACACCCACCCGTAGGGTTTTAAGGGTAAGGGTTTTAGCGTATTAGGTTTTAGAATGGGGGCGTTACGGGAGATAGACTATGCTCGAAGTGAG
>JAITUP010000159.1 GCA_031286265.1 Chitinispirillales bacterium | reverse complement strand
CTCTTGTTCTCGTTGCTACTGCTATGTTGCAATAATGATCGACAAGCTAAGCAGATTGAAGAACAAATTGAGCAAGTAGAAAACCCGATACCTGAGCCTATTCCTGAAATACCTGATTTTCCTTATGAGGAAATGTTTGAAAGCCTTAAAGCAATGCATAGAGCGGGACTTGATCCTTGGGATGACATGGAATTTATGGCAAAAATTAGGGCAGCTGATGAGGAGGGGAGAAGAAAATTACACGATATAAGTGATAGAGCGCGAAATGTGGTTTGGGCAGAGAAGTCGGTTTTAAAATGGGGGCATTACGGGAGATAGGCTATGCTCGAAGTGAGTGAGGGTGTACAGTGTACACCCTGTACTATGATTGAAAGAGGGAACTTTGAGCCCCTGTCACCAAAAAAGAATTAGATTTTAAAGACTTTAAAGGCTTCGATTTTAACGTCAAGGTCAATTGCCGCCGGGTTAATAATTCAACATCAACGGCGGCTGTCCTGTGGCCTCCACTACATCCCTCCACAATTCCCCGTCAAGATTAACGCACTTGCGTGTCGATACCGCAAGCTCCGTCGGTACGTGTACGAATGTATCGTTTACGTGGCTAGCTAACATTTTTGTTCTTCCCGTCATTGCCGCGTGCACGGCGTATGCGCCTAAGCGGGCGCAGTAGACAGAGTCTACCGGGTTGGCCGGAGCCGCGCGGATGGTGTAGCTTGGGTCTATGTATCTCATGTTCATTTCCACTTCTTTCGACGCGAAGTGGCTTCTGATTTTATCTCTCAAAAACAGCCCGATATCGCCGAGTACCTTGTTGCCAGACGCGTCAAGCTTCGTGGATGTCGTCTCGAGAAGATGTTGTCCCGCGCCCTCGGCCACCACTATCACCGCGTGGTTGCGCCTCTCAAGCCGTCTTTCGAGATGTGCGAGCAGCCCGTTTTCGCCGTCGAGCTCAAAGCGTAATTCGGGGATCAGTACGAAGTTTACATCCCGCGATCCGAGCGCGGCCGCGGCGGCTATGAAGCCGGCTTCCCTGCCCATCAGCTTGATCAACCCGACGCCGTTCACGGCATCGTGCGCTTCCACGTGCGCCCCGGTAACGGCTTTGATCGCCTCGGAAACAGCGGTAACGAAGCCGAAAGATCTGTCTATGAAGCTGAGATCGTTATCGATAGTTTTCGGTATGCCGATAACCGCCACGTTGAGCCCGCGGCGTTCGACTTCCTCCGCGATGCGCAACGTGCCCCTTTGCGTACCGTCGCCGCCTACCGTGAAGAGCATGTTTATGCCTTCTGCTTCGAGGGTATCTACAATTTCCGATGTACGCTGTCCGTGTCCGCGCGACGATCCGAGGATTGTGCCGCCCATGTGATGTATGTGTTTGACGACATCGGGTTTTAGCTGGACGAACGGGAAGCCGAACTCCGGCAAAAAACCTCTGAAGCCGAACTGCGCGCCCGATATCCGGCGCACCCCGTATTGATGCCATAGCGCGAGCACTACCGCCCTGATGACATCGTTGAGGCCCGGGCATAGTCCGCCGCAGGTAACAATCGCCGCGTGGACTTTGTCGGGATCAAAAAATATGAACTCGCGAGGACCCGCTTTTTCGAGGAGGTGCTTTTCCTCAAAAACTATTTTTTCTCCCGGTTTGGCGTTTATGTCGAACACGATGCGTTCGTCGTCTTCTACATAGTTGGCAATCATGTCTCCCATGACCTTCGAGAGCATTATGGGAGATGGGAGTTTGGCGAGACCTAACTTCGAAATTGTGAAATCGAGATCGTCTAATTTCATAGCGTCATCCTTTGTTATGTTTACAAGGGCGGCAGACTGCCTGCCCTATCCATTTACTTCAGCACCACTTCATAAACCAACGTTCTGCCTCTGCTCAGATCGAGGGCTCTGTGCGATGAACCTCTGACCCTTCTTAACGACATTTTTTTTCCGCGGCGGCCGTTCATTTCGAGCGGGAAGATCTGTAATTTTTTCCCGCCCAACTGATTGAAAACTACCATACCGTCAACAACCTGCGTAAGAACTTCGCCTTCACCCGCGCTTTCTAACAGGTTTCTGACCGGGTCATAGACTTGGCCTCTCATTTTGGCGGGGCCTGTCACTACGAGGTAAAAACGTTTTGATGAAATCAAATCTTCACCGTCGGCGGATACCGCGTAGATTGCCGCGTGGCTGTTTGATATTGATGTCGAAAAGAGCGGGAAGTTGAGTTCGACACCGCCGATGAAGCCGTTTGCGCCCTGTATGCGCGGAGTTTCTATGCGCATATACCCTACCTTACTATTAATTGCAAGCTCGCCGGTTTCGGAGCGGGTTACGCCGTCTTCTCTGGAATAATATCGCGCGTAATGCTCGATGCTCCCGCTTGATGGGGCATCGAAACGCTTCGCTACCCTTGTGATGAAGGGCAGGTGATAATTTCTTTCGAGCATGTCTGAATAGCTCGGAATATTGCCGTATTGCTCTTCGCTAATACCCTCTATGACAAGCCCCGGCGCGGCTTGTACATCGCCTCTCAAAAACAGTGGCGCGGCCATTACCCACAATGCCACGTCCTCCGGCTGAACGGAAAGCGTGTAGCTACGTATGCGGTCTTTGCCTAACACGTGGTGATTCGCGTCAAACTGCAGTATACCGTCCCAACCCTGTAGCGCACCGTACGCGGCCATTAGCGGAACGCCCTCAAGGACGTGTTCATTCGGATAGCAGTGATTCCACTCGGTTATTAGAAACGGCATGCCATCTACGCGATAGTATGATTTGTTTTGAATTGCACTCGCTCCCGGGTTTCTGAGCTGTGAACGATTGTGAAACGGCGCGGTGAGGATGTTGTCCCAGTCGTTGTCGATTTTCCATACCTGCGGATGGTCCCAGTAGTCGTTTTGAATGATGATGTCGAGCGCGGTGTTGTTCCGTAGCGTAGCCAAAAGCGGCAGCGGCATGTTGCTCCCCGCAAGCGGATAGCGAACGCCGACGCCGCGAAGATGTTCTTCCATCCTCTTAAAATAGCCGGCTTCCAACTCTGACAAAAATTGGATACTTTCTTCAATATCGCCCTCGGCCGACGCGAGCCTGAGCCGCGGTCTGTCATTCTGCCAGTCGAGACTAAAAACCGCGAGCGTACCAACTCCGTCGTCCCCCGCGATGTCTCTTTCATTGTCCGCATTGATATAACGGCCGCCGTCGGTATCAATGTCATCTTCATCATCCACCGCCACAATATCATTTTCATTTTCTGTGTCGATATCGTTTCCATCAATCGTCATATCAATTTGAGCGTATCCGCCGCAACCGCAATCATTGTTCTGCATACCCTGCCGCGGCCTGTCGCGCCGGGACCATATATCGTTTAGTACCTGACGATAGTACGGGGTAAGAATATCGCTCGAAAACGCGCCGAAGATTGTCGATTCGTTGATAAACGCCGATAACGCTATTGCCGGTTCGTCCTTATAAGCCACACCGGTAAATTGATTGACATGGTTTAGCAGGTTTTCGTTGAATTCTTTTTGGAGTTCAATGATTTTTTCATAGAAGAAGCCTATCTGCTTACCCCCAAGGTCGGGCGGACGGTTTTCTATGCCGTCGGCCTCGGTGAAATCGCGGTGGACGAGGAGATCCAGAAAAATGTATATGCCTTTTTGCTTACAGCGGTATATGAGATAATCAAGCTGCCGCATCGATTCCTTTGAAAGCTCGCGTGTGCCGGGAGTGTTGCCGAAAATGTTCGGCGCTGTCCAGGGGGCGTCCAAGTGATGCAAACGCAACATATTGACACCCATCTTCGCAAGACGCGTAACAAGGGAGTCAATCAGCGAATCGGCGGCGAAATTATCGTTCGCCACAAGGTTCGTCCCCCAAAATCGTGCGGGCGTGCCGTTTTCAAACACCAGCCGCCCGTCTCTAACCTGCAAAAAACCGTGCTTGCCAGCCGGCGCGTCCAAAAGCCTCGACCAATCAACATAGTGCCCGCCCCTCGAAGCTTGCCTGACGGGAAGCGCATACCACTCGCCCTCGTCCATAATACCAGAAAGCCGCCCCGCCTCGAGCAACTCCCCCGCGCGGTTGCGTATCGTGATTGTAATGTCGTCAAAGTGCGCGGCTCCCGTCGCGTTCCCCAAAGCGCACTGAAGCGTAACGGTGCGAGCGGCGGTCGATACCCTGTAGGTATTGGTATAGTGCGTCCAGTCTGTAGTTCCGGCAATCTGCCCCACCGGCGGCGGGTAGCCGCCTATAAGGTTACCGCGCTCATCACGAAATTCGACCGATATGCGCGCCATTTCCCAGTTTTCCCTGCCTTGTACCACATCGTCTGTCTTTATCCACCCCGAAACCGTAACGTGAGCCGCACCATCGGGCAGCACAATCATCTGCTCGGCGCCGCTCCATTTGGGCTCCTCATTGCGGATAGTAAGCCCGGCTCGGCCGCTACGCGCGACATCGGAAACGCCGCCGCCCCAGATGTTCCAGCCGCTTCCACCCTCCTCGAAAGAGAAGTTGGTAACGACATTTCCGGCGCTGTCGACGGGGGAAAGAGGGCTGCCCGCAAGGCAAATGCTTGATAGGATCAGCGTGGATAATAAAATTTTCAAGGGGAAATGTAAACGCATTTTTTCACTCCGTGTTTGTTGTTTTTTAAACTCTGTAACCCGGTGAAGGGAGCAGGGGATAAAGCGAATATAATTTATCGATTGTTTAAAATCAAGGTCAGGGTTAAAATATTTTTGAAAAACATTTGTTTTTTGTGATGCCGGTGATTTATATTGTATGTGTGATGGGTGTGACCTCGTTACATTAATAGCGGCTTGGCTATTATGTAGCCATGTACGCGTCAACAAAAAGGAATACATTGGAGATGGTAAGCCTGGAAACAGCTAAATCTGCATCCGTTGCAGTTGACAGTGACATTATCAAGATGTTGGATGAAATTAGTATCGGCTCAGGACGTGAATATGAAATGGACTACGATGCCGACAAGAGAGACGCCATCAAATCCGTCCTGAAAGCTATTAAAAAGGTTACAGGTAAGACAGCAAAAGATTTAATTATTGAAATGATAGACCCAGCCGAAGAATTTTACAGAGAACTTTTGCACTTCGTCCCTAAAAATTGCATACTTCAGCACAGAATAGGTTTGGACTATACAACTAAGGCGCCAGCCACGCTTACGGTAATATCGCATAAATATGAAAGCGATATGCCCCAAATAATGCAAATGGCGGCAGAGCTTGAAATAAATATTTTCAAAAAAAATGGCTACTTTTGCGCTTTTTGGGTTATTACAGATCATAAACTTGATCAGCATCTAATAAATCACGACTTCCCATGCCACAAGGTGAATA
Organism: Chitinispirillales bacterium; assembly: GCA_031286265.1. Lineage (GTDB taxonomy): Bacteria > Fibrobacterota > Chitinivibrionia > Chitinivibrionales > Chitinispirillaceae > GUT77. Next base: position 41,471 of record JAITUP010000159.1, on the reverse strand, counting down.
TATAATGCCATTACAAAATCGACATGAAATACAGGCTAAACACAACCGTAAAATGCTTGAATTTATAAATTCCTACGACAAAGAAAGTCATTTTAGAGACTGATATGTCACTGTTTCGTATTATACTGCCTTGCATTATTTTGAGGCAATTTTGCCGTTAGTGGTACCTAAAATCAACAGAAACAGAAAAAAGGCTTTCTTTTGTGAAAATTACTACGATCATGGCGAAAGGCTGAGGGCCATGATAGATATAGTATTTGTTGATATATATAAGCCATACTCAGAGCTTTACAAGATTACTAGAGCTGCCAAATATAATGAATACGATACAACTAAATTTACCAAAGAATGGGCGCAAAGGAAGCTTGATGATGTAGAGGTTGAATGCAAGAAAATAAAGAAAAAATACCCGTGACTATTGTAAACGCATTTTTTCACTCCGTGTTTGTTATTTTTTAAACTCTGTAACCCGGTGAAGGGAGCAGGGGATAGAGCGAATATAATTTATCGATTGTTTAAAATCAAGATCAGGGTTAAAATATTTTTGAAAAACATTTGTTTTTTGTGATGCCGGTGATTTATATTGATTTGCAGGGTGATGGGGAGATAATCTTTGTTGCCTTATACTGTACATAATATTATATAGGAAAGGGTTGAGCTATGAATTATAAGCTATTGTTTAATGATTTGTTAGCTACGAAAAAGTGGGCGTTTTTTTGTGCAGTAGCCATAATGGCCGGGATTGTCGTCGGTTGTGTCGATAATGTAGGCCCTGATGAAATAAGGCCGCGAGATAACGCGATAACACGAGAAGGTAGCGTTGGCAGAACAGAAGATGGCCACGATGTCTTAGTTTTCGAGGAAGGTATACTCGACAACACACTTTTTCAAATTGACACGACCACAGTATCAGATAGCGGTTTTGTAGGTACGCTACTATTCAGAGACTTAGATGAAGAGTTAATCCCGGAGTAATCAATGTCGAGATGGGCATGGAATAAGATGGATAGATAACATCAATGTACCCGTTAGAGTCGGTACAGGGCTCAATTTTCGCGTTCCTTTTAGTTTAGAGCCCGGCCCGACCTACGCAATCAGGCCGTTTTTTTCAACCGATGAAGGTATATTTTATGACAGAGCGACTTCTTTTGCACATATAGTTGAGCACACGCTAACGACTAATCGTGAGCCGATGGTTGGTGGTACGGTGCTTGTCAATAGCGTTGAATCAACCGAAGCAACAACTCACATACACGGAACTCAGGTCACTGCAACAGCTATTCCGAGAGCGGGCTATACTTTCGCAAGATGGAATGGAGCATCAACATCTACATCGCCCAACATCACCATTAACATGGACAGCCACAAAGCGTTGTTTGCTGTATTTGAGCCGCAATGGTATACACTTGATATTAGTATTCCACAAGATGGTGGCCGCGTATCGCGTAGCCCTGATCAAAGACTATATGCCTATGGAACGGAGGTCACCGTAACGGCGACTACAGTAACAGATGGCTACAGATTTGCACTCTGGAATGGAGCGTCAACGTCTACGTCATCTAATATTACTGTCACCATGGACGACAGCAAAACATTACTTGCTATATTTGAGTTGCAAAGGCGCACGCTGATGATTAATCCAAGTTCGACTATTGGCGGCACTGTGACAGTCAATGGCACTACATCAACCGGGAATACAGCGCACAACCATGGAGCGCAAGTTATTGTAACGGCCAATCCAGAAGAAGGTTATGCGTTCACCGGATGGACTGGAGCGTCAACTTCTACAGCTCGTCAAGTGGGGATTACCATGGATAGCGACAAAGAGCTAACCGCTAACTTCGTACAAATTCCGGGCGGTAATTTTACGATTGAAACTATTGTTACCCCACCGAATGGCGGTAGCGTATTGTATGATCCCCCAGGTGGAAGTTATGCCACTGGGACAACGCTCATCGCAACGGCTACCCCAGCGGAAGGTCACACATTTACTGGCTGGTCATCGGGTGGACTAATGATTTCGGATCCTTCCATGCAGGTCACCATAAATAACAACTTGACGCTGACCGCTGAATTTCTAATAAATACCTACACGCTTACAACCGATGTAGCCCCCACAATTGGCGGCAACACGGTGAGTGCCAACAATGGAACACCAATAATGAGTGGAGCCACACCACACAATCATGGAACCCCTATCGAAATAAGAGCTAACGCGGCAAATGGCTACAGATTTGTCAACTGGACAGTAGGCGGTGCAGTGAATTTCGTTAACGGCAGTATCAATTCTGTGGATCCAATTGTTAGCTTAAGCTCAGACGCTACAATCCGCGCCAATTTCCAGCGAACTTACACGTTGACGATTACACGTAACCTAGCCGGTGGTACAGTGTTTGTCGACAACCTACCATCAACTGAACCCACAACTCACGATTCCGGGGCGGTGGTCAATTTAAGAGCCGATATAGCAAATGGCTATAGATTCATCAATTGGACAGTGGACGGCGCGGTAAGTTTTGTTAGCGGCAATGCTAACTCCACGAATCCGACTATTCGCTTGAACTCAAACGCAACGATTCGAGCTAATTTTGAATTAATACGATATACACTTACAATCGACCGAAATTTGGCGGGTGGTACAGTAAGTATCAATGGCACTACGTATACAATGCCTACTATCTACGATTTCTTCAATAGAGAGGTTAATATATCGACCTCCCTCAATGATGGCTTTAGATTTATTAACTGGACGGTGACAAGTGGCACAGCAAACATAGCCAATCCGACTTCTAGACACGACGCAAAAGTCATCTTGAATTCCGATGCAACGATTCGTGCTAATTTCGCAGAACGCCGTAGAATTGACACTACATTTTCGTTTCGTACAGGAGCCTATAACTATACTTTGCCAAATAATGTAACTTTTCCCGCTACAATAGAAATTTATGCCGCTGGTGGTGGTGGTGGTGGACAAGGTGGGCACAGTGCTGATGCATGTAGAAACAGCATCTGGCCTCCTATGGTCTGTGTCTATGAAGGCTGGATGGGTAGTGGGACTGGTGGTAGTGGCGGCGGTGGTGGGGTTGCTAATTGGAGTTTTGATGTAATTGAATCGGCTACATTTAATATAGCGGTGGGTAGTGGTGGTGGTGGCGGAGCGACATTTCATGCATCTACGGGTACTAGTTCACGGTGGGGCGGCAACGGTGGCGATGGTGCCCCTACAATTGTAACTTGGGTTCGAAGTGGTGGAAACATCGTTCTAACCGCAGGAGGGGGCAGGGGTGGAAATGGTGGGAATGGTGGGAATCGCGGAGAAGTAAGCGTGAATCCTGCAACAACACCAATTACCCTAGCTCATGGATCCTCGGGTATTGGTGGAAATTGGGATAGTAGACTAGGAGGCACAGGTGGTGGAGCAGGAATTACAAGAATTGGTTTTGTAAATCCCTTTCCTAGTGGTTCGGTAGGCAGAGGTGGTGACGGTGGATATGCAACTAGTAGCCGAAGTGACGATGGCAACCATCGTACAAGTTCAGCGGGTAGCAACGGCCAAGTCAGAATCATAGTCACATACTACCGGTAACCATAACCAAACACATTAGCACACCATCAAGGCAGCCGTTTCACGCGGCTGCCTATCATAAGGAAAAAAATATTAATTGATTCAACATGATGAAAAAAAACACCAAATCACTAACAACACCCATAGCTACAACACTAATAACAGCGGCGCTACTGTGCGCCGCCATTTCTGTTGCCGCTTACGCTCAAGGCACCACACAAAACCCTGACGCCACAGAATTACCGGCTCCCATAAGAACAATAAATTTTAGATACCAGCAGACCGCGCTCCCACTAGCCGCACACTCTCCGCTTGACAGCATAGTCGCTCTGTTTAGGCGTAACCTACACTACCATTTTGAGATTCATGGCCACACCTGCGCCGTTGGCGCGCATCATAGAAATATACGAGCCGCTACCCTGCGCGCCGCGGCGGTGAAAGATTATTTGGTAGCAAGCGGCATACCGGCAGAAAGCATTATTACCATTGTTCACGGCCCAGATCTGCCTACGGCCGACAACACTACGCCGCAAGGCCGCGCGCGTAACAGGCGTGTGGAGGTTAAGTTAGCGGAAATTCCGCAACCGGAGCCCGAACCGATTATTGAGATTGTTGAACCTGAGCCCGTGCCTGAACCGTGTCTTCCAACAGAGTGTGAGCCGTGCCCCCCAATAGACTGTGGGCCATGTTTGACTATAGAAGATATTACAACAGGGCCAAAAACGAAAACGCGAATAAACGTCGGTATCGCAGGTTTCTTTTCAAGTGATTTTGGCGGCGGGTTCAATAAGTCGGAAATTAATATTGGTAGCATAACAATACCCGGCACAGAGGTAAAAACACCATGGATAGGCGGCGGTGTCAAAGGATTTTTTGACGTTACAAATTACGCGGAAGTTGGCGTTGGCCTGACTTTCGGCAACGGGGTAATGGAGATGCCTAATCCCGCCTCAGTGCTTCTCACCAACGAATCGCCTACAATTGAGGTTGAACACACTTTCTTAGCTCTCAATCTCAGCCTGTTGGGCAAATACCCGATTGTGAATTGGCCGGCAAGCGATAACACTCTGTTCCTCGCCGCCGGTATCGACTATCAGTTAGTCCTTTCCGGTAAGATCGGTGAGGTGAATATTATTAACGTAGCTGACGATAACGCGCTATGGTTCAAGTTTGGTGTCGGTATGGATATGGCGATAAGCGAAACGGTGTTTATTCGTCCAACGTTGCAGTATGGTATCAGGCGGATTAGTAGATGGGAGAGCGGCGCGATGAGACCGGTTATTACTGACGGCGAAAAGGGATTGGCGAGGCTTGGACACGGCTTTACTTTTAGTGTCGGTATAGGTTTCAAATTATAGGTATGGAGTAGGAAGATGATAAAATCAATATTTGTGCGGCTTGCGTTTGGCGTTGTGATAATCTGTGCGGCTCTTTTTGCGGGGTGCGGCGATAACGGCGTCAACAACGGTATGGGCGGCGGCGGTTTGCAATTTAATCCGTATATAAGTTATGGCTCACTTGTTGATTCGCGAGACGGTCAAAGTTATCGCACGGTGAGGATAGGCGACAGGATATGGATGGCGGAAAATCTCAACTACGAAACGAGCAACAGCTGGTGTTATGGTAATAGTGATTTCTATTGCGCAACTTATGGCAGATTATATTATGGATATGCCGCTCTTGGCGCTTGCCCGCTTGGATGGCGTTTGCCATCTGATGTAGATTGGGACGATTTGGTTTTGGCCGCCGGTGGTTTTGAGGTTGCCGGTGAGAGGTTAAAATCACAAATTGGTTGGAATGATAGCGGCAACGGTACAGATGAGTTTGGTTTTTCGGCCTTGCCCGGCGGCTATGGCCGTAGTTGCCGCCGCGCTTTTATCGGCGCCGGCTGGGCGGGTTTTTGGTGGAGCGCTACAAAGCTCGGTGTATGGATCATGGGTTTTGACTACAACGGCATGGAAATAAACTACATCGGCGAGCACGCCGGCTTATCCGTCCGCTGTGTTCAGGATCGGAGGCATTAATATTAATCTTTGCGGAGACATGTCGGTATGCCACGACTGCTTGGGCCATAACTGTACCTCCGATATTTTGAAGTGTTATCAACTCTTCTTCCGTTTTGGCGTTAAACAATGCCAGCCCTTGTGGTCGCATATTTATAATATACTATAAATTTTATTTGAAAATCAATTTTTTTAAAAAATTACTCTGTCACCGATATGCGATGCTATCCAGTTTAGCGGGTCTGCCCGGCTTGGTGCTTAGTTTACGCGATATTTTTAGCATTTTGCCCTCGTTTATGGGGAGCCACTGGAGTCTTACTGCTATCGTAGTGTTACGAGCCAACATCCCGTCTTCAAAGAAATGAGGTAGAAAACGGATTGGTGTCGTGTTTGTTGCGCTTTCTAACTCCGGCCAAGTTTGGCTTGACTGGTGTTGTTTTTTGGAGGTTCGAAAGCGATTTTTTCTGCGAGTTGTACAAATTTGTCTCGTGCCTGCTCAAAAGACAGATTATCCGAATCGGGGGCATAAGACATGTTAGATACGTAATTTTTGTAATCATATGCATATCGCTTGTTTTCCATAAGGTTTGTGGTAACGGTGTCTATTGATACTTTTAGCTCTTTGTCGGATTTAGCACGTGTGCGAATATCTTTGTTATATACTACATTTAAAGTTTTCTTAAATTTATCATCAATTGTTATTTTATCACATAGCATTGCCACATCGTGCAAATGCCGTATATCTGTAGGTTCGTATTCGCCCACCTCTATTCTCCACAGTAGCGAGCTAATCTTGTCGATAGCCGTGTCCTCTATTGCCACACAATTAAATTCAACTTCCGGTTGTAAGTGTTCATATTCGTTATAAAATGATATAAGCGGACATTTGATTGGTGGGTAATGTATATCAGAAAAAAATATTTCTAATTTGATAAAAGGACGCAAGGCGTTGTTTTTGTTAAATCGTTCATCACGTGGATAATTCAGCTTAAAAAATAGTAGTGTATTTTCGTTGTGGGCTTCAGGTTCATCGAAAAGAAAAAGGGGATTTAATGTTTTCAGGTAACCCGTAATGATATGCTTTATCTTGCTTCTTTGGGAACGGTTAAGTGAAATATCCGTAATAAATCTAAAATCGATATCTTCACTAAATCGTTTTATTACACGATGCGCTTTGACCAAGCTCGTCCCACCGCCGAAAACAAGATAACCATTTGGCAAAGACAGCTCAGACATTTTTTTTATAAGATAAATCACCCAATAATCTTTTTCGGGTATTGTTTCTTCAAAACCGTAGTCTTGTGCGATTATTTTGAAATTTTCAAAATTCGGCCTCATTAGGCAACCTTTGTGTTAAATCGTTATTTTCTATATTTAGCGCCCATCATCTCAAATGACACGCTATATCCGTTATAACTGATTTTTCGGCGGACGCGCTTGGATACGGCTATTACGCGGCCGGTCGGTATTTGAGTAGAGGTGTCGGCATTGTAGGCATTCCAATAGGAGGAGTTGCCGGTCTCCACTCCGTATTTTTCCAACGCTTGCCGCGCAAGGTCACCTATGAACTTTGTAGGTCGAACATCTCCGTTTGCGGCAACCCATGTTTTGGCATAAATGCCTCGACCGATTTTTATTAATTTTCGGGTGCGTACCATATTACGCAAAACTCGCAAAACTTGATCATACCCAGATAAATCGGAAAAATCCGATGGTATGAAGACATCGGCTTTGCTTCTTTTAATCCGAAAAGCCACTTTATAGGGTAATGTGTTTGTTTTCATTGTTTTATCCTTAAATGTCAACTTACGACATCTCCCGGCGAAATTTGCACAGCATTTTTAACACCCATGCCTTGCCTCCATTTGGGGCTACTAAAAGATTTAGCCCTTGTGGTCGCATATTTATAATATACTATAAATTTTATTTGAAAATCAATTTTTTAAAAAAATTGCTCTGTCACCGATATGCGATGCTATCCAGTTTAGCGGGTCTGCCCGGTTTGGTGCTTAGTTTACGCGATATTTTTAGCATTTTGCCCTCGTTTATGGGGAGCCACTGGAGCCTTACTGCTATCGTAGTGTTACGAGCCAACATCTCGTTTTCAAAGAAATGGGGTAGAAAACGGATTGATACCGTAGTTGTTGCGTTTCCTACCACCAGTCCGATTTGGCTTGGTTGGTGTTGGTTTTCAGTGGAGCGCCACAAGGCTCGGAGTGTGGATCATGGGTTCCGATTACGAAGGCATAGCATGGGAAAAAGTATTTTTACAAGTCAATATGGCGAGATGCTTCGCGAGATAATTGCGGAAATAAAGATGAGTCGTGTTGTTATCGCGAACAGATTAAGTGCAACTGTAACGCAACTTTACTGGAATATTGGCAAACGTCTTTCTTCCGAAAAATTAGACAAGGGGTATGGTGGAAAGGTTGTAGAGCAGTTGTCTGCTGATTTGAAGAGTGAATTTCCAGATACAGAAGGTTTTTCGCCGCGTAGTTTGTGGGATATGAAGCGTTTTTATGAGTTTTACACGGGGACAGGTCAAATTCTGCCACAGGCTGCGGCAGTTTCTGGAAACGACATTCTGCCACAGGTTGTGGCGGTTTTGCCTTGGGGTCATAATCGGCTTATATTGAGTAAAGTAAAAGACCTTCAGGAAGCGCTTTATTATGCGGAAGCGGCGGTAAAAATGGGTTGGACGCAGAAATGTGGCGATACGCTTCGACTGCTTGTACCATAATTGCACCTCCGATATTTTGAAGTGTTATCAACTCTTCTTCCGTTTTGGCGTTAAACAACGCCAGCCATAATTTTAATTCGTCACTGCCGTCAATATCTCATGGCGCGAAACCTCAAGCGGAATAAAACGCTAATTTTCCGGGCAATATTCATACCCTATTTCTTTCAGTTTCGCCTTTGTAAATTCCAATATTTCGCCTGCGTCTTTTATGGCTTGTTTCATGTGGTGTGCGGTCGGTTCTATCGTGGATGGGTAACGTGCGAGGCTTAGATACGGGTTTAAATCTAAGCAATTGTTTATGAGAGCACTAAAATCTGTTGAATACGGTAGACATTCATTAAGTACTAATTCAAGATTATGCGTTTTTTCCCGCTTACCTGTTTGGGCAATAACATATGCTTTCAAAATTTTTTCGGCTGATTGTTGGCAATGATAGCACACTGCTTCTATTGGAGGGCGAAATCGCTCTGACAATATTACGGCAGCCTCGTAATCATTTTGAGCAAATTTAATCCATTTTAGGACATCAAGGCTATCAGCCATATATTGATACTCCGTTTTCTGCAATTTCGTATTCAAAAGATGTTGACCGTTTTGCATGGCGGTAAAAATAGTCTTGATTATACGCCAGCAAATCCATCGGCCGTTTTTTTATCCCCCATAATTTTCTGTTAAACTGCTTCATCAAATCAATCGGGTGCTTTTCTGCTGATGAGAGGATACATAAATCAATATCGCTTTCATCAGTTCCTTCTCCACGGGCATGTGAGCCAAACAGGATGATTTTGGTTACGATCCCCGTTTCGACCAGTGTGCTTACGATTTTGTCGAGTTCTTTTTTGACGGTTTCAGTCATTTTCATGCCCCGGCTTCATTTAGACTCATGTACTATCAATATAATATGCTTTGTGAGGAAAATCAATATGTATTAAAAAAAATATCTCATAAATTCCAAAACACTATCATCCCATAGCCTGTTCTTTTTGGTTTCCAACCGTCTTTAAAATCAACGTCAACGTCAAAGTCAACATCAAAGAGGGTTAGGCGACACATTTTAAAAAAAAGGTTTTTAAAAAAAACGGGCACCCCAACCGCGCCCACCGGTATCGGCAGGAACTTATTTGGTTCGTGGGATTTGACCGTTCATTATTTATTTTTTCCAAGTTTCATTTTTGCTATTGACATCCGATTCAATTTTACGTATATTGTCACTAAAGGCTCTAAAAAAAATTTCAAGGAGAACGTCATGACCTCAAAAAACACATCCCCAATCATACCGCTAATGCTAACACTGTTAGTGGCGGCAATACCCACATTTTCCAGAACGCCTACCGCGGATGAACTGCTGCGTCAGATCGACGGCAACGAGATTTTCACTACCATCGAATACGAAGGCGAAATGATAATTGAGCACAATAATCGCCGCTTTGTGAAAACCATGAAGGCGTGGGCGCGGGAAAATGCCGACAGTTTTATCGAATTTACGAATCCCGAAGACAGAGGCACAAGGTACCTCCGGCGCGGCGGCAGGCTCTTCGTATATTCGCCCGATACCGAAGGCGTGATGCTCATCTCCGGCCACATGCTCAGAGAATCGATGATGGGTTCGGACATGTCCTACGAGGACGCGATAAACAACGAGACGCTCGCAAGCCGATACAACGCCATATTGTCCGGCTCGGAAAAAATCAACGGCAGGGACGCATGGGTGCTTGACCTCACGGCGAAAAGAAGAACGGAGAGTTATCCCAAGCGCAAGTTGTGGATAGACAAGGAGACCGGCGATTTAGTACGCTACGAACTCTTTGCGCTGTCTGGCGCCAAACTCAAGGACTACAATCTGATAGAAGTGGAAGTCATAGGCGGCAGACGTTTCCCGGTCAGGGTGGAAATGCGGGATTTGTTGAGGAGGAATAGCAAAACAACATTTGTGATGAGAAACGTCATTATAGATCAGCCGATACCGGACGCTGTGTTCACGCAAAGAAACTTGGAACGGTAAGGGGGCTGGTTCGGAGGCCCCCCTCCTTGCCCTTTAATTGCGTCCGATCGACACCCTGTCGGTGAACATCTTGAATTGCTCCGGCGTCAGCACACCTTTTACATCTAACATGTGGTTGACGGACGCGATGTTCATTCTCTTCTGATACTCGCCCATCTGCCCGGCCCACTGGGCGAGCAGATTTCTGTTTGGCCTGTCTTTCAGGAGTTCCTGATTGATCCTTGTCCGCACTTCCTCCATCAGTCTCGCGTGTTCCCTTCTGGCGGGGGCATGTCTCGCGTTGATGTCCCTGAATTTGGCCTCCTGTTCGGGGGTGAGGTTCAGTTCCTCCCATACCTGCCTTGCCGGATGTTCCCGCCTGCCGGTATCGGCCAACCCGAGGGTCGGCAGCAATACAATGGCGGCAAACGCCAAATATATAAAGTTCTTAATCCTCATTTGACCGTTCCTTTCCATGAACTTGTAACGCGCCGCCCCTCGAATCGCCGACCGACATCCTGTTTCCGGACATTGTTAGCGCTTTGCCGTTACCGTCGTCATCGGCTACGTCGATGTCGATGTCGAACAGGTAGTCGTAGTCGGTGTTTTCGTCGCCAATCAGGAATTCGAGCGCATACATGAGTTCATCCATAGAGGTATACTCTTTTGCGCTGACTGTCGACGTGTCCAATTGCCAGATCACAAACGCCGGAACGATAAAGGCGAGCAAAAGACACGCCGCGAGCAGTGTGCGCCGCTTGACGCCTGAAATGCGTACGCTACGTTCTACATTCGCAAACACCTGCTCCGGGACGTCCGGAACGATGCTCAAGGTGTCGTAGAACGCTTTTTCTCTTGTCGATTCCATATTTTTTCCTTTCTTCCGCCACACCGTATCCGGGTGTGCAGTATGTAATATGGCCGATAACGAACAAAAACGTTACGTGTATGCAGCCGTTGTTATTTCATCTTAAACGCCGACGACAGGCTCTCGATCCAGCCGCTCGACACGTTCCCTGATATCCGATTTCAGCCGCGCTATTCTCGTCCGCAACGCACCCTCGCTGAGTCCGAATACCTCGGCTAACTCCTCATAAGACATTCCGTCTACCTCTCGCGCTGTGAGCAGAAATCGCTCCGCTTCAGTTAACGGCGCAAGGATTCTTCTCACAAAGTCGCTGTCTTCGTATGAGCCGGGGTTGGTGCACGCCGCGTTTTCCTCCTCAAGCCGGACCATACGTGAATCGTATTTGGACGCTCTCGAGAAATGCTCGTTTATACAATTATACGTAACCTTATAGAGCCACGTGGAGAACGTAGAACCACTCGAAAAGCTCCCCAAATAGCGGTGAACTTTAATAAAAGTGTTCTGCATAATCTCCTCGGCGCACTGGGCATCTCCGTTTGCGGACCTGTAACACAGTCTCCAAACAAAAGGTGAGTAGTGCGCATACAAGCTCCTGAACGCCAATGCGTTGCCCCGTTTTGCCCTTTCTATAGTGGTACCGTCAATTTCGTTCACCTTTAAATATTAGACCTTCCAAACAAGGTTTTTGTTACAGAAAAAAAACGCCGCTCCTAAAATAGCCATTTATTATATTTACTCACACATAATCAATATAATAAATTCACACGGGAGTTTTATGAAAAATTCGCAAAAAATATGTGTCGCCGGCGACCACGCCGGATTTGAACTCAAGGAAATCGTCAAAAAACACCTGATCAAGAAGGGCTTCAACGTGCAGGACTGTGGCGCTACGGTCTACGACGCGGCAGACGATTACCCTGTTTTTGCCGCGGATTTGGCGAAAAAGGTCGGCGGCGGGGAGTTCGACCGGGGCGTTCTGTTCTGCGGAACGGGCGTGGGGGCGTCCATCATGGCCAATCGGTACAAAAACGTGCGGGCGGCGCTGTGCTTCACCCCCGAGATGGGAGCCATGAGCCGGGCGCACAACGATTCGAACGTTTTGGTGCTCGGATCGAGAACGATGGCGGAAGAGGTGTCTCTTGCGATATTAGACGCGTGGCTGAGCGGCACGTTCGAGGGCGGGCGGCATGAAAAACGGGTCAGAATGCTGGACGAATTATGACGAACACGAAAAAACGGCTACCCTGGGACGCATATTTCATGCAGATTGCCGTACAGGTCGCCACACGGTCTACGTGCGACAGGAAAAACGTGGGAGCGGTCATAGTTAGGGATAAAACGATCCTGTCGACCGGATACAACGGCAGCGTGAGAGGGATGCCGCACTGCGACGACGCGGGCCACATAATGGAAGACGGTCACTGCATAGCCACCGTCCACGCCGAGGCGAACGCGATCATTCAGGCCGCCAAAAACGGGGTGCGGATAGACGGCGCCGACATATACGTCACGGCGTCACCCTGCTGGGATTGTTTCAAGCTGATCGCCAACAGCGGCATTAAACGCATATCGTATCTGGAATTTTACAGAGACGAGCGCGTATTGAAAGTCGCGGAGGAAGCGGGGATTGAAATGCGGCAAGTGGAAATCTCTATGGATTAAAAAATATTTGCACTTGTGCGCCTCGCGACATATTATATTACAGCGGTGTTGTTGGTCCCATAATGTAAGTGTCTACCGCCAGCGCCTAATACGGGGAAGGGGTGTTGTAATGGACGTATCGTATGTTAATCCGTTTATAATGTCTACTATTGAAACGCTGCAGAAGATGTTGAATGTCGAGAGCCATGCGGGTACGCTGGCGATCAAAAACAACGCGCTGCATACTTTCGACGTTACCGGCGTAATCGGCCTGTCGGGTGAGGCCGCGGGGTCGATCTGCTTGAGTTTCCCGCAGGATGTGGCCTTGAGGACGGTTTCCGCGCTTCTCGGTATGGAAGTTACGGATATGGGCGACGAGGTGACCGACGGCATCGGCGAACTTGTGAACATCGTTGCCGGGAACGCCAAGCAATACCTGACCGCCCAAAAATACAATCTCTCGATTTCGTTGCCCAAGGTCGTCATAGGGAGAAGCCATTCCGTCGCGTCGATGAGCGGCGTCCCCACGTTCGTGGTGCCGATTCTGTCGAAACTCGGCGAGTTTGCCATGGAAATATCGCTCAAAACGCCGGAAGCGAAGAAATAAAACTCGCAGGACGGCCGCTTTTTGGCGGCCCCTATTCGTCGTTTGATCCGCTACACTCGTAGATCTCTTCTTTGGCGTGGATGTCGTTGAAAAGCAGGTTGACCTCTTTTTGGGTCGGCCCACGATAGCGTTTAATCTTCGCCAGTTCCGCCGGCGCGGCTCCGGCCCGTAGCGCTTCCGCGTATTCCGGCGCATAAAAATCCTCAATCGACTGGTAGAGCGGCTTTCGGTTGAACCTCATTGAGAACAGCGACGCAATCTGCTCGCTTGTAAGCGCCACGTCGAGCGAGTTGGCGCGCCTCTTCTCTATTCTCGCCAATTTTTTAGGAAAAAACGCCGCCGCGAATTTCTGTCCCATTGCTTTCAACTCCCTTGTTTTCTGTTGTGCTTTCTATAGTCACATTCCACTTTTAAATGCCCTCTCGTTGTCCGGCGACATCACGGAGTAACGTGCAGCCGTCGGGCGATACAGGTGCTATTTTAAAAATGGGACTACTATATAAACTTCAAATTCCCATACGTATCCTGTACCTGACAATAACCTCTTCCCCCGCTTTCACCGGCACGTCGAATCTAAAGTTATTGGCGTCTATCCTTGTGTGCTGATGGGTCGACTCCCTTATTTCCCACGTATCGTGCGCTCCTTCCAATACGCCTACCGTGATGTCTTCGCTTTTGCGGTTGCGGACGGCTATTGTCCACTCTATCTCATGCTGCCGTGTGGTTATCTGCCTGAAATCGGTTTGTGTGCGTTCAGCCACTATGTCGAACGCCTCACCGGCTCTTAATCGCATTTCTTCGTCTCTTGGGGTGTGGTTTATGCGGTCTTCGCCTATAAATTGTTGGCGGCCCTGATTATCGGCGGTGTATAGCCTGATTATTCCTGCCGGCAACGGATTACCCAACTGATTTTCTCGCGAGTTTTCGAATGTGAAAAACGTGATCACCGGTTGTCTGACCGGCCCGCTTTCGGAGCGGAAAACCGTTGGGGACGTGGTGTATTCTTTCACTATGGTAACGCCTTGCGCTTCCATTAAGTTTATCTGTTTTGTCTGGTTATTCTTTAGGGTGGTGGGGCGTTGCAGGTCGTATATATGGTATTCAAAAACCTCGGACTGCACGAAACCGGCATCATTGGCAACATCAACGCCGCCGCCGAAGCCACTGCTGATGCCCGACAGGCCTCTGCGGCCAACAGGCACGCGATTGACGTTCCCCGCCACGAGTTTGAGTTTCGCGTCTTCAAATTCCGCGCCGCTGCGGTTGTTTACAGTGACCCAGCCGGAAAGCCCCGCCCTGTCATGCCCGTCGGAAACTAAGAGAATATAATCCGCGTTCCAGTTCATTCCGCCGGTCAGATAGGAAACTTCAAGCTGCTTTTCTCCGCCGGACTTGCTGCGGTATATCCACGAAAGCGTAGGGCGGCTTATCAGATTGCCGGGAATCTCGGGGAGAATTTTTGTGCCGGGGTGACCGAGAAAAATTTCGCCGTCAATCCTGAAAACTTCACCGTTAGCCACACTCAAAAGCTCCGCGTCGATGATATCGTAACGATCATGGAATTGATTCCAATGCTTTATTTTTATCATCCTGCCGATATACTTCTCCATCAATTTTTCGTGACTGATGAGGTCATACTCATAATTCTGTTCAAGCACGACGAAGTCCGGCGCGTTCCCGAGCGGGTTGATATGGACTGTTACGGGGTTTATTTGCGTCGGCACGTCGATAAATTGCAGTTCCCCTTCCCCCGCTCCAACCCGAACATTGCGCAATTCTTTAACAAGACCGAGATCGCTATTATAAATGGTAACCTCGACGGCCTGACGATCGTCGGCAGCGCTTTTCTTTGGATCGACTTGCGCGAGTCTCGGTTGCGCGGACTCGGTTCGGGCCGCTCGTCTCGACGTGGGCCTGTCCTGTGCGGCGCCGGTATGCATGGACTCGGTTTGAGCCATTTGGCCGGTGGACGCGCACGAGCATATCAAAATCAGCGCGGATATGATTAATTTCGCGATTTTCATCATAAAAGTTAGCTCCCTATCCTTACTCTGTATCTAACGATAACCTCTTCTCCCGCTTTCACCGGCACGTCGAATCTGAAATTGTTGGCGTCTGTCCTCGTGTGCCGATGGGTTGACTGCCTTATTTCCCACGTACCGTGCGCGCTTTCCAATATACCGACCGTGATATCCTCGCTCTTGCGATTACGGACGGCGATCGTCCACTCTATTTCATGCTGCCGATTGGTAATCTGCCTGAAATCAACCTGTGTACGCTCCGCCACGATATCAAACGCCTCGCCTGCCCTGAGGCGTATTTCTTCGTCTCTGGGTGTGTGCTGTATCCGGTCTTCGCCTATGAACTGCTGGCGGCCTTGATTATCGGCGGTGTATAGCCTGACCACCCCCGCTGGCAACGGGTCGCCGAGCTGGTTATCGCTTGAATTTTTGAACTTGAAAAACGCGATCACCGGCTGTTTGACGGGTCCGCCGCCCGCCCCGCCGCGGCCCCTAACCGCGGAGCCGGATGTAGTGTACTCTTTTTCTATGGTAACGCCCTGCGCCTCCATGAGGCTTATCTGCTTTGTCTGGTTATTCTTCAGGGTAGTGGGGCGTTGCAGGTCATACATGTGGTATTCAAATACTTCGCTTTGGACAAACGCGGGAGGCGGCGCGCTAAAAGCGACCGCATCCTCGGTAACGCCTTCAAATTCAAACGACCTTGCTCTCGATACTGCCTGAGGACGCACACGGTTGACATTTCCCGCCACGAGCTTGAGTTTCGCGTTCTCAAACTCCGCGCCGCTACGGTTGTTCACGGTAACCCAGCCGGATAGCCCGGCTCGATCGTGCCCGTCGGAAACTAAGAGGATATAGTCGGCGTTCCAGTTCATTCCACTCGTCAAATAAGACACTTCAAGCTGTTGCACACCGCCGGACCTGCTGCGGTATATCCACGAAAGCGTGGGGCGGCTTATCAGGTTGCCGGGAATCTCGGGGAGGATTTTTATACCGGGGTGACCGAGGAAAATTTCGCCGTCTATCCTGAAAACCTCGCCGTTAGCCACACTCAAAAGTTCCGCGTCGACAATATCATAACGATCATGGTATTGATTCCAGTGCTTTATTTTTACCATTTTGCCGATATATTTTTCCATCAATTTCGCGTGACTGATGAGATCAAATTCGTAGTTTTGCTCAAGCACGATGAAATCCGGCGCGTTCCCAAGCGGATTGATGTGGACGGTTACGGGGTTTATTCGCGTCGGCACATCGATAAATTGCAGTTCCCCTTCCCCCGCCGCGATCCGCACGGCGCGGTGCTCCTTAACGAGGCCGAGGTCGCTATTGTATATGGTAACCTCGACGTTTTGACGGTCGTCGGCGGTGGTTTTCAGCGGTTCGGCTTGCGCCGGCCTTCCCTGTCCGGGCCTTGCTTGTGCGGGAGAGGCGGCTTGATACGCCTGCTCTGCCACCGCGGGCTCGGTCTGGGCCTGCGCGTATCTGTTTTGGCCGCGATGATGATGCGCCGATGTGTGCAACGAGAACGTGAAGACGCACAGCGCGAGAGCCGGCGCGACTTTTTTGACAAATTTAATCATTTTGGATACCCCTGTTTTTGCGAGAGCGGCCGCCTCCGACCACACCCCTGATTGATACACTACCCTAATATAAACATAATAAACGCCTTCTGCCTCATATACATTTTTTTTATTTTTTAAAATAAAATATTTTACAAAGATTTTTCTTGCATTCCGCTACGGCAGATATTATCTTATTACCGTGGTTGTAGTTGTAATCCGGGGGGCAACTCCCGGGATGTTTCATTTTTCAAACGAGGTTTTGTTGTATGCCTACAGGTGTTGTAAAGTGGTTTAATGAAGCCAAAGGTTTCGGTTTCATTTCACCCGACGACGGTTCCCGTGACGTGTTCGTGCATTTTTCCGCCATCCAGACTCAGGGCTTTAGGAAGCTCGACGAGGGGCAGAAAGTACAGTTTGAGGTTGTTGACGGCGCTAAGGGGCCCAACGCTCAGAACGTTCAACCAATGTAATATAAATACATAGGTAGAGGGGAAAAAGAAGGGGCAGGTCTTAGGACCCGCCCCTTTTTTTGTTAAGACAGTTGCTGCATCGTTGAGTGGAGGAGGGCTTCTGAATACAAAATCGTAGAAAATGGAGTGTCTTAACAATGCCGTTAATAAACGGCTAGCCTTAATTGACGGCCATCGGCTCATAATGGCTCACAAACGCTATCGAATTAATGCCAGGAATCGAGCATTCGTTTTCCATACGCTCCGCCAAAACACGCAAAGCCAAAGCCTTGGCCCACGCACCAGCCTGCAACGGAGTCACTCCGTATGCGAGCACACCAGGAATCTCAGGTATTTCAGCTATCCAGCGACCGTCAACCTCCTGCTCAAATTCAATATCAAAGTTCACAAATACCCCTTATATAATATTTGTATGGTCTCAACACAATATACTATCCGCCAAAGATAAAAAATGAAAAAACATGGAATCAGCAGGGAAGCTTGAAAAGGCGAGCGGATTGGTGGAAAGGGGAAGACGGGAGGGAAGACCGTGAGATCTCCCCTCCCGAGCTGTTTAGGCGAGTCTGTTTTTGAGCCAAAAAAGACCATACGCACCCATCTTTGTCACCTTTTTATACCAAAACACCTAACTGAAGTTTATTCTAAATTTTAAGCGATTTCTTTTATACACTCACTTAAAAATTCTTCGTATTGTTTTAATTTCTTTATTACATTCTCCTTGTTTATAGTTTCATCATTGTTTCCCAACCAATCTTCAGTTTTTACTATTGCTACATTCATGCTGTTTCCATTACCAAAGCGAGAAGGTTTAGCAATTTCCATTTTGTTTCTTTCTGCTTTTTCGAGTACTATATCGGAGTATCTAGTTCTTACATCCTTGCGTTTCAATTTATCATGGACGTCACAAATTCTAAAAGATAATTTTCCACTCTTGCCTTTAGCGTGTTCAATTTGAAGATACAATTTATATTCCTCTTCCAATTTAAAAAAATTCCAATAAAAACATAATGAACCGCCGGCAGGATTGTTTTCATAGCTCCAGCCGCAATCATTTTTCATATTTGTGTCTAGAAAATGATAAAAGCCTGTCCAACAATCCCGATCCCAGCTTGCTATCGCTGTTGTTTCAAATGCTTTTTCTGCCTTTTCAAGATTGTTGATTTTATCAACGAAATCTGTATAAATGTTATTAGAAATATTGTTATGTTTCTTGAAAAATTCTATCAACTTAGAACGCCCCACTACTTTAAAACCAGTTTTCTCAACAACTTTTAACGAGGATCTGGCTTCAGCTCCTGTTTTTAGATAGATGCAGACCAATTTCCTGTTATCATTCTCACACTGTTCCGAAGCTTTTTTTATATATTTCCTTAATTTTCCTGGGTGATCACGCGTATATGTTTTGTCCTCAATTATTATAAAGTAATCCTTATTTACCTCAACCGAAATATCTATATTATCCTGTTGGCGTTTAGCATTGATTCCATTTATTTCTATATTATCACCACATCCTTCTTTTATCAAAAGCTTGACAAAATCAACTCCACACTCATTCAATAGCTGGTCATGTATTTTATTTTCAGGATCGGCCCATCGTAGTAACCATGTGAAAAAACCGTCTTGAGACAATTCTTTGGTTGAAATTTCGAAAAGATTCGGTCTCATTTTTCCCTCCATGTATAGGATTACATTGTTTAGATTTAGGAGTGATATATCGCCCCCATACTCACAAAACATTTCCCGCATAACGACTCTCATGAGCCGACGACAGAAAACCACTAAAAACCTCCCAACCTCTACCCGTACTCATATCTCCGCCCTGCCCCTTCACAATTGGTGAGATTGTAAGAAAGGCAAAACGGAAACCTGTATCAAAAATGTCAAATATTCATACTACATCAATCACTCCTCAAACAACGCAACGAGGACATGTGGACCTTACCTCTCAAGGTTGTGTTAGCGCGACTGTTGGCCGACCTCATGTCCATATGCCGCGCGCCGTCGCCATACGTAGCGTCCACCGTAGCGCTCCACCATTCGGCGCTTGTGCCGATACGCATGAAGTGACCGCCAACACCACCACTGCCGCCGGGCAATGCCGAAAAGCCGTGATTATCTGTACCAGAAATAAAATCACCGTTCTCATGAGGTTCCCAACCTGTTGTGGTCCTCAACTGCGCACCTGCCACCGTTGAACCACCAACAAAATTAATCAAAGTAATCCACTCAGCCTCACTAGGAACATGCCAGCCAACAGGACAAATACCACGATGAGGAGATTGAACTTGAAAAGCGCAAGAAGTAAGGTTACAAGTTGAAGGAAAGTCCATAGCTGTAGACCAATCATAAAGCCGCCCATATTTTTGACAATTACTATCATCATTATCATAACACCAAGAACTGCCGATTTGAAAGTTCAAATTTTCAGCCATCCAAACCTGCATACCTATTCTCACCCAGTTATAGCTCTGTCCGTCCCTTGGATCAATGAATGAGCCGCCACTATTCCATCTCGCAAACAGTGTAATGTCGTTTGTCGGTGTAAACGAAGACCTCGCGTCGCGATTAAATCCCGCGCCGTCTGAATTGGTATTCCACCCTCCAAATATAAACCCGTCCCTCGAAAACCCGTTACCACTCGCAAGCGTTACGCTGTTTTCTGCATAGACAGTCTGCGCGGCGGGCGTTGTCCCCGTGCCGCCGTTGATATCGTAGGTGACTGTGTAGGTGAGGCAGTCGAAGTTCGCGGTAATCATCAACCTGTCCTGATCCATGAATACGGTAGTAGTTGCCGAGTTCGGGTTAATAATCCCTGCCTCTGGTGTCCATCCGTTAAACGTGCATTCCGCGTTTATTGGTGTTGTCGTTATGGTGGGGGTGGTGTTGGCGTTATGTGTACTGGCGCCGGATGGCGACACGGAAGCGGCGCCGCTACCGGCGAGGAGCAAAAGAGTATACGTGGCGCCGCCTTCGTGGCCGCCCGGAGACCAACCGTTATCGGAGTTGTCCGAACAGGCTATAAACAGCAAAAATGCGGGTAATGCGGCGGCCGTAACACAAAGAAATAGCCGCTTTTTCGTGTTGATTAGCTTGCAGAGTAATGCTTTTTTCATACAAAAACCTCCATCGTGATAAACAGGATATATTTGTAAATTTTTACGGCGTTTTTGAGATAGTACCATCCGCATAGACAGTTCTAATTTTTTTTATACCATCGTGGACAGAAACAGCTAGGCCCTCGTAGTTTTCACTATGCGATTCTTTAATTTTTTCACGAATATCCGCTGCCTCCCAATTAATCACCTTTCTTAATATGCTTCATTTATCACAACTATCTTCCCGAAAATAAGAATTATCGCGCCAGCGATGTAAATTATTTTCACTCTATTTCTCTTTTATTTAAGATTGAAAGACCCAACTTCAACAGCTGCTCTGCCTTTAATTCGTTTAATCCATCTATGTTATAATAAATTTCCTTAATTTCAGCATAATATGTTGAGGTCCATATTAGGCCAAAATTATGCTTTATAGAGAAATCTTTTACCACAGATATAGTGTCACCGCGAGTTCTGCTGGCACAAAATATTAATGAACAGTTAAAACTTTTCATTTCATATAGTTTTTTATCCAATTCTGTGCCTGGATCTCCTTGTGTGATGACACCTATAATTAGCCCCTTTATTTTAATTATTAAAATGGCATCTTTATATTTATCGGAAGATTGATATAATATATTACCCGATGGCAATTCCAAAAGGATTTTTATCAATTTTTTCAAAGTTTCCGTTTTGCCAATTTTAGAAATACCTTTAAGCGCTACTACTATTTTACCGTTGTTCACACCACCCTCCTTCTGCGGCTTCCCGCATAACTACTTTTTCAAATCGACGACAAAAAAGCCACTAAAACTTCTCCCAGCCTCTACCCGTACTCCATAAACCATCTCCTCTCTGAACGAAACAACCGACAAAGCGGCACACTCATACCGACAACGCGATTGCCTCTAGTTTATATTTATAATTTCCGCCCTGCCCTCCACGATTGGTGAGGCCGTGGAAAGGCAAAGCGGAAGCCTATATCAAAAATGTCAAACATTCATATTCCATCAATCATCCCTAACACAACGCAACGATAAGCCAGTGCTTTTGTTCAGATCGCCCCTATCCACGTTGTGCCCCATCGAGTACATGCTTCTGCTCCAAGCCTGAGTCGTCGTTGCGTTCTCGAACTCCGTGGCGCTCCACCAGTTGCCGACTATGCCGACATCCCAGAAAGTACTAATGACGGTGACGTGGATGCCGCCGGGCAAAGCCGAAAAGCCGTGATTATCAGTACCGGGAATAAGAGTAGCGTTGTCGTCCCGAGTTTCCCAACCGGTCAGAGCTTTCAACCGAGTACCGGCAACCGATGAACCGCCAGCAAAATCAATTAAGCCGTAACTTCATTAGCCTAACATCAACGTCAATATAAATTACCGGCAACATGAAAAGCATTTTTTTAAAAAAAACGTTAATTTTTTTTATAAATTTTAATATTAAAATCTCCTTGCTTCACTACCGTTGAAGCGGCTTATATTTTATACGTTGAGGTTGATCCGTTGCTAAATCACCCTGCAACGTATATTTTGATTGGTATATATTTTCGATAATTCAAGAAATCAGCATCTTCCGAAAATATCACCCAATCATTTTTTAATGATAAATTTCACACTTTTCCTCGCGCTTTCTGCGGTGACCAATCTTCGTCAAAATCGACTTGCCACAATAAATCCATAGCTTCCTGACGCTTTTTGAGCCCTATAAACTCCTTAAGCGCCACATTCACCGCATCATCACGCGTCTTGAAACCGCCGATTTTAATCGCATCAGTAAGTAAAGACTCGTCAACATCAAATTGTACCGGCATAATCACACCTCCATAAAAAAGAACCCGAATACATAACAAATATAATATACGCCAAAGATAAAAATAAAAAACATGAAATCGGAGAAAAATTTTGAGGATAACGAACGGGAACGGAGAAAAGTGCGAAAATCCATTCCCATTACTTCATACGCCCACTATTTCACCAATTACTATCCAGCAGAAATTTACGTATGTTCAGATGTTTAATTCCGTTTCGACTCATGTCAAATTCGTCGAGCGAAACTACAAACTTCGGATAGTTGTCTTTGATTTTTTCCAGAACGGAAAATTCCCGCTCTACTGTTTGATTCGAGGCTAACAGATAACAAACTTGGACGTATATGCAGGCATTGTTTTTTTCCGCTATAAAATCTATTTCAAAGCCGTTTATTTTCCCTACACATACATTATAGCCCCGCCGCTTAAGTTCCATAAAAACGATATTTTCTAGGGTCAGGGATATATTTTGCTGATTTTTACCGATAACAGCCTCTCTTAATCCGTGGTCGGCGATGTAATACTTTTCACTAACCGCGAGTGTTTTTTTGCCAACTATATCTTTACGCCTGACACGACTTAAAAGGTGCGCGTTTTCAGAGTATCGCAGATGATTTAATATGGTATCGACCGCGACATCACGCTTTTCGCTCTTGAAATAGTTCGATATTCCGCTTGCCGAAAAAGTTGTCCCGATGTTTGCAATCACATACTTTATAACCCGCTCAAATAAATCTATTGAACGTATCTGATTTCTCCGAACAATATCCTTCAAAACAACAGAATTATATAAATCTTGCAAGTACATCACGCTTGCGTCATAGTTGAAGCCGACATTTTTCAGATACGGCATTCCGCCGACAAGCAGATATTCTTTAAATATTTTTTCAACATCCGCGCTTTCATTTTGGCTCCTATATAATTCGATGAACTCCGCGAAAGAAAATGGATATATCACAATTTCAACATACCTCCCGCCCAAATAAGTGGCAAATTCACCCGATAGCAGATTGGCGTTTGAACCTGTAATATAGATATCGCAATCAAATTTTACCCGAAGAGAATTTACACACTTCTCCCAAGCGCCAACTTCTTGTATCTCATCCAAAAACAAATATGCCTTTCCGTCTATCTTATTTATTTTAGCGGAAATATGTTCATGGAGTTTTTGGTAATCACGATATCTTTCCGTCTCAATATCTTCAAAATTCATGCTCACAAATTGCTTCTTCTTCACCCCTCTTTCCGACAACGCGTCCTTTATCAAATCAAGCATCACACTCTTGCCGCATCGCCTTATGCCGGTGAATATTTTTACTAAATCCGTATCGATAAACGGAACGATTTTTTGAAGATACGTATTTCTCGGTATCATAAAAACCTCCAACACTAAGTCATCCGGCCAGCGGACAAAGTTTAAATTTAGAAACGCCCATTCAAATAAAAAATCACAGACGCTTAATTAAACATAAAATAATATATGTGTAGTCGACAAAGCAAGAGAAACCGACGTTTTTGTCGAGCATGGTCGATAAAAACGCCCTGCCGTCCTTGTTCGATCATACAATAACGCCTGTTTTCACACAATCAGAGGGGATAAAGGAGCCTTACTATTGATGGATTGATGCCAAAGATAAAAATAAAAAAACATGAAATCAACTGGGAAACTTGAAAAAGCGAGCGGATTGGTGGAAAAGGGGGAGACGGGAGGGACACAAGGGGGATTCCCCGCGCCTTTTGGGGATCTTCAAGCCCTAACAATGCTGAAAAACAAGCTCACGCTACTTTTTCAAATAAATTAAACCCAAATTGTCCATTAGGTGATTTATTCACACATTCTGCAACTGTAACTCATTATAAATCAACAGGTTACTCTAATGGTGTCCATTAGAAAACATCCCGAAAAGAGAGGAAATATGGCTAATGGACAATTTGGGTTAAATAAAAATATTGACACTTAACTCGCCGATGAAATAGTGTAAGTAGGAAATTGAGAGAGAGGACCGTGAGGGGCCCTCTCGGGTTGGTGATTTGATGTTGGTTTAGACAAAAATAGAAATTGTTTCCAATAGAATACCTACAATTCATTACTTAACGCCAACAATTCTCCAATAACAATTGTGGATATTCTAAAACCCGTAGATTGCAACTTGTCAGTATATGGTTTTAATGCTGGAATAAGGCCATCCTGCCTTGCTCTAAACAAAATGCCTAAAGTGCCGGTAACCTTGAAGCCCAAACCCTTGGCTTCTTTTCTCGCCTTTAGATCGTCTAATATCAGTAACACGTCTTCAACATTCTTGAGCGAAACAGCTAGCGCAATCGCGGAAGCCTCACCTTTGTCCAATATTCTCTCAAGAACACGTTGATACTTCGGGTCAGAAACTGCCGAGACTTCAATCCATGAGGGTAGTTCCCCCATGTATTCATCCCTTATACTTTCAGTTATAACTATCCTGCTATACAATCGGGGCAAAATGTCTAACACTTCGGCACTAGCTAACGCAATCAGACAACTCGTATCAGCTATAACAATCGTTTCAGGCATTGGCGATATCTTCAAGAAGATCGTCTACATTTGAACTAAAAGGCGATACGCCATATTTACCCATCACCTCAATAAAAGCACGCTTGGACAAACCAGCCAAAGACGCGGCCTGACCGGCAGAAAACAAACCGTCCTCATATAACTTGCTAGCCAAATATACAGAAATATCGAAAGTAGGCGATATTTCGATATTCGGTAAACTCAACACAACTGAAGCCATTATTGCTCGCTCCTGATTGACGTGTTAATATGCTACAACCATATCGTTGCTAATAATATAATATAATGTATGCCAAAGATAAAAATAAAAAACATGAAATCGGTGGAAAATTTTGAGGCCAACGAACGGGAACGGAGAAAAGCGCGAAAATCCATTCCAGGATTGATGGTTTAATGCGGTTTTTAGCCGTTACAACCACAAAGACCCAAGTGATAGAATGATTATAGCGCAAGCAATAACAGAAAAAATTACGCTCGTGAGTAGCGATAAAGTGTTTCCATATTACAAAAAATTCGGACTGAACTTAATTTTCAACGAGTATTGATGAGGTAGACGAAAAACAACGAACGGATGACAACCTAGGTGGGAGGACCGTGAGGAACCCTCCCGGGTTGATGGATCGAAGCGAGTTTATGCAAAAATGAAGCCGCTCTTAATTTCCACCCTGCAAAAATTAAAAATAAAATATTTCTCTTATCTCTTCTTTTCTATCGGCTCATATTAACCCAAACTTTCATTTTTTTCGGAAGAAGATGAGTATACTCGTATAAAAATTTCCGTATCTCTTCTGGCTCCACAGTTGTGATATTCGCCTTTGGCTGACCAAGATAATTCCCGCTGGTTGCAAATAAATAAACCCTCGTATCATATTTGGAATAGCCGTCAATATTCAAAGACTCATTTCCACTTCTGACTTGAGCGATTGCACATTTATTGGTTTTTGCGTTTATTAAGGTATATTCGTAAGCTGGAGTAGTTTTTTTACACGAACTCGGAATCAAGTAATAGTTGTATTTTTCTTGCAGATAAATTGCCAAAACATCCTCACAATCATCCGGTGACAATAAATCAAAAATGTTTTTACTCGATAATTTATCGACTTTGTAAAAGTTACTTTTATTTTTTTCATTGTAAATTAGTTGAGAGAATATCATTACAGCACTGCTACGAACCTGCTGAACTGTCGCAGGTGGTATGAAACTGTTTACAATTTTTCCAGGTATTGCATCAACTGTCCCGATTTTATACCATTCACATTCACGGAAATTTACAATGTCGGCATCGAGGTAACTATTCGACCCGTCATAGCACCAATCGCTCATTATGCGCCCCAAAGAATAAATACCTTTACTATCCCGCGTCCAAATAAGGTCATCTTTATACATGCGATTTTTCATTATATTTATGGCTTTCCTCCAACCTTTATGCCCATCTCCTTTGTATTGTTCTTCCGCAGCCTCCAAGTATTTTTTCCACGATACAGGAGCCAATACATTAGCAACTGGCCAACCGATGCCAACTATCTTATTTTCCATACAAAACTGATGAGAATCAACATTTTTTTTTGCATCAGGCTTCAGGTTAATCCTCCAAATATTCATTTTTACTACCTCCTTAATATTTTTTGAATAGAATGTAAAATTTTTAAGTTCAGTTTTAAAATTTGTAATACCAACGACAAAATTTACATTGTCGCACTACCTAACTACCTAATTCTTTTCTTCAGCAACGAAACAAGCGACAACTCGATTGCCTCTAGTTTATATTTATAAATCTCCGCCCTGCCCCCCCACGATTGGTGAGGTCGTGGAAAGGCAGAACGGAAGTCTATATTGAAATGTCAAATACTCAATATAGACTTCCGGCAACACGAAAAGCATTTTTTTAAAAAAAACGTTAATTTTTTTTAAAAATTAAAACATTAAAATCTCCTTGCTTCACTACCGTTGAAGCGGCTTATATTTTATACGTTGAGGTTGATCTGCGTCCGTTCCTAATCGGGCGTGTTTCTTTTCCTCGTAGTCGGCATAGTTGCCCTCGTGGTAGTAGACAGAGCTGTTTCCTTCAAACGCTAAAATATGGGTTGCGACGCGGTCCAAAAACCACCTGTCGTGGGAGACGATTACCGCGCATCCGGAAAATTCGCTTATCGCAATTTCTAATGCCTGCAGCGTTTCCACGTCCAAGTCGTTGGTAGGTTCGTCAAACAAAAGCACGTTCCCGCCTGATTGCAGCAGCTTCGCTAAATGCACTCGGTTTCTTTCGCCGCCGGATAAGTCTTTGACTAACTTTTGCTGATCCGAGCCGGAAAAATTGAATTTGCCGACATAAGCCCGCGAGTTGACCTCGAATTTGCCGAGTTTTATCGTGTCGCCGCCGCCCGTGATTTCCTGAAATACCGTTTTTTCACCATCAAGCGAGTCGCGGGACTGATCGACATAACTAAGCGATACCGTCTCGCCGATGGCAAGCGTTCCGCTGTCCGGCTTCTCACCGCCGGTGATGATCCGCATGAGCGTACTCTTGCCGGCGCCGTTGGGGCCGATGACACCCACGATCCCCGAACGCGGCAGCGTGAAATTCAAGTCGTCGAACAGCAATTTATCCCCATAGGCCTTAGACAGTTTTTCGGCGGTGATTACCATGTTGCCGAGGCGCGGGCCGTGCGGGATAATGATGCTTGCGGTCGTCACCCGATCGGGAGTTTCAAGCGCGCGTAGCTCTTCATAGGCGTTGAGGCGCGCGCGGCCTTTGGATTGACGCGCCTTTTGAGACATGTGTACCCACTCAAGTTCCTGTTTGAGCCGTCTTTGCCGAACGCTCTCCTCCTTTTCTTCCTGAGCAAGGCGCTCCGTTCTCTGCGCAAGCCATGACGCATAGTTGCCTTTCCACGGAATACCGCGCGAGCGGTCAAGTTCCAAGATCCACTCGACTACGTTATCGAGGAAATAGCGGTCGTGCGTTACAAGGATGACGGAGCCGGCGTATTCTTTCAGGTGGCGTTCGAGCCACGCGACCGATTCGGCGTCGAGGTGGTTTGTCGGTTCATCGAGTAGTAGCAGGTCGGGTTTTTCGAGTAATAGTTTGCACAAGGCCACACGCCTGCGCTCCCCGCCTGAGAGCGTGTCAACCTTTGCGTCCCCCGGCGGGAGCCTGAGCGCGTCCATGGCGATTTCGAGCTGGCGGTCAAGATTCCACGCATCAACTGCATCAATTTTATCCTGTAATTTGGCTTGCCGCTCTAAGAGTTTATCCATTTCCTCCGGTGTCATGTCTTCGCCGAATTTCATGCTGATTTCGTCAAATTCGTCTAATAGTTGGCGGGTAGATTTCACGGCTAATTCGACATTTCCTTTAACGTCGAGGGTTTCGTCGAGTCCCGGTTCTTGCGGCAGATACCCCACCGTCCGCCCTTGCTCAAGCCATGCCTCACCCTGAAATTCGGTGTCAATGCCCGCCATAATTTTCATGAGCGTACTCTTACCCGATCCGTTTGTGCCGATAATGCCGATTTTGGCCCCGTAATAAAAAGAGAGGGAGACGTCTTTCAAGACCTCCTTTTTATTTGGGTAAATTTTGGTCAAACGGTGCATGTAGTATACAAATTTTTCCACTGCCATTTTTGGATTCTCCTTTTAAATGCGTTACGTTACCGCAAGAATATACATTATTGCGCTCTGCCGATTAGGAAATAAAATATGGTAACTAATATTTTCAATAAGCATTTTAATCTGCGTATAATTCTTCGTGTGTTCCAAAATCATAAAGGTTATGAATTATCACGGTGCCTTTTTCGTTTAAAAAATAGATTACTCGTAAATCATAAGCGGCATCAAAAGACCAAAAGTCTTTGTATTTTCCCTTTAATTTGTGTATTCTTAATGTTTCATCTTTGCCTTTTTGAAATTTAGTAATCGCCACCGAGATCAATCTAAGTTTTTCCGCATTGATTTTTTTTAGTTTTCTTGTAAATCTTCGAGAAAAAGCAATATTTCTTTTATTCATTGGCAATTAGTCTTTTCATAAAATCTTCGATGCTTTCATTTGCGTTTGGCAAAATATAATCACCATTTTTTTCAAGTTCATCGATAATTTCCGGTCGGATGAACCTCCCCTCTTCCTCGTCGAAGATCCAGTTTCCGTCTTCTGTTGAGTTCGCTTCAATTTCTTCTTTTGTGAGCGAGGCGACAGAACGGAATTTGGGATTATATTTTATTTCGTATGGGATAGCGCCCTGGTTCACAGTGGCATGGATCGTCATCAGCAAAAAGGTTGAGATATCCAAGCCATAGAGTTCAAGAATCGCTTCGGCCTTTTCTTTTATGTCGCTGTCGAGACGAACACTTAGTGTTTTTGTCATATTATACCCTTTCCATAAATTATAAAGTCCCTTAACCGTATAAAATAATTGTTGCCAACGCAAGCCATATCTTTTTTTATTTATAAAAAAAATGAATGCCGATAAGCAATATAGTATTTTAGATCAAAAGGAAAGTGGGGCAAGTTTGAAGGAAGGTGATGAAAAACGGAAAGCAGAGGAAAAAGCAGTATGATCGAAAAGATATTTGCAGTTGTCACACGATTCGCGAATAAGCATAACCTCCGGAATACCGCTATCGGTGAGCGCCTCGTGCCCATCTATCAGCGCTTCCAGTGGTTCACCATGAGCCGCGCTCCGTTTGTGCCGGGCAGCGTTTTGGCGGAGGCGCAGCGAAACAGCTACCTCGCGGAAAACGCCGAAAGAATAGAGCGCGTAGCCGCTACGCTGGCTGATGAAAAAAGTAAAAACACATATCTCGGTCTCACGAAATATCGGCAAACCGGTCTTAAAAAAGATTTTCCGGCCAAATACTACAGTAGAAAAAAATATCTCGTCAGAGAATTGCGGTTTGGTAAAGATGAAGTTTTTATCGACTGCGGGGCCTTTAACGGCAATACCATAGACGATTTTATTAAGCATTGCGGAGAATACAGGGCCGTCATAGCGTTTGAACCGGACCTGCGCAACTTTCAAAAACTCAAGAAAAAATATGGAGAAAACAACCCCAAAATAACACTGATAAACGCCGGTGTATATGACAAAGACGGCGAAGTTAAATTTAATACATGCGGAAGCGATGAATCAAAAATAATAAGCGATGATGGTCCTGAAAATTGCGCCACGGCAATTAAAGGAGAGATAAATTCAATTCAAGTCAAATCCATTGACAACTTAAATTTACAGGACAAAGTTACGTTTATAAAAATGGATGTGGAAGGTGCGGAATTAGACGCGCTCAAAGGTGCGAAAAATACTATCCTGCGCGATAAACCAAAACTTGCTATCAGCATATATCACAGCAACGAAGATATGATCTGCATTGCCGAGTATATCCACAAAATAATGCCGGAATATAAACTTTACGTTCAGCAGCACATGCTGTTCCCAAGCTGCGGCGAAACAGTTTTGTATGCAACCATCCCCGCATGACAAAGGGAAAAGTCATATTTGATCGGGTCGTCTGGATCAAATTCTCTTAAACGAGCGGTGATTTCTTCCGCCATTTTCCAATCAGAAGCCTTCCTGTTTGTCAATCCATATCCGCGAGCGATTCTGGCTACATGGGTATCGACTGGAATCAGCAGGCATGATGGCGAAATGTTTTTCCACACACCTAAATCAATACCGTCGTCTTTACGTATCATCCAGCGCAAATACAAAACGATCCTTTTACAGGCGCTTCCTTTATTGGGGGATGGAATCAGATATTCAAAGCTCGCGCGATTGCCGCAGTGAATACGGCCGTTGTTTTTGACGATGCCGGTAAACAATGCCAACGCGTCTTTGAATTGATTGCCTGTTTTATCCATACATTCGCAAAAACATTTTTCTATTGACCCATACTCTTTCATTATAATACCGATGGATTCGAGAAGTGCGGATATGTCTTGACCATCGTTAAATCGGTGTTTGAATTTGCTGAGAAAATTTAATTTTTGCTTGTATGATGTATTTTTGATAAATCCAACGGGGTCGTCACCCATAATATTGATAATGGCATTGATATTGCGAATAATAATTTCTACCCGACCATACGCAAGAGAGGCCGCGAGCAAACCGACGGCCTCGCGGCTGTCCTGACCGCCAAATTTGCGAACACAAACAAGCGGATCAAGGACCAAATATCGCGGGTGATGATATTGAGCGTAGATATCATCAAGCATTTGCTTTAACATAAAATCAGATAACAAATTTTCCCTTACGGTATATCACTACTTCGCTGCCGTTTATTAGCTCCGCCGTTACCGTTCTGTCGGTCGTCGCTATAATATCGGTATGTTCTTGCGAGTGGTTGAAGCCGAGTGCGGCGAATTCTTCTTTTTTCATTTTCGACGTATCGCCGGCGTAGGCGTCGTGATAACTTTTGCCTACCGCCAAATGCGTATTACCGTATTTGCCGCCAAAATTTTCATCGTAGAGCGTTTCGGCCATAAATTTTGTTATTTTTGAAAACCTCGTATCGGTCAACGAAAACTCGCCTATCTTATCGGCGTTTTTTTGCTTGATAAGCTCCTTGAGCATTTTTTCATTTGTTTTCGCCGTCGCCTTAACTATTTTGCCTTTTTTAAATTCTAGCCTGATATCTTTAATAACGTTGCCGTATCTGTATAGCGGCTGGTCAAAATAGATCGTTCCCTCCGTCCCCCGCCAATCCGGCGATGTAAATATCTCAAACGATGGGATATTTCTGCCGCTGCCGCCGAGCCATTTACGTTTTTTGCCAAGCGTGATCCATAAATCTGTCTCTTTAGCCGCTATATGGAGCCTCTTTATCGGAAGCGAGTTGAGTCTGTTGAGCAAACGTTGCATTTCGCTGAATACACGCTTCCATTTTTGGACAGGATTGGCCTCGTTCAAAAAGCATGCTCTGGTGATTTGATCCCAATATTCTTCGAGCGAAAGCCCGGCCTCCTTAGCCATATTTTCAGTCGCGTAGAGACAAAGCGTCCATGTGAATTTTCCCTTGTCTTCTTTCTGATCAAGCCATTCGCGGAACTTCCGGGTGGCGCTGTTTGACAGCAGCACCTTAGCCGGATCGGCAGTCTTCAAATACATCGGGTCGTCGGTTGCTATAATCCTCACCCAGTGATCGATGGTATCGGCAAGGCCGCGGTAGAATTTATCCGGAAAGAAAGTCAGTTGTTGCTTCGAGGCGTTTTTGACTTGTATCAACTTAAAATCGTCATCAATTATGCTAATGATAGGGTATCCGCCCATTTCCATGATCGTTTTATAGGTTTGCTTCGCAAGCGGAAGCCCAGGAATCTGCGTGACGAGATACACAACATCGCCTTTTTTCATTCCTTTACCGCTATTAAGCGCGAATTTAATCATAACATCCGCATATTTTTTAAGCAGACGAGGGGGTGGGGTATAGGTGGTGGCGATTGTTTTTTTTATTGCCTTTTTGGTCACTTTTTTAACAATTTTTGTATTCATTGGTTTTATCGCTCCTGTGTTCAATTTTATGCTAATATGTCATAAAATATGAATATAATTCATTTCATACATAATCGTTTTAACTTTTTTTGTTTCTGCATTTATTTCTCTGGGATACTCGCTATTGCCTCGTCAATCTCGGCGACGAAATTATCCGGCGATTCTATGTGATAGAGAAAATAGTTGTCGATAATCATTCGGTAGATATCGTGTTTTGAAAAGAGCTTCGCGACTTGCCTACCGGTCAGATTTTTCTTGTCCCTGTAATACTCGACGGCGAAAATTAAAAATTTATTTTCCTTATTCACTGATCCTCCGGTAGTTCTAAAATTCCGGTTTTCAGTTCCTCCAGATAAATATTAGCCAGCGTTGTCGGGCTTAAATGCCAAACGGCAGTTTCTTCTTGTATCAAAACATCATAAAGGGCTGACCGGTAGAGTTTATCTAACGATTCGATCATTTCATCGTCAGAAATTTTAAGCTCTCTCACGATGCCGGGAATTATACAGATTCCTAAAAGCGTTGACAGCTTTTTGTTGTCCATCTACCCTCCTTTCACCTTGTACGACTCTATAAAAGCCAACGTAGAAAGTGCTTTTTCCGTGCAAAAAACATACTGATTAAATAGTTTTTTAACCTTAAATCTTCTTATCGCAGCGCTTTTTGTTAATTGTCCGTCTTCGTAAAGCACGATGATGGCGAAAACGTCATCATTTGCCACTGGGCCTACTATTAAATCGTAATTTTCTTTTCGCCCGTTCCTCCTGTTATGAACCACAAAATCCAGCCATTTATTCGACGGTGATTCAAATTTCAAAATATTTAATTGTTGTGCGCGTTCATCAAGATCATAAACGTTTACTGTGGGGGATCCCTCTTTTTTCCGCCTTGCATAAACTTTTAACGCAAATTCCTCGGCCTGCTCTCTATTCGATGTAGTATAAAATCCGCCTCCAAAATCAAGCGTTTGGGTACGGTTGACCAGTTTTGGGCTATTGATTTCCAAATTTGAAGCATGAAAAAGTTGCATAAAAGCACCATTTATTCCGTAAATACGATTTTAAGAGTACAACGACACTCCACGCAATATACTATATCGCTTCTGCCTGTCAAACATTTTATTATATTTTTTTCACAATCCTAGCACACCTTCCCCCTCACAATCCACTCCCTAACTTGCCTGTATTGTCGTCAATAGCGATTCGTCAACAGACATGCCTTACTCCTTGCATATAACCTCGATATTGCATGTCGAGCAGATATTTTTCCGGCAAACTTTCGTAAACGCCCCCGGTTTCTGCGATTGCCCGCCTGATTGAAAATGCTTGGCGGGTGAAGTCGGCGATTTTATAGGCGTTTTTGTCACTGAGGCAAAAGCATATCGCGCCGATTTGCGGATGAACAACGGCGCGAGGCAAAAGATCGGGCGTGGAAAAGTCTGTCACGTCGTGCGCTTTGAGATATTTTTTATGATTGCTGGCATATTCGCCAATGTCATTACCTATAAGCGTAGATATTTTTTCGAAAGAGCCTTCAAGGCAAGCGTCCGTCCATAGCGGCAGTATCCACACGTGCATCGGGTAATCTGGGGTCATGGGCGGATTGCAAATGATATCTTTGCCCTCCGGCGAACCTATAAGTTCAAGAACGTCGGCGGTGTTTAATAGCGTTAGTGATATTTTTTCAGCAGAAAATTTTTTATCGCCGTTATCCTGCGCTATCTTCAAAAAACTTTCCATTACCATCGGGACTACTGTCTTGAAATTTTGTATTGACTTACTCGTGGACATCTCCTGCTTGGCCGACGCAATCGGGCGGACAAGTATTTTTTCCAAAAACTTTTCGGCTTTCGTAACGATGTCAATCGTTTTTTCATAAACTTCCCGCGCATCTTCGCCCCACACGATCAATCCATGATGCCGCATAACAACGCCGATACTGCCGGGTGACTGTTTGACGGCATCCGATACCGTCTTCGCCAAATCGTATCCCATCTTCGCATATTGAACAACGGCTATATCGGCCCCAAAACATTTTTTCAAAAGTTCGCCTCCCCCTATCCTGTTGGCGATTTTCAGTATGGCTGACGGATGAGTATGCGCAACGAATTTTGCGGGGATAAACGCATGCATCAACGATTCTATCGACGGTAATTTGTCGCAATTTATCAGTTGGTGATTTCTAAACTCTCGCGCCATCGTTTCATCATCAAGACTACCGCGATCTTTCAAACTTTCCAAAAACTCCAAATCCATCACTACAAAATGTTCGGGAGTAAATGAATTTAGCGGTGTGCCGGAAGCCTTTACGTATAACGCGCGTTTTGCGCGGCCCTCATGGGCGATATTCTTTTTAACCGACGTATTACCGCCACCGTGCATAGTCAAATCATTTTCAGCGCCCAAAAGCGTTGTGGAGTATGCCTGTAATAGTAAATCTTTTTCTATTTTATGTTGATGACCGTCATATCGTGACATGTAATTTTGTTTGTCAACATCCGTCCACCGTTTAATCATTGCCGTTATCCTTGCGTCCGAAAATTAATATTGCCAAAATCAATAACGCCCCAATTGCCGCGGCTGTTATTATTAGTATCGACTTGTAGCGAGAAATGCGATTATCATTTTTATCAACAGGATCGCCCATCACCGTATTACTCGTAACGACATCAATTTTTGGCGCCGCGTTTCCGCAGTTTTTCTTTGATCGCGAAATTATTTTTTTCGCAAGCGCCTCGTCGACATTCGCGAAAACCCGCTCGCCAGCATTTTCATTGTTCATTACGTATTATCCTCCGTATCCTCGGTTTTCATTTTATAGTATCTCTCCCGCGCCCGGTCGCGTATGTACTCGTCGCGCTTGCCCGATACCGCGTCCCACACGGTTTCCTCGCCCAAATTAAAAAGCTCATACATGAGTTTGATGTACGTGGCCGCGCCTTTTGAATAGAGCCTGTGTAAAAACAATATTTTCCCCTCGGTGACGACCTCGTCAAACACGGAGTCGAGCGGTATGCGCGTTGCCGTGACCCGACCGGGGAACATTGTGTCGAGCGCGGCGAGAAACGTGTTGTGGCGGCGGATGTCGCGGTAAAAATTTGGGACGATCTTCGTGATGCGCCCCCCCTGCGGACATCGCGCCTCGAGCGTCCGCTCCATCTCGACGAGCCCGTCGACCGCAAACTGCCGCAGCTCCGTGGGCACAAAAATTTCATGACACGCATTCACCGCCGATGCCTGAAGCCGGTCGAGGCCGGGGGCGTTATCGATCATCACAAAATCGTAGTATCGCCCAAGCCCGCAGGCCTCGATGGTGTTTTTCAAATGGAAAGCATCGGGCGCCGCCTCGCCGATCAGATTGCCGCATGATGTTATTATATGCAGGTTGGGCAGCCCTGTTTTGACTACCGCGCTCAAAAACGCCTTGGGCGCATCGGCCAACGTGGATTTATATACATCAAGAATATTCGGCTGCCTCACGCCGACATTCAGGAGCGACGATAAATTGTGCTGGCTATCGTTGTCAACAGCCAATACCCGATATCCCGTGAGCGCCAACGCTTGTGCGACACAGCCGGTAAATGTGGTTTTCCCCACACCGCCTTTGTGATTCAGAACTGAGATGATTTTCATAAATCCGCCCGATGTATCGTTTCAACAACACGCCTCAAACTGAAATATAAGTGATGCCAAAATATAAATCAAAAAAAAATTTTTTCAGATGGCGCAAATTATATTAATCGACTATGAGCTTTAAGGAAATAAGAAAACTCCCAACGTTTGCCGAAATTAAGGAAGCCGTGCCCGTGCCGGCGCACTTGCTTGTGAAAAAGGCCGAGCGGGACAGCGAAATAAAGGCGGTTTTTGAGAACAGGGATAACCGTTTTATCGCGGTAGTGGGCCCCTGCTCGGCACATGATGAGGATGCCGTGTGCGAATATGTCTATCGTCTTGCCGAAGTGCAGGAAAAGGTAAAAAGCAGGCTGATCCTTATTCCGCGACTGTATACAAATAAACCGAGAACCACCGGTCAGGGATACAAGGGAATGGCCCACCAGCCCAATCACTTGAAGGCGCCCAACGTTGCCGAAGGAATCACCGCGATCAGAAAAATGCACGTACGTTCGCTCAACATCTCCGGCTTGAGCGCGGCGGATGAGATGCTTTATCCTAATAATCACCCCTATTTAGACGACCTGCTTTCCTACGTGGCAGTGGGCGCGCGGTCGGTTGAAAATCAGATGCACAGATTGACGGCAAGCGGGCTCGATATTCCGGTCGGAATGAAAAACCCTACAAGCGGTGATATAAATGTAGCGCTTAATTCTGTCCTCGCCGCGCAGATACCGCACTCGTTTTCATATAATGGATATGAGGTAGAAACTCCGGGTAATCATCACGCGCATTTGATTTTGAGAGGCGCGGTAAACAGCCACGGCGAGCCCATACCAAATTATCATTACGAAAATTTGATTCATACCGCAAGCTCATACGTCAAACGCAACATGAAAAATCCTATTATTTTTGTGGATACAAACCACGATAACTCGGGCAAAAAATTTAAAGAACAGATACGAATAGCGCGAGAAGTGTTGCGTAGCAGAAGACACGATACACTGTTAACGCAGATGATCCGCGGATTTATGATAGAGAGCTACCTCGAAGAAGGCGCGCAAAAAGCAGACGAAGACGCGTATGGAAAGTCGATAACGGATCCGTGCCTCGGATGGGCGGATTCGGAAAAATTACTGTATGAAATCGCAGAGAGTTGTTGATGGCAGACCCGATATTTCCCGGAAAACTACGAAAAAACGACGACATGTTTATGAATGCCGCGTCACAAAAATTGCCGTTTGTACACATATACGAACAGCAAACAATCGAAATAGTACACGGCCCGTCATGCCGTGCTCTTGACAGTGAAATTTTTGTTGATCAATGCGAAACGGACGGCGTAGCGATTACCGAACGCAGAGGTGGCGGGGGAACGGTCATACTGTCGCCGGGGGTGCTTGTCGTCATGGTCGTCGGCAATAAAAAAAATCCTCGCGAAGACGCCGTAGAAGTTTTTCGCAGAATACACGATCACGTAATCACCGCCCTTTGTAAAGCCGGTATAGATAACGCGATTCATGAGGGGATAAGCGATATAGCGGTTGATGGTAAAAAAATTCTCGGCAGTTCCTTATACATGGGATCAAAACCGCCGCTGTTTTATTACCAGTCGAGCCTGATGGTTTATAACGATACATCGCTAATGGACAAATACCTCCGCCACCCTCCAAGAGAACCCAACTATCGGCAAGGTAGGGGCCATAATCAGTTTTGTACGACGCTAAAAAAATTAAATATGCCGATTGACATACGGGAATTGGCAAAGTTGATAGAATCGGAATTGAAAAATCATCTGTAACATTTTGATTTTGAAGGGCCTGACATTATGAAAAATATCGACCATCACCTGTTTTACAGCGATAACATCACTGATGATACTGTTTTTCTCAACGATAGCGAAACCAATCACGCCATATCCGTACTAAGAATAAAGATCGGCCAACAAATACAAATCACAAACGGCAAAGGTACAATTTATGACTGTCTATGCGTCGATATTACGAGGCAATCGCTATCGTGCCGAATTATCAACAAAACGACAATTCCAAAAATAACGCCGGAATTGACTCTGCTCGCAGGGCTCCCGGACAAGGATCCGTTCGAAACCATCCTGGAACACACAACCGCCATCGGTGTTTCACGCGTCATTCCGCTCATCATGGATCACTGCCGCAAACCGTGGTGGTCGTCATGGGAAAAATCATACGAACGGTTCAAAGCTAAGATGATAGTATCCATGAAACAATGCCTCTACCCATATCTCCCCAAACTCGACGCGCCGTTATCTTTGCAGGAAGTAATCGATATGTATGAAAATCCCATCATTGTCGCGGATCAACACGGAAAACCGTTGCACAATGCCGACTTGCCCGCGCATTCGGCAATAATCTGCCTCGTAGGCCCGCCGGGCGGCATATCAGCCAACGAGCATAAATTGCTCAAAGACCGCAATTCGCTGTTTGT
The DNA here is from genome assembly GCA_031286265.1 of Chitinispirillales bacterium. Lineage (GTDB taxonomy): Bacteria > Fibrobacterota > Chitinivibrionia > Chitinivibrionales > Chitinispirillaceae > GUT77. The sequence goes on along the minus strand of JAITUP010000159.1, from coordinate 3,002 downwards.
AAAAATCGCTCCAACCCGCTTGAAAACCGAGTTGGCCGCTACGGTTTTATGTTCGCGTATTTTATATTGTTGACAATCACAAGCTCTGCCATGATAAAATATAGCAACTCATCTCAAAACGAAAAACCGGCTTCAATTACACGCCGATCTTCGTCTGCACTTGTAAATCGGATGCACTTTGTATAATTCGGGAGCCTGTTTGAGAACAACTCCCCCCATTCAATAAGGCATACGCCGTCGCCGTAAATGTATTCGTCAAACCCTATTGATGCCAGCTCATTTGGATTTTCTATTCTGTAGAAGTCAAAATGATATACCGGAAATTTCGGTGTTTGATATGTGTTGACTATCGAGAACGTCGGGCTACGCACTTCCGCGCCGTTTGCTAGGGCTTCAACGAATCCACGCACAAACTCAGTCTTGCCGCTGCCAAGATCACCGTCGAGCGAGTATACGTCTCCGGCGGATGCTATTTGGGCAAGCCTCGCGCCGAGCGCTCTGGTTTCCTGTGTTGATGTCGATTGTTCACGCATATTTTTCACCATATTTCTACATTATTACCGATTATGGTCATTCCATCTTAAAATGGCATCTGCGTTGTCCGGCGACATCACTGAGTAACGTGCAGCCGTTGGGCAATGTAGATGCTATTTTAAAGTGGAACTACTATAGGCCGACAAATATATATTGGCATAACCATTTCTTCAAGCGATATTCCGCCGCTTCGATGATCGGCGGGGCCCTGTTTTTTCCCCGGCATAGTAAAATAGAAATTTTCTCGCGCCATGGCGCATTTTATCCCATCGGCAAGTTGCGGCAGCCTGAAATGACGCGGTTCTTCAAGTAGGAACGCTTCACGCTCATCAATTGATAACCGCTTGCCGAATATGCATCTCGGCGCGTCGTCTATTTTCGGCATTTCGTATACCTCGCTTGCGCTGGTGCAGTAGACATGGCCACGGTCGGAGGTCAAAATCACCGTACATGAATCGCTGCAGGCTTCCTTTATCATGGCGAATATCTCCGAACCGGCAAACCACTCTCTTATTAATTCTCGCTGCGTTCCGTCACTTTCCGCATCAATAAACTGGTCGACGGGATCAAGCGCGACAATGCCGAATACCGGCGTTTTTTTCATCGCGTCGAGAGCCGCCTTAATCCTCCGCTTGGCCCCTGCCCCGTTTGCGTCTGTGAAAAATGTTTTTGCCGCATCTGTCCATACCCGCTCAAGCCCGGCAGACATCAGCCGCTTCATAATGGCCGGGTCGTGCCGGGCTCTCGTTTCAAAGGCTTCCGGTTCAACCGCCGCCGCTTCGTCTGGGTAGAGGCCGGACGCGAGCGCTGTCATACAAAAATCCGGCGTTGTGGGCAGCACGGTCATAAACCGTGCCGCCTTGGCCGAAAAATTTTTCTTAATTTCCGGCTCAATAGCAAAGAATTGATTGAGTCGCACCCCGCTCAAAACAACCATGAGGACGCTCCTGCCGTCACGCAGTTCGGGAACAACGGCTTTTTTAATAATGTCGACCGACATAAGCGGCCGCCCGTTCCCGCTTCCCTTCGCCCATTCGACGTAATTTTCGGTGGCGAAATTGCCAAAGCACTTGCCGACATCAAACTTAAACCCCGTATGCGTCTGGCGCATGGCCTCGCAGTCCGCACCCTCCATTTCAATGTCCCACTTGATGAGGGACGCATAAAAATCCATCCAACCGGAAGCGCTCAGCATACTGTTTAAACGCGCGTGGGTATCGGTATAGTAGCGGAAATATTTGTCGGAAATCTTGTGGGAAGTGCGCTGTCGCCGGGAATCTATGGCCCGCTGGCAAGCAAGCAGGAGCCGATCCGGATCAATCGGCTTCGGCAAACTGCCATCATACTCTTCGGGGCAAGCCGCGTCTGTGCCGTGCTGGCATCCCGTCAACATAACGACCGGCAGATCGGGGCAGATCGCTTTTATCTCACCAAGTGTAGCGCTGCCGCTCTTTATGGGCATCTGCTTATCGAGTAGCACCATATCATATACGTCGCACCCGCCCTCATGTATCAGCCGCAACGCCTCTTCGCCGCTGGACGCAGGCGTAACGCTATAGCCACGCGTCTCCAAAAAGGCAACATGAGATCGTAAAAATTCGATCTCGTCGTCTACCCACAATACGTTCTTACGCATCACAACATCCTAAAAACGGAGAATATAGTACGCCATCACCATCATTATCAATCACCCACCCGCACACGGGCAAAATAAAACAAGCCCGTCCCCTTGATAGGGGTGTAACATAATAAGCATCATTCTAATCTATAATATGCAATATTGTATCGCACGAATTCAAGGGGAGAACGGAAAATAGCGCCCTGGGGCACAATTTTTAACACCCCGCCACAACCACCCTCTTCCCGTCCACAATCTCTTCTTTCATATAAATCTTATCGTCCCAGCATTTTTCTGCGTCCTTATCAAAAATAACAATCCATCCCACGTCCGATCCGACGCTATCCATGTATTTCAGTATCTGTTCGTATATTTTGGATTGGCCTCTTATATTTTGCTTGATTTTGAGTTCGATTGGGTACTTATGCCCGTCGTAGACCACGCACAGATCGCACCGTCCCGTACCAAGCGCCATTTCGCGGATGATGTATCCGCCGCCGTTGACTATCCGTTGCATAAACGCCTGGAAGACCAGGTGCGCGGCGGCTTCGTTGTATTGATACAGTTCCGTTTCGTAACGCTTTACCCAGATATCGCTATTTTCGCGCCAGTATTGTTGAAAATCGCTTATCAAAAGGCTCATGTCGAGGGCTCCGTCTTTCAGGTATCGCGGGATGACGTATTCACCATATGTTCTGTAGATTGAGTCTTGGGGGTACCATGTCAAGATTCTGATAATCAGTTCCGCATAGATGGGGTTTGCCGGTTCTATTTTACCGCGGTCGTCTCTTATGAGGCCCATATCCTTAGTATACTGATAATCATCGGTAGTCTCGTTTATATCGCCGCT
>JAITUP010000110.1 GCA_031286265.1 Chitinispirillales bacterium | reverse complement strand
GATAAATCGTTCAGGCGCCCTCTGTATAGTACATCGGTAAGCGTTGTTACTTTCACCTGCATGGCCGGGTCATAGGTTTTCCCGACGACGGCGCAATAGAGTTGCGCGGCGATATCGCCGAACAGTAGCGTGAACACGGAATTTTTGTATTCACGGTTGGCGGTTTGCGCGGTTTCATGTTCGAGGGTCGCAGTATCCATGGTCGTAATATAATTAAAATCACTGCCGTCTCATAGGATTTTACCGTTTTTTTAAAAAAGTTTTTAAAAAAACCACCGCACCCCAACCCTGCAAGAATGAACATCGCCCTATCCATTCAAACAACCCTTTGTTGTCCCTAATTTTACGGAGCGGCATCGGGGAGTTAGGCGGACCTTTTTAAAAAAAAGGTTTTAAAAAAAGCCTGCATCCCTGGTCCATCGTTTTCTACCAAGCGTTGCATCCCTTGCGGGATGCACGAACGCTAAAGTCAAAGAACGGCCTCCTTTTTGTTTGAAATCTGTCCATTTATACCCGCTCTAAATGACCTCAAATAGAACGGATATCGGATGGAAAAGCGATAGAATTTGTAAAGCTGATATAAAAGGATAAAACATAAATAAAAACGCCCAAATCGCGGGAAAAAACGCGAAACAGGCGGGAATAGGGCTCAAGGTTTTTTAGTATGCCCACATGTCCCCCGTCTACATAAAAAAACCTACAAAATGAGCAGAATTAGGGGTTTTAATTAGATTTAATTTTCCTATTGACAACGCGCATAGTAATGACGTATTTTATATTATGGACGACGGCAGAAGGAGCTATGAAAACAATCTTGTCATTATTGCCCATACTTAGTTTGCTTGGGCTTTTAATTTTTGTTAGAACCTCGGTGGCGAAAGCCGGTGGGATTTCTCTTGCTATCGCGCTTACTATCGCGCTTGCGTTCTTCGGGTTGCCCGTGTTTGGCTTGTCCGTCGCGGTGGGGAAGGCGCTGTGGCTCGCGTTGTTCGTCTCGTTGATTGTGTGGGGCGCGTTGCTTCTGTATCACTTGGTAAGCGACTTTGGCGCAATCAACGTAATCAACAAAAACATCATGATCTTTGTGAAAGACAAGTTTGCCGCTTTCTTGCTTCTCGCGTGGCTTTTTACGGGGCTTTTGCAGGGCATAGCGGGTTTTGGCATACCTGTCGTAATAGTCACGCCTATCTTAATCGCCCTTGGATTCAATCCGATAAAATCGTTAGCCGCGGCGCTTTTGGGGCATTCGTGGGCGGTGACATTCGGCTCAATGGGCGCGGCGTTCTTTGTAATACAGGGGCTAACGGGAGTCCCGGAAGCGGATTTGGCCGTTCCCTTTTGGATATTCAATACCGTAGCCCACCTGCTAACAGGGATTGGTATCTGCTGGCTCTACGACGGCTTCAAGGGAATAAAACAGGGATTGGCGTATGTGCTGCCCGTGTCGTTTGTGATGGCGGTCGTTCAATATTTCACCCTGATATCCGGCATGTATGCCCTTGCCACCCTGAACACGGCTATAGCCGGGTTGGTTGCGATGTTTTTGCTGTATAAACTGCGGTCGAGAGGGAAAGAAGAGAGAACGGAAACCGGCTTCTACAAAGACAAGCTAAACCTGTGGCAGGCGCTATTCCCTTACGTGCTGATTCTCGCGCTGTTGCTGTCGTTTCAGCTTATACCGTCTGCGATCAGAGATTCCGTTGCGTTTTCGCTTGATTTTAGGGGTTTTGAAACGTCACTGAATTATGTGATAGATGATGTGACGAACTATAGCCCGATTAGGTTGTTCGTGCATCCTGTTTTCGTTTTGTTAATTGCGTCTGCGGCGGCTTGTTTCATCTATAAGCGGGCGGGTGTTTGGAATGCGGGTATATTTGTGGGCGCTTTACAAAAAACCGTTAAAAAGGGGATACCCGCCACGCTTGCGCTGCTTGCGCTTGGCAACATGTCGCTCATTATGATGGTGTCCGGTATGACCAGCCAGCTTGCCTATACCATTGCCGGCCTGACAGGCGGCTTGTTCCCGCTGTTCTCCCCATTTTTTGGAGTATTGGCGAGTTTTCTGACCGGCAACAACACCAACGCAAATGTGTTATTTGGAAATTTTCAATACGCGATCGCTTACCGTTTGGGGATAAGCACCGCTATGATGACTGCCTCGCAGTCGCTTTCCGCCTCCGTAGGCGTTGCAATCGGCCCCACGTTGGTATTGATGGGCGCGCTCGCGTCGAATCAGGTTGGGAAAGAATCGATAATATTCAAAAGACTAATCCCGGTTATATTGTTGATTGCCTTGGCGATGGGGGTAGTGAACTATGTGAAATGTGTTTTTCTTGTCGGGTAAATACGGCGACAGTTCATATTACCGTATCTTCAAGAACAGCGCAAATCCCACAATCAGCATAATTATCGACAGTATGTGAAACCGCCATGTAATTTTTGATTTTATTTGAAATTCGCCTAATTTCCCGATGTACTTTCCACTATCCCGCATCTTAAATTGAAAATGATGATGGATTGGGGCACAGCGGAAGATGCGTTTTTTGGTCAGTTTGAAAAAGCCTATCTGCAAAAACACCGACGCAAATTCGACAAGAAAAATAAAAGCTACTATAGGGAGGTAAAATTCCGATTTTGAGAAGATGAACAGTATACCTATAAGCCCTCCTATCCCCACCGATCCGCTGTCGCCCATGATGATCGTTGACGGCGGCGAGTTGTACCAGAGGTAGGCTAAAAGCGTTCCTATGACCGCCCCCACAAGCGGCAGTATCTCGTGCAGACCCGGAATGTGCGGGATGAGCAGATAGCTGCTCCAAACGCTGTTGCTCGAGACAAACGAGATTACCCCGAGGAACACCAGGCAGCATATTGCCGGCACGGTCGCAAGGGTGTCGAAGCCGTCTGTAAAGTTTACGCCGTTTGCCATTACCGCTATCGTGAGCGTCATTAGCGGGATGAAGAGCCAAACCGGGAATGTGGGGTACAATTTTTCTACGCTCACAAACGGGAGATTGATTTCCTTATTTATACCCGGAATGTATCTGTAGGCGAGTATCGCCACCACTAGCGATATTACAAGGTAGAGCGTCAGGCGCAGGCTTGACGAGATGCCGTCGGCTTTGTATTGGTAGTCTTGTTTTGTGACTTCCCCTCTCGCTAATTTGCGCTGGTTTACTACCTTGGCAATGTCGTCTACCGCGCCTATAATGCTGAAAAAGCAATATATAACGAGCGCGCTCGTTACATAAGCGTTGATGCGCAGCGCGATGAGAGCCGTGACGACAACGATGAAAAAAAATAGTATTCCCGCCGGCATGACCGGTCCCTGTTCCGCCTCGTTTCCAAGTTCCGACGAGACCCGCATCTTCCGCAGAAACCTTATATATGGCGGAAAAAGCGCAACGGCGAGCAGAAATGAGATGATTGCGGCCATTGCCGTGCTGAACAGGCGGCTATGGAGCAAGTGTATGCCGGTAATCTGATGCAGATATTCTATTATCATAATGTGCTAATATAATATATTCTACGGAAAAAAACAAACGGCAGATGTTTTTTTGAAAATTACCTTGCAATAAACCTAGATTGTCCATTAGGCTGATGTTTTAGTAAAAATATGCCAAAAGATACGTCATCGCGAGCGAAGCGCGGCGATCTATTGGATTGGAACATCAAAATCAAAGTCAAAGTCTTTAAAATTTTTTGGGGACGGGGCTCTGCCCCGTAACGCCCCGATATAATAACCCCCCTGCGGTCCCCCATAAGCGGCGACCGCTTACGGGGGACATGTGGGCATACTATCGGGGTAAAATGTTAAAATCAAAAACAAAACCACTCCATCGACTTGTTTTGACTTTAGCATTACACCCACCCGTAAGGTTTTAAGGGTAAGGGTTTTAGCGTATTAGGTTTTAGAATGGGGGCGTTACGGGAGATAGACTATGCTCGAAGTGAGGGAGGGTGTACAGTGTACACCCTGCACTATGATTGAGAGAGGGAACTTTGAGCCCCTGTCACCAAAAAAAGATTTTGATTTTAAAGACTTTAAAGGCTTTGATTTTAACGTTGAGGCCAATTACCGCCGGGTTAATGCGCGCCCTTGCCGGTAAAAACCACCAGTATCGTTCTCAGTATAATTTTTATATCGAGGGCAAGCGACATATTTTCAAAATAGTACAGGTCGTATAACACTTTCTGTTTGACGTCTTCTATCGATGCGTCATATTTGTGTTTTACCTGCGCCCATCCGGTAATACCGGGTTTCATTTTTATTCTGCGGATGTACCAGGGGATTTCCTGTCTCAGCTTTTCAACAAAGAACGGCCTTTCCGGACGCGGGCCGACGAGGCTCATTTCGCCTTTTAAAACATTCAGGAATTGCGGTAATTCATCGAGGCGTGTTTTGCGTATGAAGCGTCCCATAGGGGTTATGCGCGGATCATTTTCTTTTGCCCATTGCGGGCCGGTACGGCTTTCGGCATCTATGTACATCGATCGAAATTTGTACATCACATAATTTTTCCCGTTACGCCCCACGCGCTCCTGTTTGTAAATTGCCGGACCTGGAGAGGTAGCGCGGATGAGCAGCGCCGTGCCGAGCAATATCGGCGAGCCAAAAACCAAAACACCGAGTGACACCGTGATATCTATGAGACGTTTAACCTGCGCCTCCCATGGAGGCATGTGATCTTGCAAAAGCACCATTAGCGGGATGCCGAATAGCTGATTTGTTTTGAAATGGCCGGTAATGACGTCTTCGAGCGACGGCACCATGAATATGTCTATTTTAAGATCGGCGCAGTAGTCGAGTATGCGCGTGATTTCGTTTGCCGATCCGCTCACGCGCCCGATAATGAGCCCGCCTATTTTCTCGCGGGCCGCAACGGCAGGGATATCGGAGTATGTTCCGAAAACCGGCAATCCCGCGCACACGGTTCCCTTGCGGCTGCCGTTATCGTCTATAAAACCGGCGACCCGGTAGCCAAGCTGCGGAAACGAGTTGATGTCACGCACGAGCTCTTCGCCGGATTTATCCGCGCCGACAATCAACACCCTGTCGATAGCGATTCCTTTGGAAAAGAGCGCCACGAAAAACGTGTGCATGATAAAACGGTTTATGCTTGCGAAAAACAACACGCATCCGCCATAAGTAAAAAGGGTCGCGAGTTTCGTGGGCGTGAAAATTCTACGGATATCTCCGGTCTGCGCGAACTCCATTATTTGCGGCGCACTGGTAACCAGAAACATCATAAAGAGCCCGATAAATACGGTACGCGCCACAACGAAAAGTTCATCGACGCGGGATTCCTTCGTCCAGTTGCGATAGAGCCCGGTAAGATAGAAAAGTACAATCCAAGCGCCGCTGAGAATTACCGACGGCTCAAAGTAGGCAAACGACTGCGGGGTACCGTAGATTTCTTCGGCAAAAAAACCGGATCTGTAGCGTATCCAGAACGTAGTAAAAAAGGCCACGTTCAGCGCGATTGCGTCAAAGAAAAAAGTTATTATTTTTTCTGTAAATCGAGCGTTCATTTTCCGCTATCCGTTTATAAGCATCTCGAAAAATGCCGGACCGCCAATTGGCGCGCGGTCTTGCGCGGCCTTTTCATTGTATTGATCGGCATCGTCAGCCTCAAGCCCGTCACCGCACATACAAAACGGCACCGGCGACGCGTCGTGGGTACGGGTGCTAAGCGCCGTTATATGATCGGCGGCCACGGCAATCCTCAGACCGTTGGTTTCCGCTTGATATTTTAGCATCTCACCAACAACATGTCTATCAAATTCTTCTATCGCCTGAATTTTTTTATTGAGGTCGCCTTCATGGCTTGTCTCGTCCGGCGCCTCGACGTGCAGCAGTACAAAATTTTCACCTTCTTCAAACGCCTGCTTCGCGGCGGCGACTTTCCCGGCATAATTTGTTCCAAGATATCCGGTCGCGCCGTCGACATAGCGTATTTTTAATTTGGCAAGCTTACCGAGACCACGCACGAGATCAACGGCGGAAATTACGGAACCTTTTAAACCGTATCTGAAAAAAAGGCTCGGTAAAGTTAGAGCGGGGCCCTGTCCCCAGAGCCAAATATCGGTCGCCAAATTTTTATCGCCAAATTCCAAACTTGCGATGATGTCGCGGGCCTTGTTCATTATTGACAGTATGTATTCGGCCTGATCGTCGCCCTTGGGTAAGTAACCGTCTATCTTTTGCCCGGTGATGTCGTGCGGGGGCGTGCAGTTCAATTTTGCGCCGATGTTTTTTACCGTCAGCACGTGGCGATAACTTGAGCCCGGATGAAATTTTACTTTGTCGTTGCCTAATTCTTTCTGCAACGCGTTGATGATGTCCGTCGCTACGAGAGTTGATATGTGCCCCGCGGAATAATCTTGCATAATACCGTTTTCAATAGTTACAAGATTGCATCTGAACGCAACGTCGTCTTCGCCTAATTCTATTCCCATGCTCGCGGCTTCTATGGGCGCGCGACCGCAAAAATATTGTGTAGGGTCGTAGCCCAATAGCGACATGTTGCCGATATCGCTGCCGGGCAGGCAACCGTCCGGGATTGTCGCTAATAATCCGATGCGCCCCATTGCGGCTACGCGATCCATGTTGGGAGTAAGCGCGTGTTCAAGCGGAGTTTTGCCGTCAAGTTCGTCAACAGGAAAATCGGCCATGCCATCACCGACTAAAATCATGTATCTATAATTAACGCCTTTATTCTTCATAAAAAGCCTCTCACCGTTTCCCGCATTTCCAAGATGTCAATCACCCTGTCATGCAGAACATTTTTTTCTTTTAACCCTTCAATCGCCCGATGAACCGCTCCGGCTCCCGTGTGTGATAGTTTTTCGACCGATTCAAATTCATCGCCTTCCGCGGCAATGCCAAGCCCTTTCAGCACGTCGGCGCTGAATTTGTATGGGCTTGCCGTTGATGCCGTTATTACCGGGACATCGGTTTTGGATTTTTGGACTGCCGCCACGGCTACGGCTGTGTGCGTATCCATGACATAACCGTGTTCACGATAGATTGCGCCTATCGTTTCGAGTACGGTTTGTTCATCTATCCAACATCCCTCTATGAACGCGGTCATTTTCTTCACCATATCCGCGTCAACGGAAAAAGAACCTTTTTGGCTTAACGAATCATACAAATCGACAATTTTACCGGCATCGCGCCCCGACATTTCGAATAAAAAACGCTCTAAATTTGATGATATTAAAATATCCATAGACGGCGACATGGTTCTGTGGAATTCCCGGTTTTTGTCGTATATGCCGCTATTGAAAAAATCGGTTAAAACGTTGTTGCGATTAGACGCGCAGATTAGTTTACGGATGGGAAGCCCCATCATCTTTGCGTAGTATCCCGCTAAAATATTCCCGAAATTTCCGGTGGGAACGCAAAAATCAACATCGTCGCCGTAAGAGATTTTTTTAGTGTTGACCAAGTCTAAATATGACCTGACATAATAGACGATTTGCGGACACAGGCGCCCCCAGTTGATAGAATTGGCGGATGAAAATTTTATTCCCCGCTTCGCCGCCTCATTTATTAAAGCCTCATCCCCAAACAATGCCTTAACGCCATTTTGACAATCGTCAAAATTTCCTCTAACCGCCACAACGCGCGTATTTGCGCCGTCCGTCGTCGTCATTTGCAACTTCTGAACTTCGCTCACACCGCCGTGAGGGTAGAACACTACGATTGATATTCCCTTTTGATTTTTGAATCCTTCAAGTGCGGCTTTCCCCGTATCGCCGGATGTGGCCACGAGTATCATCGTATGCACATCATCGCCGCATTTAGCTTTTGAGTATTGCATGAAACGCGGCATTATCTGTAACGCGACATCCTTAAAGGCGGCGGTAGGCCCGTGCCAAAGTTCGAGTATGTGGAAACGCCCGTCGTCGACGGCCACGTTCCTCACAACCTCAGGTATGCCGAAACTCTCGCTTGTGTAGGCCTCGTTAACGCATGCCTCAATTTCCTCTTTGTTAAATCCGTCCATAAACGGCGTGAGAGTAGCGACGGCAGTTTTTTGATACGACTCGTTGACGAGGGATTCAAAATTAATCGTCGGTATGTATTCGGGGACAAACAGCCCGCCTGCCGGAACCATTCCCAAGTTAACCGCCTCGGCAAACATCGCGGGCGCCGCGTTATCTCTGGTGCTGATGTAGCGCATATTAATCCTCAATTCTTATCAATCGTGTTTCCGCGCGTATGTATTGTTCCTTTTCTATCTCCATGATCGCCTTGCGTACTCCGTGTTCGGGAGCGCTGTGGGTTATTATGATTAGTGGGACGCTGCCTTCCGCCGCACCCTCTTTTTGCATGACGGACGCGACCGAGATTCCCGCATCGCTCAAGCGGCTCGATATTGACGCGAGCACTCCGGGCGTGTCGCAAACTGTGAAGCGCAGATAATAGCGGCCGCTTCCCTGTCCCGTCGGAATAATACCGATCTCCCTGTCACGCCGATAGTAATCCATCGGTATACGTATCGGCGAGTCGCTTTTTATGTTTCTCGCGACGTCAACTATGTCGCTTACCACCGCCGATGCCGTGGGCATTTCGCCCGCGCCTCTGCCGTAAATTAATATCTGCCCCACCGCGTCTCCCTCGAGCAGCACGGCGTTGAACACGTCTGAAACGGAAGCGAGAATGTGACCTTTGTGAAGCATCGCCGGATGGACGCGGATGTCGAGCCCCGACGTAGCGTTTTTTATGACACCGAGCAACTTTATAACATAACCGAGTTCCGCCGCGAATTCGATATCCTCTTTCGCGATTTTCGTTATTCCCTCAATGGGGAATTTGCCATAAGGCACATATCCGCCGCAAGCGAGCGATGCGAGGATCGCGGTCTTGTGTCCGGTGTCGCCGCCCTCAACATCGAGCACGGGATCAGCTTCGGCGTACCCCTTTTCCTGCGCCTGTTTAAGCACGTCGTCGAAAGGAAGCCCCTCTGCGGTCATGCGGGTGAGTATGTAGTTGCAGGTGCCGTTGATTATCGTTCTTATGCAAAATATGTCGTTACCGATAAGCCCCTCGCGGATGGCTTTTATGACGGGCATGCCGCCGCCTACGGAGGCTTCAAAGTAGACTGACACACCGGCTTTCACGGCGGCCTCAAAAATTTCCGGGCCGTGTTCCGCGATGAGCGCCTTGTTGGCTGTGACGACATGCTTGCCCCGCGCAAGCGCATCAAGCACAAAAGTTCTTGCGAACCCCGTACCGCCCGCAAGCTCAATGACGATCGATATCGAATCGTCGTTCAGGATATCGCCAGCGTCGCCGGAGCAGATCGCGTCGTCAACGGGAAGCGCCGCGAAACGGTCGGCATCCTTATCGACTATGCGCGTTAACTTGAGATCAAGGCCGAGTTCGTTTTTGAAATATTTCGCTCGCTTGCCAAGCGCCTTAACAACGCCTCCCCCAACGGTACCGGCACCGAGGAGACCAATGTTTATCGTACCCATATTATTTTGTCCAAGCCCCTATTCTTCATTAAATTTTCTATCAAATAACGCGATGAGCGCGTCTATAACATCTTTTTCGTCTTCGCCGTCCGCCCTGATTGTGACCTCTGTCCCGTACGCCGCCGCGAGCATCATCACGCTCATGATGCTTTTCGCGTCAACCTGCGCGCTACCTCTCATGATTTGCACCGACGATTTGTATTTAACCGCGGTTTGCACAATCATCGAAGCCGGGCGCGCGTGTATTCCAAGCGTATTCGTCACTTTTACGTTTTTTTCGATCATTTTTATCCGGTCTTCGGCCTCATAATTAATTATGGCTGCTTTCTCTTTTTCCCGAACCCAAGCCTGACGCGCAGTCTAAGCGCGTCTTGCCGTACTTCGCCGACGAGTGTGTCGACACTGGCCATAACCGCCTTGAGTTCGTCATAAAACGTATCATCAACGTAGAGTCTCCCAAGCGTGCCTTTGCCGTCTTCTATGTTTTTCAGAATGGCTTGAACATCGTCGATTAACGCCTCGGCATGTTCGACAAGCGCTATGCCTTTGGTCATAAGTATCTGACCGTCGGCCACGATGCTGTCGAGCCCCGGGCTGTTTCTGTCGAGCAGGTCCTTCAAATCGCGTGAAACGATCCGAAGGTCGGCAAAAGCCGCGTTCAAAACCGGTTCGTTCCTTTTCAGCAGTCTGTCTGTGACGATCGTAATGGTGTCGAGCTTCCCTACTATGTCGTGAAACTGCGATATGAACGTCGTGTCGCCGATGGTGGCGTGGAGTATCTGGCTAACGGCTACGACGAGCGTCTCCACTTCGGCAAGCACCGTGCCGAGCATCCCCATAGCCTCGGAAATCCCGGTATCAAAGTGGCCCCTTATGAACACCGTATCGGCGCCCGGCGCAATATGCGGCACCGGACTCCCCTGGGGCGATAACGTGATACCGATGCCGCGCTCGCCGAGAAGGCCGACATTCACGACCGCTATACGGACGGAATCGGTTAAATTGATGCGCCTGTCTAAGTTAAGAATCCCGAGAACTTCCGTACCGTGCAACTCGATTCTCCGGAGCGTGCCCTTTTTTACACCGTTCACATACACCGGATCACCGACTTGCGATGTCCCCACTTCGGGAAAAATTACCGCGTAGTTGACCATCGTGTTGGCGATCGATACCTCTTTCAACCAGATAACCCCGGCAATGAGGACAAACAGCGCGATGAGTATGGACGCGCCTACAATGAAGTCAACATTTAGCTTTCTCACTCCGAGATCCTTTCCCGCATTACTGTCCAGCCACGCGCAAACGGGCGGCGGCCGCCCCATGATACTGTCCGTTCGACACAAGCACAGGCGACAGTCGCCGGCCCTTACTTGTAATCTTTCTTTTTTTCGTTCATTTTTTTCAACTGCCGCCCAACCTTGTCGATGGCGTCATCTAATGCCTTGCCAAGGTTCTCGGCCTTCGCGGAGGCGACCACCTGCTGCCCGTGCGCGTTCATGGTAATTTCTACGGTTTTGACCAAACTTTCACTGTCCAAAACCACATGACAGGACGTAACCTTGTCATAAAATCTCTCTAACTTGTTGATTTCAGCAATGATAGTGTCCTGCAATTCCTGCGATGCCTTAGTATGACGCGATGTAATTTTAACATCCATAACCGCACATTCCTTTCGTTCTGAAACTGTTTTTGTGGCTCAAGGCGATAAAAACCGCCCAATACCATAATATATATTAACGTGAAAAAAAAAGCAAACCGAAAATGGATTTGCGCGTTTTACAATGTTTTTATCAATCTCCCGATAACATCATTAACGCTAACGCCCTCCACATCCCCGTGAAACGACATCACCAACCGATGGCGCAACACCGGGTATGCGGCTCGGTGGATGTCTTTTATGTCCGGAGCGGGTCGGCCGTCCAATAGCGCGAACGCTCTGGCCGCCAAAACTAAAAATTGCGACGCTCTCGGGCCCGCGCCCCAAGTCAAATATTTGCGCAATTCTTCGGGGCAGTCTTTTCCCGGCCTCGTGGCACGGACAAGCCGCACCGCCGCCGAAACGACCGAATCCGCCGCCGGCACGCGCTTTACGAGCTCGCCAAACGCCGCTACCTGCTCTTTTGTTACTACAGGATTAAGCTCAACGTTCTGATAATCGGCGGTGTTACGCGCAATCAGCATTTCCGATTCCATATCCGGGTAGCCAACTTCCACGGAAAACATAAACCTGTCCTGTTGCGCTTCCGGGAGCGGATATGTTCCTTCCTGTTCGATGGGATTTTGCGTGGCCAATACCCAAAATGGGCGCGGAAGCTCGTGAGTTATGCCCCCGGACGTTACCTGCCGCTCCTGCATTGCCTGCAACAACGCGGACTGGGTTTTCGGCGGCGTGCGGTTTATTTCGTCGGCCAAAACGATGTTGGCGAATATCGGGCCGCGCAAAAACTTGAACTCCCGCCGGCCGCTCGCGCGGTCTTCCATCAGTATCTCCGACCCCGTGATATCGGACGGCATGAGATCAGGCGTAAATTGCACTCTGTTGAACTCGAGGTCGAGACACCGCGCAAGGCTCTGCACAAGCATGGTCTTCGCAAGCCCCGGAACACCTGTCAGCAAACAGTGCCCACCGGCAATAAAACACGCCAACAGATCGTCAATCACACCAAGCTGGCCGACAATCCGCTTGCCAATCTCAGCTTTGATGGAAGAAACCGCATCATTCAATTCGCGTGCGGTTTGAATGTCTTTGTCATTATTTGTCATCACCGTTATCCGTATTGATAGTTGATTACCGAGATCAGCCACACTTTCCAGACAATTCCGACCCGTCCCTCAAGGCAGTTCCCGCGCTTCATATATGTAAAAATAGTATTTGTTGTGTAAGAAAATGTAAAAATAGTAACATTCTTTTTTGCGCGAGTTATGGCGGTCCCATTTTAAAATAGCATCTGTTTCTGATACGATCCCACTGACCGGCAAATGCCCCGTCATATACGATTTTAGGTCTTTGCCATCACGTTCCTTTTTTGACTTCACACCTTTTTTTATAAAAACCTAATCCGTACTTAATAATACTCCTGTAGCCTTCTCTGTGCCAGTAAGCGGCGTAATTATTTTTTTCTATTTGCTCCAGCGCGTCTTCACACGCTACGGACAGCTCGTCGAAGCTTTTGGCTAGCTTGAGTTCGAATATGATCGCTTTGTCGTCTATCCCATTCATACTGTATAGGACGATGTCGCTACGACCGTGGCCGCTTTCGCGGTTGGACTTGACGATATACTTGTTTAGCCGCGAGAGGGCATCGGTCATGAAGCCGTGGTAAAAGTTTTCTGCGTTGTCCATAAAACTGATGCTGTCTACAAGAAGCGCGGAGAGTTCTGCCTGAAAGGTTTCCGTGTCGCCGCTCAGGATGGCTCTAAAAAACGTGTCAAGGTTCTTTTCCGCAATGCGCTCATTGAACCAATCCTGTATCTTGGTTTCATAGATGTACTGCAACTCCATATTTGGAATGGACAACTCCAGAATCTTCTTTACACCCGCGGAGCGCTCACCGACCTTTTTTAGATAACCGGTAAAAAACATGAAGTTCCAAAGATTGTCTGCGTTTTTATATATTTCGTTATAAGTTATATCTTCCTGTACCGGTTTCAAGATTGTCCCGCCGGCCAACAGGGTTTCAAGTTCGGCTTTCGCTTCGCCGCCCACCCTGTCCACCAACTCTCGAACGATGTCGTTGCCGCTGGTGTTCGCCCAATACGGTTTGGGGAATTCATCTATACACCTGCGCCAAGACTTCATAACATTAACGGAACTCCAAGGATTGTACACCTCCGTATCGCCAAACAGGTAGCCGTCGTACCAGTTTCTGATAGTCTGCCCATTGCTTTCTAACCCGTAGTATCGAAGCATGGCGTCTATCTCACTCTGCGTAAAACCGAAGTACTCTGAATAATCCTTGGTTAATATTGATATAGCATCCAAGTTGTTCAATCCTGTAAAAATCGTCTCTTTGGATACCCGAAGGCACCCGGTTATTACCGCTAATTGCAGGCTGGAATTATCTTTAAGCGCGTCGCTAAGGAGTGGGCGGATGAAGTTGTCCATTTCATCATAGAAACCGCAAGACCAGGCGTTTTCCAGCGGAACATCGTACTCGTCAATTAGAATTACTGTTTTTTGGCCGTAAAAATTCTCCAAGCATTCGCTCAAAAACTTCAATGCTCCGGAATACTCCTCTCGGGAACTTTTACGGGAGCGCAACCTTTCAAACATCGCCAGATCGTCATCATCGGATATCTTCTCCGCTACATAGGCGTGCCGCTTAAATTCACGGGCGATGTTGTTTTTCAACTTGTTGTACGATTCCTCAAAGGTATTTAGCTTCCCCTCTTTGAAACTCAAAAATATCACCGGATACTTGCCTTGATGTTCAAAATATTCTTCACCGGCTGCCTCTATTTTCAACCCATTGAATAGCGGCCGCGTATCCTTGCCGCCTACGCGCGTCGTGTCTTCAAAAAAACATTTGAGCATCGTCTGGTTGAGCGTCTTGCCGAACCGACGCGGGCGGGTGCAGAGGATAACAGTTGCTTTGCTGTCTAAAATATCTCGTATAAACAACGTCTTGTCAACATAGTAATACCCATCCTCAATCACACGATTGAAAAAAGACTGGCCTATCGGCAATGGTTTTATACGCATATTGATTCCTTGAACGACGAAACGGTATTGTAAAACCTAATACTATTTTCACGCCTATAGTAAATATAATAAAAAGGTGGGAGTAGATATAAATAATAATCGCTACGCCTCCTAGCCGTAACGGTTTTTCTCACGCGAACAAGATCCGAAGCGCAGAGTTAGCCGAGGATATTTTTTACGGTGCTCTTCAACGTTTGACCTGTTTGTATCCAAAATTTGGGCAGATGGGGGAGGGATAAAGGATATGAAAGACGTAAGGGATACAAGCCAGAAACCTGCCGCTGATAGAGGTTCGGGGTTAGAGTATTACCCGCCCGCTTCCTGTGTTTTTACAGAAAAAACCAAATAAATTATTGATTTTGTCGTTAGAATATACTATATTGAGTAGAGTTGTAACAGGTTTTATCTGAAAGTTATTTGAGGCCAAAGCCCCTGAAATTGATTATCTAACACCAATTTCATAATGCGGGTAGGGGGAGAATGGTGAGTACTGCGACACTAAACCCTGTTGAAGTACGCAAGGCAGGAATGAAGGCCTTAAATAGTGCTTTGGGGCACGATGTGGCACAAGCGTTCTTGAAACAATTTACCGGAACCGGAGATATTGTGAAGGAGCTTCGAGAGCTGCCGGAACCATCCCTTGATGAACTTTTTGATAGTGTTACCCAGCTAGATGATGACTACGCAGCCGGGCGGATCGACGCCATAGGGCGCCCGATACAAGGAGTGGCAACATGATTGACACGAACAATCCACAAGCGACCACCTCCTTTCGGCAGTATAAACGCGAGGGCGCGCCTGCAACATATTATGTAAACTCCACTATGTAACTCGTTGATTTACAACAAAATGCGCGTGTCGCATAATGTATCTTATGTAAGCTTGGGGTGGTGACAGCCTAAGGTCTACCCGCACAGAAAGATTTATGAGTAGATGACAATATTTTTTTCCCTGTAACGCATAATAGATACAATTGCTGATAATGCTTGCAACCATTTATTTATTGCTCCAGTATATGCGTGTGCATGAAAACAATAGCACCCTATAATAAGCGAACTTATTAATAAGCATATTCGCAATATCTTTTTATTTGTTTGCCACTGACCATACGTATTCAATAAAAGTGCTAATGTTAAAAATGACCACCAACTTACCCAACCTAATATTGTTGCTCCAATTTGCAAAATTAAAAAAAGGAAAAA
>JAITUP010000190.1 GCA_031286265.1 Chitinispirillales bacterium | reverse complement strand
CGCTTACGGGGGACATGTGGGCATACTATCGGGGTAAAAATGCTAAAATCAAAACCAAAACCACCCTATCGACTTGTTTTGACTTTAGCATTACACCCACCCGTAGGGTTTTAAGGGTAAGGGTTTTAGCGTAGTCGGTTTTAGAATGGGGGCGTTACGGGGGCGGAGCCCCTGTCACCAAAAAAAGATTTTGATTTAAAAGATTTTAAAGGTTTTGATTTTAAAGACTTTGATTTTAACGTCAAGGTCAATTACCGCCGGGTTAATATAAACCCCGTCGTTACAGGCTTTTGAGGCAGCCCCCCCAAACAATTCTTAAGTGAAATGACTATATGAAACGGCAAATATTATTTTACAAACATGAAAAAGATATGTGCCGTGACAATGGCGAGGAATGACGAGTTTTTTCTTAATCGATGGGTTGCATACTACGGCAAAATACTCGGCGAGGAAAATCTCTACATATATTTAGACGGCCTCGATCAGAAAGCCCCAAGCGGCGCGGGCAAGGTAAACGTTACCATCGTCGAGAAAAAAGGACACCACGTAGTTGATGCCGAAAAACAGCGCCTCGGCTTTTTATCGGATAGAGCAAAGGAGCTGTTTCAGAAATACGACCTCGTAATAGGTTGCGATGCCGACGAGTTTCTAATCGCCGATCCGAACACCGGCATGACGCTCGCCGAATACCTGTCGCAAATCAAAATCAAAACAAGCGTCTCCGGCCTCGGCCTCGACTTCGGCCAGCACCTGACCGCCGAACAGCCGCTCGACAAAACGAAACCGTTTTTAGAACAGCGGCAATACGCCCTGCTGTCAACCCGCTACACCAAAACATCAATCATTTCAAAACCGGTCAGGTGGGGAAGCGGCTTCCACAGAATAAACGGGCATAACTACCATATCGATAAAAACCTGTACCTGCTCCACTTCGGCAACGCCGACCACGACGCCCTGAAAGAACGGTTCGACGATCAGGATTTTATTAGTACGGGACGGATAAGGCATCTGAAAAAAAGGCTGCGGGTTATTGAGGATGTCACAGGTAAATCAAATGTAGACGGCGACAAAGTTTTCGGACGCGCGCGCGCCATACAAACAATTTGCAGGCAGGTCTATTCGTGGAATAAACCATCCATGTTAGGGATGCGGTGGATCGTGAAGGCGCCGGAGAGATTTAGAGATTTAGAGATTTAGGGATCTAACGCTTGAAATACGATCCTACCGCTCGTACTACCGCTTCGACTTCGGCTTCGGATAACCCGTGGTATATCGGCAACCTTATTAGACGTGAACTTTCCTTTGTCGTGAACCTGTCTTCACCGTGAAATATGCCGAATTTCCGCCCGGCTTCGGAGGTGTGCAACGGCACATAATGAAAAGCCGCGCCTATACCGCGCTCTTTCAAATAGCCGAGCAACGCGGCCTGAACCTTGCCGTCGGCAACTTTTATGTAAAAAATGTGGGCGTTGTGCCGACACTCCCGCGGGATATACGGCAATTTGATAAACCCCTCTTTCGCGAGCGGGCCCAACATCTCGTAATACATGTCCCAAACGCCGATCCGCGCCGCGTTTATTTCGCTCGCTATCTCAAGCTGCGACCACAAATACGCCGCGTTTATCTCACTCGGCAAGAAACTTGAGCCCCACCCCACCCACGAATATTTGTCGATCTCGCCGCGAAAAAAGCTGCTCCTGTTGGTACCCTTTTCACGGACGATTTCCGCGTCCAAAACTTTTTCCGCGTCGCGTATAAACAACGCTCCGCCCTCGCCCATGCTGAAATTTTTTGTCTCATGAAAACTGACGCAACCGTAATCGCCGATCGCGCCAAGCGCCCTCCCCTTATAATCGGCCATCACCCCCTGTGCCGCGTCTTCAACCACAAACAAGCCGTGCCGCGCGGCAATATCGTTTATCTTGTCCATATCACAAGCCACCCCAGCATAGTGCATGGGAACGATCCCCCGCGTTTTGCCGCTTATCGCCGCCTCAATGAGATTTCCGTCGATATTCATAGTATCGGGGCAAATGTCGACAAAAACAATCTTCGCGCCGCGCCCCACAAAAGCGTTGGCCATAGAGGGAAATGTGTAGGATGCCATAATGACCTCGTCGCCCGCCTCAACGCCGCACAGATAGGCGGTCATATCGAGGGCGTGCGAACAGGAAGTCGTCAATAAAACCTTAGCCGCCCCGGTCATTTCCTCAAGCAGAGAAGAACATTTCTTGGTAAACTCACCGTCGCCGCCGACCTTTTGAGTCAGCGCACATTTGATGTACGCCTCGGAATTTGGCGAAACGGGGGGCTTGTTAAAGGTTATGCTCATGGAAACAAATATACATCAAGGGAAGTTATCGTGGCGAGTAAGAATTTTAATCCAAATTGTCCATTAGATCAAAATCAAGGTCAAAATCAAAATCTTTTAATTTTTTTTTAAAAAGTCCGCCTAATCGCCTGATACCGTTCCGTAATGTTTGGGACAACGGATGAGGTGCAACCTAAATGATGGAATGAATTACAACGCGCGGACATCATGTTGGGGATGTCTCAAAAGCCGTCATCGCGAGCGAAGCGCGGCGATCTATTAACCCGGCGGCAATTGACCTTGACGTTAAAATCGAAGCCTTTAAAGTCTTTAAAATCAAAATCTTTAAAATCAAATTCTTTTTTGGTGACAGGGGCTCCGCCCCCGTAACGCCCC
>JAITUP010000178.1 GCA_031286265.1 Chitinispirillales bacterium | reverse complement strand
TTCTTCGAATCCTCAAGACCTACAAAAACTTTTTGGCCTTTGACGATGTAATCAATTACTTTTCTTTTTACTGACATGGGCTACCTCTCTTTCTTAAAGGTTAATAAAAATTGTGGACCGACCAGTCGATACGGTACCACGGAACCGTCATTAGAAAGAAGGTAGCTTCTTGTAACCCGCAAATGCAAGCGAATTACTACTATTAGCAAACATAATATCTAAAACCGACTACCCTAAAACCCGTATGCTAAAACCAATACGGGGGATATAATTGCAAAAATCTATTAGGTTTATCCTAATGAAAATTGCAGATCTTAGGAAATATTCCTAATTGAAAGATACGCTTACATCCTACATGATTGGTTTCGAGCCTCAAATAGCACTATTTCATTTTTCGCGCTCATAACTTATGTATTTCTCCCTTCCTCAACAATCCTTTTCACCAACTCCACCGCCTCCACCTTTGCCGTTTCAAGGTCGTCATTCACAATTGTGTGTTCGTATTTGCCTTGATTTTTTGCGGCTTCCATTTCCGTCTTCGCGTTTTGGAGGCGCAGGTTGATGACCTCGTCCTTGTCGGTGCCGCGGGAGCGGAGGCGGGATTTGAGGTGGGTCATGGAGGGGGGGATGATGAGTATTCCTATGGCTTCGGGGTAGGCCTTGTCGAATTTCAGTTTTCCGAATACGTCTATATCCATGACTATGTGCCGGCCGCTTTCTACCACCGAGTCTATGAAGGCGCGGGGGGTGCCGTAGCTGTTTCCGTGGACGGTTTCCCACTCGGCGAACTCGCCGGCGGCGGCTTTGCGCTCAAAATCTTCTTTTGTCATAAAGAAGTAGTGCGTTCCGTCGATCTCGCCCGTTCGCGGGGGGCGGGTTGTGGCGGAGATTGAGTATACGAGGTTTGGCACGCTGTCGGTGAGGTGGTTGAGGAGCGTCGTCTTGCCGGCGCCGGAGGGGGCGGAAAAGACGAGGATTTTGCCTTTTGAGGCGCTGGCGTTATTATTCATTACTGTCGGTCGCTTTCTGGATGCTGTCCGCTATATGTTTTGTACTGTAAAATTCGTCGAATTTTCTGTCGGCCTGCTTGATTTTGTACTTCATTTCGAGAACTTCAAGCCGGTTGTCGCATTCCTTGCGGACCAGATACTCCAGTTTGTAGAGCGAGTTATCGATACCGCCGGTGGCCTTGCTTATCACAAGGAACAGGATAAACAGCGCGGCGAGCATGAGGACGGCGAGGATGATTTGTGTAATCATTTATTGCTTTCTCCGAAAAAAAGTGCTTTTGAAGATAATATAATATGTGCGCGGCGCTTCCAAATATTATATTTTAACTTTGAATAATCCATATAAACCCATTTATATCTATGAAGGAGTGATTTACCATGCAGAATATTCAGTACAACGACAAGTTCCTGTCGGGATTTTTGTCTTCCGGCGAGATTGAGTGCTATGAGCCGGCCGTCGCGCAGGCCGAAAAGATGCTCGCTTCCAAGACCGGGCCGGGGAATGATTTTTTGGGATGGCTCGACCTGCCCAAGAAAACCGGAAAGGATGTCATAGGCGCTATTAATGACAAGGCGCTGGAAATTCGTTCGAAGGCCGATGTGCTGATTTGCGTCGGCATTGGCGGTTCGTATCTTGGCACCAAGGCCGCGATTGAGTTTTTGTCGCCGGCGTTTGCAGACTTGCGCAAGCCGCGGGTGGTGTTTGCCGGGCATACCATAAATAGCGACTATCTCGTTGATTTGCTTGAACTTGTGAAGGATAAGGAAGTGGCGGTAAACGTCATTTCCAAGAGCGGGACAACTACCGAGCCGGCGATTGCGTTCCGCATTATCCGCCGGTGGATGGAAGAGCGCTACGGCCGTAAAGAAGCGGCGGCGCGGATTGTGGCGACGACCGATCCGGATAAGGGCGCGCTGCGCAAACTTGCCAAGGAAGAAGGCTACGCGGCGTTTGAAATTCCGGGCGACGTGGGCGGTAGGTTTTCTGTGCTGACGCCGGTGGGGCTGTTTCCTATTGCGGTTACGGGGATTGATATCGGCAAACTGATTGAGGGCGCGGCGACGGCTTATGATTTTTGCAGCGGCGAGTCGATAGAGAAAAACATGGCCGGGCGGTACGCGGCCGTGAGGAATATCCTGTTCAGGAAGGGTTACACGACCGAGGTAATGGCGACCTTCCAGCCGCAGTTGCACTACATCAACGAGTGGTGGAAACAGCTTGCGGGCGAGAGCGAAGGTAAGGACGGAACGGGCATTTTCCCCGCGGGGCTTGACTATACGACGGATCTTCACTCGCTCGGCCAGTGGCTGCAAGAGGGCGTGCGCAATGTGTTTGAGACGTTTATGATCCTTAAAAAGACGATGTCTACGATGACTGTGCCAAAGTTTGATGATGACAGTGACGACTTGAATTATCTTGCTAACAGGAGTTTTGAGGACATCAACGAAAAAGCGTTTCAGGGTACAATGCTCGCCCATTTAGACGGCGGCGTTCCGTCGGCGACGCTTATGCTTGAAGATCGATCCGAAGCGACATTGGGCCAGCTTTTCTATTTCTTTGAAAAGGCTGTCGCCTTGTCCGGCTACATTTTGCGCGTCAACCCGTTTGATCAGCCCGGCGTGGAAGCATATAAGAAAAACATGTTCGCGCTGTTGGGCAAGGCGGGGTTTGAGAAGCAGGCGCGGGAGTTGTCGAGTAGGACGAAGGATATATCGATACTGTAAAAACAGAAAATATATGGATGATTATGTAGGGGGCTGGCGGCTTCGACTCCGCTCAGCCGTCCTATTTATTAAAAAAGACACTTTTTTGCTTGCTTTTTTTTGCATTATCTATTATATTACCATTAGGAAGCGTATTTTAGAAAAGGGGTAGTTCATGAAAAAAGATAATGCCGTGTTAACTTACGAGCAGCTTATTTCGCTATTTCAGGAGACTGACAGGCGTTTGGCTGATTTATCGACGGAGTTCAAGAGAGCGGCTGAGGAGCGGGATAGAGCGGCTGCGGAACGGGATAAAAAGGCTGCCGAGCGGGATAAAAAGGCTGCCGAGCGAGATAAAAAGGCTGCCGAGCGCTTGAAAAAGCTAGAAGAGGTGGTTGGCGGAATAGGCAATAACAACGGATATTACGCCGAAGAATTTTTTCAAAACTCCTTCTCGGCAAACCTCGAGTTTGCAGGTATCAAGTTCGACCACATGATAAAAAATGTAGGATTTTCAGGTAAGGAAAACGGTGAGTTTGACATACTTTTGGTAAACGGCGACACCGTCGCCATAATCGAAGCTAAATATCGCATTCATTCCGATTTTGTAGAGCAGTTTGTCAACAAAAAACTTAAACAGTTCAGACGGTTCTTCCCCATGTACCAAAATCACGCCGTCTACTTGGGCATTGCGGGAATGTCTTTCG
>JAITUP010000152.1 GCA_031286265.1 Chitinispirillales bacterium | reverse complement strand
TGGACTATAACCGTATCAGCGGATGGGTATGTTGACTCTACTTATACGCTGAACATTGTTAAGGGGTGGAACGATGAGCAGGTGATTACTTTGGAGAGTAGCGCTTATGGTTCTTTTACTGATGATAGGGACGATCAAGTCTATAGCTGGGTGAGAATAGGCACGCAAGTTTGGATGGCAGAGAATTTGAATTATGCTGCTTCTGGTAGTTGGTGTTACGATGATGATTCTGCTAATTGTGATTTATATGGTCGTCTTTATGATTGGTCTACGGTTATGGGTTTTGACGCGTCTTGTAACACTACTTCTTGTGCTTCTCAGGTTCAGTCTTTTCATCGTGGTATTTGTCCTGATGGTTGGCATGTTCCTTCTGATGCTGAGTGGACTACTTTGGTTAATTTTGTTGGTGATAGTAGTACAGCTGGTACCCGGTTGAGGGCTCTTACAGGTTGGGAACCTTTGTCTGCTACTCTTATTCCCGGTACCGATGATCACGGCTTTTCGGCGTTGCCCGGCGGCCGCCGTAGCACCACCGATGGCGGTTTCTGGAATGTCGGCGCGCGCGGCCTCTGGTGGAGCGCCACGGAGGACGGTGCGGCTTTCGCTTGGAACCGGCGCATGTACTCGGGCTACAGCAGCGTGTACAGGAACAGTTGGGGCAAGAGAAATGGGCTATCGTTGCGTTGCGTTCGCTAAGGACTGAAGCGGCATTGCGTAGCAAAGCCGCCACCCCGAGCCGCGTTTTTTTGCGGCACGGGGTGTTGTTTTGATTTTGTTTTTGATTTTGATTTTTACCCCATCCGGGGTTTTGCCAAACACCCCACCAACGCCAAGAATGAACATCGCCCTTCCCGTTCAGTCGAGCCTTTGTTGTCCCTAACATTACGGAGCGGTATCGGGGGGTTAGGCGACACATTTTAAAAAAATGGTTTTAAAAAAGCATCATAGCGGAAAAGTCAGCAGGGTTTAAGTTAGCCAGGATACAGTTGTTATGGGTGAGGGGAGGGGGCCAAAGGCGACCCTCCCCACGGGATGTTCAAACAATTCTAAAATTTTACTTATGCTTAATCATCTCGTAAATATTCATGTAGTGCGCTCCCGGATGGTTCCAGGAATAATCGGCCTTCATTCCGTTGAGCATTATGTGACGGAAAACCTCCTTGTAGTCATAATAGAGGCTGATGGCGCGGCTCATTGCCGATTCGAGGCCGGCGTTGTTCAGGTCGTTGAACGTGAAGCCGTTTCTCATGCCAAGGTCGACATCCGAGTAATCTTTGTCGAAGACTGTGTCGGCCAAACCGCCGACCGACCGTACTATGGGTACGGTGCCGTAGCGTAGCGCGATTAGCTGGGTTAGTCCGCACGGCTCAAAGACGCTGGGGACGATCACCATGTCGGAGCCCGCGTAAATAAGGTGCGATAACTCCTCGTTGAAACCGAGTTCTATGTGGCAATCTACGCTTTGGCCTAATTGGTTTCTGAGATGCGCGAACTGGTTGTGGATCGCGTGGTTTGATGCCGAGCCGAGCAGTATGAACTGCGCACCGTGCGCGAGGGCGTAGTGGGCGGCGTGGCAAATCAGGTCGAGCCCTTTCTGTTCGTCCAGTCGGCCTATATAGGAAATGATGGGTTTTTCGCTCTTATACAGCCAAAAACGGTCACGCAGGGCGTCTTTGTTTTTGTATTTATCATCAACATTATTGATGCCGTACCTCGCCGGCAAAAATCCGTCGAGTTCGGGATTCCACGCGTTGTAGTCGACCCCGTTTAGAACGCCGCCGAATTTGCCCTGATGCACGTGCAGCGTCCCGCCGAGCCCGTGGCTCTGGTTGCTGTGCCGTGCTTCCCAAGCGTGCTTGGGGGAGACTGTCGTCACGAAATTTGAGTATACTACACCGCCTTTCATGCAGTTGAGGACAGACGGGTTGTGATCGTCGCGCAGTTGGGTGGGGCTAAAAAAGTGTTCCGGCCTGCCGAGCCCGGTCGCGGCGAGGATATCGTGCCCAAATATACCCTGGTGCTTGAAGTTGTGTATCGTATAGCAAACCCGCTGCCTCCACAGGCCGTGGTGTTGATATATCTCGGCGAGCATCACCGGCAGAAGCCCTGCCTGCCAGTCGTGGCAATGTATGATGTCGGGCTGCTTTCCGCTTTTCAGGATGAATTCGAGCGCGGCCTTGCAGAAGAAGGCGTAGCGCATCACATCGTCGCGGCAGCCGTAGAACGTGCCGCGGTTGAAAAAGTTGTCGTTTGAGTGCGGGTCTATAAAGTAGCATTTGCGACCGTGAACTTCCCCAAACCAGACCGAACAGTGTACCGCCCCGCCGAACCATGGCACCCACAGGTCATTGTAGCTGTTTGTGAGGCCCCATACCTGATCGTATCGCATACAATCATATTTTGGGAGGATGATTTCTACGTCGTTCCCGCGGATGGAGTGTTCCCAAGCGAGCCCTGAGACCACATCGGCAAGCCCGCCGACTTTCGCGACCGGCGCGCATTCTGACGCTACGTGAATGATGTACATATTTACCGTCCTTTATATAAGGTTTATTCATCCATCCCTGTGCCACAATAATAAGGCATAAATAAAATAGTATATGGTGCGGAGAGAATGATGTATATTTTATTGAGGATAAATAATGGCGCGATTTTGGGTTTGGCCGCGCTTTATTGATTTCACGACTTGTTTATAGTAGTTTCTCTTCAAAATAACCCCTGCATCGCCCGACGACTGCACGTTGTTCCGTGATGTCGCCGGACAACGCAGGGGTTATTTTGAAGAAGAATGGGTATATCTCGGCGTAAGCCAATTGAATATTTTACGGAGAAACGGATTAATGGCGCTTCAAGACGTGATTAACACCGCCCTCGAGCGGATTCAACATATTGCCAAGACGGAAACGATTTTTGGCGAACCGATGACGGTGGGCGACGTGACGCTCATCCCCGTTTCCAAGGTCTCGGTCGGCTTTGCGGCGGGCGGGGCCGGGAAAGGCGACAAGAGCGGCTCCGGCGCCGGGACCGGCGGCGGCGTCAACGTAACGCCCGTGGCGTTCATATCGATATCCAACGGCGAAGTAAAAGCTCACTCCATATCCAGCGGCGATATAGACCTTGGAAAGCTGCTGTCGATGGCGCCGGACGCGGTCAAGAAAATCACCGGGTTTTTCAAAAAAAGCGACAAAAACGAATCTGTCGATAACGAAGAGGAGGATAAAAAGTGAAAATCTTTATCACCGGAGGAACAGGCAATATCGGACAGTACGTGACATTAGCCGCGATCGAGGCCGGTCACGAGGCTGTCGTCCTGTCCCGCAGCCCGGAAAAATATCCGTCGTTCGCCCAAAAAGCGACGCTTGTTAGAGGTAATATTACCGATTATGATTTGTTAGCCGATTATATAAAAGGATGTGACGCGGTAATTCATATCGCCTTAGGTTGGGGCAAAGAGCCCGTATCAATGCTGACGAATGATACCGCCGCCACCGTTAATTTACTCGAGATGTCGGAAAAAGCGGGCGTCAAAAAATTTATCTACACAAGCAGCACGGCGGCGATGGGGCAAATGCGCAACGTTATGGCGGAAAATATGTCCAATTTGCCTATAGACCTGTACGGCAGCACAAAATCAGCTTCGGAAGCGTATACTTTGGGATTCAGAAAATATTATGATGGCAACGACGTGTCAATGAAACGCAATGTCATCCGCCCGGGATATACATACTCCACCCCGCCTTTCCCAGACGGTGTCACGCAGCCCGACTCAAGATTCAGGGATATGGCTGAAGCGATTATTAGCGACAAGCCGGTTGTGCTGACAAAGTACGACGGCACACAATTTATATCCGCAAACGAGATCGCGCAACTATACCTGAAATTAGTCGAAAGCGATAAAAACGAGGAAGTTTATTTGGCGCTCGGCAATATGTTCACATCGTGGGAGTCCATAGCAAAAATCGCGCTCGAAATGCACTCGTCGTCAAAATCCGAAATAATCCTGAACGATTTAGGCTGGGGCGCGGAGCCGATGAGGTTTGACGTCGGCAAAATGGAAAAGGATTTCGGCTTGTCGTTTGATAGTCAGGAGAGACTGCGGGAGCATATCAGGTGGAATTTGGACTGGGCCGTTAAGAAACAAGCTCAAATGTGAAAAAAATAAAAAAACTCTTGACATTCTTAAAAAGATAGTGTACACTTAGTAGTAGTGGGGGATTCCCAAAATAAAACGACACTCTCGGTAATCTGAACAGTCGCCGGATATTCCGGTGGACGGGCCGCCACGGTGGCAGCGGGGGAAGGGTACCCGCGGGACAGTAACATTGTTCCGCGGGTGTTTTCTAACCTTTTAGCCGGGAGGTCGTATGAAAAAAAACAGTGCCGCCGCCAACCATCAACACTGCGACAAGGCAGCCATAAGGCTTGCCAATCGCGTTTCCGTTGTAACAATCGTCATGAATGTCGTGCTTTCGGCGCTCAAGCTCGCTGCCGGTATTTTGGCAAATTCCGCGGCGATGATATCCGACGCCGTGCATACGCTTTCCGATTTATTCAGCACGTTCATCGTCATAATAGGCGTAAATTACGCGGGGCGGAAATCCGATGAAAAGCATCGGTACGGGCATGAGCGTTTTGAGTGCGTCGCCTCCATAATCCTCGCGATGGTACTCGGGCTGACCGGCGCGTGGATCGGATGGAGCGGCATTAAACTCCTGTCGTCCGGCGATTTTGAGGGTAAAGTACCGGGAGCGCTCGCGCTTGTCGCGGCGGTTGTTTCTATTGCTATTAAGGAGTGGATGTATTGGTATACCCGTGCGGCCGCCAAAAAAACAAACTCCGGCGCACTCATGGCAGACGCATGGCACCATCGCTCCGATGCTCTGTCGTCGATAGGCGCCTTCATCGGAATAGGCGGCGCGATGATCGGTTTCCCGATGCTCGATTCGGTAGCAAGTCTTGTCATTTGCATATTCATAATGAAAGCGGCTTATGACATTTTTACAGACGCCATAGACAAAATGGTCGACAAGTCATGCGACGATAAAACGATAGCGGAACTTAAAACCGTCGCTTTAAGTCGGGCCGGCGTAATAGCGATAGACGATATCAGAACGCGTATTTTCGGGAATAAAATATTTGTAGACATAGAAATTTCCGCAGATAAAAGTCTGACTTTGGCGGAAGCTCATGAAATAGCTGAAGACGTTCATGACGCCATAGAAAATACGTATCCGTTGGTAAAACATTGCATGGTGCATGTTAATCCGGGGAATGTATAATCATTCTACTTCAAAATTGCAGCCGTTGGGCAATGTAGGCGCTATTTTAACCCAGATTGTCCATTAGGCTGGTGCCTAGTAAAAATGTGCCAAAAGCCTGTCATCGCGAGCGAAGCGTGGCGATCTATTAACCCGGCGGCAATTGACCTCAACGTTAAAATCGAAGCCTTTAAAGTCTTTAAAATCAAAATCTTTAAAATCAAATTCTTTTTTGGTGACAGGGGCTCCGCCCCCGTAACGCCCC
>JAITUP010000125.1 GCA_031286265.1 Chitinispirillales bacterium | reverse complement strand
GTGATTTATTCACACATCCTGCAACTGTAACTCATTATAAATCAACAGGTTACTCTAATGGTGTCCATTAGAAAACATCCCGAAAAGAGAGGAAATATGGCTAATGGACAATTTGGGTTAAAATCTGTCCATTTATACCCGCTCTAAATGACCTCAAATAGAGCAAGCTTTGATGGAAAAATGATAAAACACAAATAAAAACGCCCAAATCGCGGGAAAAAACGCAAAACGGGCGGGAATAAGGATCAAGGTTTTTTGGGGGTACTCTATGTATACTATATAGGTATGCTTGTGATGTGTTAGGTTTGTTTATAGGATAGTATGTAATATATAGGGGGGGGGGGGGGCAATTTTGTAAAGAGGGGAAAACGGCGTTTTTGTGGCAACAGCGGCTGTTTTTGGGGTGAAAGTAGTCATGTGCGCAAATGTATAATATATAATTATAAGCAGCATACAAGCCAAAATTAAGATAGTTTGTTCCATAATCATAGTAAATTTATATTTTCACATTACCCTTTTGTGCCTACAGCGGCACAGTCATTAGAAGATAATATTTGGTTTCTCGAAAATGCAAAAAATATTATTTTTTTTAGGTCTTTGATTTCGTGTGGGTAATATGGGCAGTTAGTTTTTAAAAAAAACGCCCGAATGAACATCGCCCACCCCACCCATACGACCCTTTGTTGTCCCAAACATTACGGAGCGGTATCAGGGGGTCAGGCGACACATTTTAAAAAAATTGCTTTTTGTAGTGTCGATGTCTTATATTGTCTATTTGAGATCGAAATTACATATTTCCGTATAAGTTTGATTTTCATCATAATTACTATTTTTTATCTTTTTAGGAAAGGAAGGAGCATGAAAAAGACAATATTAACCGCCCTACTCCCCGCGATCTTACTTCTCACGGCGTGCGGCGACGGTACGTCCACGTTTAGGCTGCGGATTGACGCTGACCCGCAAGAAGGCGGGACGGTGTTGCCGCAGGGTTCCATAAGGTATCCGGCCGGATCGGCGGCGAGGGTGACGGCGGTCGCAAACGATGGGTATGTGTTTACGGGATGGGCGGGCGCGGCAACGGGCGCGAACCTGACGGTAACGGTCATGATGAACGGCGATCGGGCGCTAACCGCAAATTTTGAGAAGCTTACGCCCACATTCACCGATCCAAGAGACGGCAAGGCATACGGCAGAGTGACGATAGGCGGCAAAGTATGGATGGCGGAGAACCTACATTACGCAACCGGCAACTCATGGTGCTACGATAACGATGAAAGCAACTGCCAAACGTATGGGCGTCTCTACGATTGGAACACGGCAATGGCGGTCTGTCCGGAAGGGTGGCGCCTGCCCACAGATAGCGATTGGAACGATTTAGTTAGCGCCGTCGGCGGGCGCGAAGTTGCCGGCGGGAAGCTTAAGTCAAAAACAGGATGGGACGACGGCGGCAACGGCGACGACGATTTCGGTTTCGCGGCGATGCCTGGCGGCGTTTACATTCCGATAGGCGTTCGGGGCAGGTTCCACAACATCGGCACGGAAGGCAGTTGGTGGACGACCACGGAGGGCGGCAGGCAGGCGAGCGGCCCCGGCGCGTTTCGCTGGCGCCTGCGTTCCGGCTACGCGAGCGCCGATGCGGTCGACAACGATCAGAGCCAAGGATATTCGGTACGCTGTATCATGAATTAGGCGGAGGCGCAAGCGGTGAAATAAGCGCGTTGGCATTTAGCCGCGCCTATTAAATACTAATCCAAAAATAAAGGGGATCAAAATGATGTCTACTGTTAGAAGAAGCGTTGCGAAGAAACGGACGGCGGTTTGGGGCGGATTGATAGCGGCAGTCTTCGTAGCTTCGCTGTTTATAGCGTGCGACCGCGGCGTTACCACGTTCAAACTTACAATTGAGGCCGCCCCCGAAACCGGGGGGACGGTAGAACCGCAGGGAGCCGCGACGCACAATGTAGGGACAGAAGTGAAAGTGACTGCGACGGCGAACGAGGGATACAGATTCACCGGATGGTCGGGAGCGGCGACGGATAAAACCCCGTCGATAACGGTTATGGTGCGCAGCAATCAAACGCTAACCGCCAACTTCGAGAAGAACATAATAGATAATTTTACCGATTCAAGAGACGGCAAGACGTATCGCACGGTAAAAATAGGCGGAAAAACGTGGATGGCGGAGAACCTGAATCACGCAACCGGCAACTCATGGTGCTACGGCGACAATGAGGACAATTGTCAAAAATACGGCCGTCTCTACGACTGGAGCGCCGCGATGAGCGCCTGCCCGGATGGATGGCGCCTGTCTACGGATAACGATTGGGAAGATTTGATTTTGTCCGTCGGCGGCCACGGCGTGGCGTCGGCGAAGCTCAGGGAAGCCGGTTGGTACGACGGTACCGACGAGTTCGGGTTTTCGGCAATGGGCGGCGGCTACCGCGACTCCCGCCCCAACGTGATCTTCAGTTTTGGCGGTATCACCAATTTCGGCGTTTGGTGGACATCCGTAGAGAGCGGTAGCCACGCTCACTATTGGGAAATTTGGCCAAGCCACAGTGGAGATTTCGTGCAAACACGAGGTCGAACCAAAAATGACGGGGTTTCGGTGCGGTGTGTCAGGTAGCGTTTTTTTCTAAAAACCTTTGTTGTCCCAAACATTACGGAGCGGTATCAGGAGGTTATTAACCCGGCGGTGATTAATCTCAATTATCTATTGAGTTTGGCTTTGTTTTTTGGGGACGGGGCTCATAAGTTCCCTCTTTCAATCAAGCGGCAGGATGTACACTGTACATCCTCGCTCACTTCGAGCATAGCCTATCATCCGTAACGCCCCGATACGATAGCCCCCCTGCGGTCCCCCATAAGCGGCGACCGCTTACGGGGGACACGTAGGCATACTATCGGGGTAAAATGTTAAAATCAAAAACAAAACCACACCATCGATTTGTTTTGATTTTAGCATTACACCCACCCGTATGGTTTTAAGGATAAGGGTTTTAGCGTATTAGGTTTTAGAATGGGGGCGTTACGGGGGCGGAGCCCCTGTCACCAAAAAAGATTTTGACTTTAAAGACTTTAAAGGTTTTGATTTTAACGTTGAAATCAATTACCGCCGGGTTAATAGGCGACACATTTTAATAAAAAGATTTTTTTAAAACGTCCTAATAGAAAATTTGGGTTGAACTCTCTTGACATCTTCCCTGAAATATATTACATTAGTGTTATGGTGAAGAAAATCAACACACTGAAACGGATAGCTAAATGCTGCCTCCTATCTTTCATCCTCTATCTTCTGTCGTGCGTCTATCCCACTATGGACGGCGCCCAGGTTGATCTTGAGGAACAGCAAAGCGTCTGGCAGTATTTGAACGTATACAGCATTTTTCAAGACAGAGTCCCCGCGGCGAGCTGGGAGCTTACGCCCTACGATATGTTCAAAATGATAAGCGACAGTCTCGGCAACGCGCGCTATACCGAGTATGTTGAAGATCGTCCCGGCGGAGGTGTCAGGCCGCCGTTTGTTTTTCACGACCCCGCGGCTATCAGCGATTCGACCGTGTATACCATAATTCCCACATTTTCGGAAGAAAGCCTTGTGTTTTTCATACGCAGCGTATCAACATTAAAACAGTATCCGAATATCATCATCGATTTAAGGAATAACGGCGGCGGACGTTTGGACGTGACCGATGTGAAAATAGGAGAACTTCTCCCGCCGGCGACGGGATACATTGATCTGCGCCATAGAGCTTACAATGATGTGAGACGCGTGGGCACGACGGTCGATTGGAGGATGCGAACCATGACCGTAGCCGAAAGATGGGAATCGGGTTTGAGCGCCAATCCTAATTTGACGGACAAGCGTATTGTCGTACTGATGAACGGATGGAGCGCAAGCGCGTCCGAAATAATGGCCGCCGCGTTGAAAGACTGCGCGGGAGCCGTTTTGGTTGGGGAAAGAACTTTTGGCAAAGGTATCGGTCAGGTACACGTTACGAGAACAAACCGCAAAACGCTGAGCGTTACCTCCATGTTCATCAGCGGGATCGGCGATGAAACCGGTCACTACCACGCAATCGGAATTGAACCGGACCTGGCTATCGATGAACTTATGGAAGCAGCGAAAGAGGAATGCCCGACCGATCCATATCTCTGCTACGCCTTAATATTGCTCGAAATCGGGGCGCAGGCAGCAGGCGAACCGCAACATCAAGGCTTGGCGCGAGGACGCGCGGAAACAACGCTCGCCAAGCATCTCGAGCAACTACGACAATTACCGCAACCGCCTCCGCCCGGCGTGGCTCCGATAGGCGCATACATCATAAGCAAACCCGACCCGCTTGGCTCGATGCCGATGATTGACGAATGGGAGTAGTAAAAATTGAAAAACTTGTATTCGGCGGCTATGGTCTTGGCAGAGGAAGCAACGGGATCGTGCTGGTACCCGATACCGCACCGGGCGAAGTAGTTGAATATGAAAATGACGGTTTACAAGGGGGAACGGCTTTAGGGCGTGTTACACGGATAATCGACAAATCGCCGCACCGCCGCGCCGCGCCGTGTGTTCATGTCGGGGAATGCGGAGGATGCAACTGGTTATATCTTTCATATAGCGAACAAATCCGATGTAAAAAAGAGATTTTTTTAGATTGTATCGACCGCATCGGCAAATTTAGCCGGCCTGGCGATATCGACATATTTACTGCCGATGAATTCGGATACCGAATACGGGCGCAGATTAAAATCGATCATCAAAACAAATGCGCCGGATTCTACCGCAGAAAAAGCAACGAAGTCGTCAAAATTGATAAATGCCCGTTGTTGGCTGATGAGATTAATAATCTGTTGGCAAACTTGAACTCCGGGATGATTGGCGCAATACCCGATAATGCTAAAAGCGTCAGGATATTAATAGGCAAAGACGCGGCGAGCAGCCCTGTTATTGGCGGATTGACAAAGGCGAATACGGAGATCGTTGTCGACAGTATAAATTTTTTAGCGGACGGCGGCAGTTTTTTTCAATCGAATCAATTTTTATTGGAGACGCTTGGGCGTTGGGCGTGCGGGATTGTCAACTATGAATCAGGCGATGATGGATATTGTCTCGATTTATATGGCGGGATCGGTTTCTTTTCGTTGATGCTCGCCGACAATTTTTCGGATATCGTCCTTGTAGAAAACGTCGTCTCGCAGGTAAAAGCGGCGGAGCGGAATTTCAAAATTAACAAGAAAGAACACATCAGAGCGATGTTAGCGGATGTAGAACGCGGAGACAGTCTTAATAAATTGATAAAACGCAAACGCCCGAACTGCATAATTGTAGATCCGCCCCGTCCGGGGCTTGTCAAAAACGTACGAAAATGGCTGATCGACACCGCGCCGTCTGTGATATTATATGTATCCTGTAACCCCTCGACATTCGCGAGAGACGCCGGGGCGCTCATTCGCGGCGGGTATGAACTATCGCGATGGGCGCTGTTTGATTTATATCCGAACACACATCATATTGAATCGGCGGCGGTGTTTTATAATTATGGTGGATGATATTTTTGAAAGATTCGTCCTTTATGTGGGAGGATATACTATATTGTATATTCATTCCACTTTAAGATGGTATCTGCGCTGTCCGGCGACATCACGGAGTAACGTGCAGTCTTCGGGCGATGCAGATACTGTTTTAAAGTGGAACTACTATATCTTAAGTGTTTTGGAAGATTGTCAAAAATAATTGGAGTTGAAATAATGCCCAAACGTGTTTTTAACGTCGCCGGCCCGTGTTTATCGGAT
>JAITUP010000088.1 GCA_031286265.1 Chitinispirillales bacterium | reverse complement strand
AATTAACTTCAATTATCTATTGAGTTTGTCTTTGTTTTTTGAGGACGGGGCTCTGCCCCGTAACGCCCCGATACGATAACCCCCTGCGGTCCCCCATAAGCGGCGACCGCTTACGGGGGACATGTGGGTATACTATCGGGGTAAAAATGCTAAAATCAAAAACAAAACCACACCATCGACTTGTTTTGACTTTAGCATTACACCCGACCGTAGGGTTTTAGGATAAGGGTTTTAGCGTAATTCGGTTTTAAAATGGGGGCGTTACGGGGGCGGAGCCCCTGTCACCAAAAAAGAATTGGATTTTAAAGACTTTAAAGGCTTTGATTTTAACGTTGAGGTTAATTGCCGCCGGGTTAATATCAGCACCGCACGACTGTTATTTCTCCCTCGGTTTCCCACGATATCCGCTCGTCCCATGATTTTTGTTTTGCTTCGTCGCGTCGGTCGAAGATCATGAGGTATGCCGGGGCGCCGGGGGCGGCTTTGTCGCGGTAGGCGGCGATTTGTTCTAGTCCTTCTTCGAGTACCTCTTTGGGAGTGTCATACGAGCGGAGGAGTTTTATTTCTATGATAAATTTATCGCCCTCATATTCTACAAATATATCCATCCTGCCCCGACCGGCTGCGGATTCATGCTCTATTCTGCCGTGACTGTTCGTGAGGCGTTGGAGGAAAGCTGTCAGTAACAAATGCGGAAACGCTTCGGTGTAGTCGGTTTTTTGTTCCCAGATTTCCGAGAAACGGCGCCAAAAGCGTTGAAACTCTTTGAGCAGGGAGTCCATGTCGAGTTTGCCGTCGGGTTTTTGCCATTTCCAGATTGAGGGCGGCGGCATGTTGTCATGGTAGCCGGAATTCAGTAAACGGGTGAACATTTCTGTGTAGATAGGATTGGCGATAGTGAAACCTGTCTCGGTATTCCACTTGATTAGGCCTATGTCTATCGCGAATTCGATGTCGCGGTTGTAACGTGTAATATTGGGGTCGATATTTCCAATCATAATAGATTCGACCACGTTTCTGATTTTCGGTTCGCGCAGGCGTTCGAGCAGTGAGTCGAGGTGCGTTTCGCGGGCCGCCACCATTTGTTGCCGTGCGGTGTGGATATGGTCGTAAGTAACGGTTTGGTAATCGTCTTCGCGAAGTACCCGCATCGTGGCTCGCTGGAAGAGAGAGTTGACCATCCATGGCTGCCCCCAAGACAATTCATATACATACTCGAGGGCTTCGGTGGTTATCTTCTGCCCGGTCTCTTCGGTTCGTTGCGCGAATAGGGCGGCGATATCTTGTTTAGTGAAGTTAGGTATAAAAACCGAATCGCTTTTTATATTGAACGGCGATCCCGGATTTGGTGAAACGCCATCTTTGGCCGCGGTGATATAGTCTCTCAGATCCCTCAGACCGACCAAAGCCAAAGAGATCGGAAACTTACCCGGCCCGCGGTCGGCAAAACCTTTGCGCAACTGGCGCAAGAAGCTGATAAGCGGCTCGCCCACCAATACATCGGCTTCGTCAAAGAACACAATAAGCGGCTTGGGTGAAACCATTTCCGCCCATTTTTGCATCGTATCCTTTATCAGCACTTCTGTTTCATCCCGCGGCAGCTTGGGAATGGGGAGCTTGGAGATACTGGCGGATGAGCAAATAGAGGCGCTGATGGTACGTATCGCTTCCGCCCTGTCGGTAATGCCTTGACACGCCTCCAAGCTCACATAACACGCTACCGCCTCGCCACCCGCATTGATCTTCCGCGCCCAGTCCTGCAAAAACGTGGTTTTCCCCGTCTGCCGCGGGGCGTGAAGCACCCAGTAGAGCTGGTCGCGGATGTAGCGGTCAAGCTGTGCGCCCACAAGCCTGTCTGCGGGTGGCAACATGTAGTGATCCCAGGGCCGGCACGGCCCGGTAGTATTAAAAAAACGCACGGGGCGCTTTGGAGGTATTTCCATCATAACAGTTGTCCCTGATTTTTGTTGATTATAGTGCGATATGCTATTCACAAAGATACTATAATTCCGAACTATAAATCAAATTTACTGTTTCTGCCCCCGAATTTCCATCAGATCACTTCCGAACACAACGCACAGACAGGCCGTTGCCCTCGTGATTGATGCCCTCACCCAGATACTCGTCATCCGAGAATATGCCCCAGCTCCAAGTGTGACCCAAGTCATATTCGTCATCCTCTGCGGCCCTCCACCAGACGGGGCAGAGCCCCGTCCCCAAAAAACAAAGCCAAACTCAATAGATAATTGAGATTAATTACCGCCGGGTTAATAGAGACAACAAAGGCTCGTCTGAACGGAAAGGGCGATGTTCATTCTTGCGCTGTGTTTTGTTTTTGACCTTATACCTCGACAGTATGCCCGCAACAATCTTTTTTTTTACGCCCCGCCTCTTGACTCCGCTCCCGTAATCACTTATCTTATTATAAAGGGAGGATAAATCATGATAAGCGCGACTTTAGAAGATGTTGTTACTAAAATGGGTCTGGCGATTACGAATTTAACAAATAGCCAGCAAAAACAGTCCGACCAGCTAACGGAGCAGTCCAATCGGCTAACGGAGCAGTCCGACCGGCTAACAGCCGCGATGGAATCGCTAACGGAATCCGACAAAAGACTCACCGAATCCGACAAAAGGCTCACCGAATCCAACAAAAGGCTCACCGAATCCGACAAAAAACTCGCCGAATCCAACAAAAGGCTCACCGAAATGATGGGCAATTTGGGAGGCAAGCTCGGCGTTATTATCGAACTTTTACTCATTCCTGGAATATGCCCCCTGATGAACAAACATGGCCATGACTTCGTCCGCGTCTGTCCCAATATTAAAGTGCGCAAAGATAAAATTCATACGCAAATAGACTTAATGCTATACAATACGACAGAAGCAATGGCAATCGAAATAAAAACCCAGATAGATGTAGAAGACGTACTGTGGCACACAGAAAACCGAATAAAAAAAATGTTAGACCTGCAAAAAGAATTTGGCATAGAAGACAAAACAATATACGGAGCGGTCGCCGGGATATCAATCGACGACCGGGCGCGAAAAGTTGCGCTAGACAAAGGCCTGTACGTCATTGAAATACGCGAAAACGAAAAAATACCGCTGAAAGCCGAAAAACCGCGGGAACTTCGAATATGGAAAAAAACATAAAGAGCAGTATATATTAATTTTTACTATCGCCCCATAATGATTTTTCCATTTTTAAAAAAACCTTTTTTTAAACCATTTTTTTAAATGTGCCGCCTATCCCTCTGATGCCGCTCCGTAATGTTTGGGACAACAAAGGCTCGACTGAACGGAAAGGGCGATGTTCATTCTTGACATGGGCTTGTTTTTGATTTTGATATTGCGATACCCACCAAAATCACCCACGCATCCCGACAAGGATGCGGCCTTGGGGCGGCAGGCCCTTTTAAAAATTCAAGTTGCTCTTTGGCGATGAAAGAAATGTCGATCTTTTAATTGATCTGCTTGAAGCGATATTAAAGGTTAAAATCGACAGTGTCACGCTACTCGACACCGTTTTGAAGCCGGAGCATTTAGATGATAAGAAAGGCATTCTCGACGTTAAGGCGAAGCTAAGCAGCGGCGAGAGGATTGATATCGAGATACAGGTAAAAGAGGTCGAAGAGATGCGTAGCCGTATTTCTCACTACAATAACCGCTTAGCAACCGAACAAATCGGTAGCGGAGACGACTATTCGATGATAAAGCCGGCCATCTCAATAATAATCATTGATTATCC
>JAITUP010000055.1 GCA_031286265.1 Chitinispirillales bacterium | reverse complement strand
ATGCTAAAGTCAAAACAAGTCGATGGTGTGGTTTTGTTTTTGATTTTAGTATTTTTACCCCGATAGTATGCCCACGTGTCCCCCGTAAGCGGTCGCCGCTTATGGGGGACCGCAGGGGGGCTACGTTATCGGGGCGTTACGGGGCAGAGCCCCGTCCCCAAAAGATTTTAAAAAGCTTTTAAAGATTTTGACTTTGATAAGGGCGCGATAAATCGCGCCCCTACGGTGAATCCTCAAAAAACAATACCGCCTAATACGCTTCCGTGGTGGCGTATTCTTCATCCGTCTCGGCAATTACAGGCTCTGCCGTCTCTTCCATCTCGACAGATCCTACGTATGTTTCCGGAGTGGCATCGGCATCGGCATCGACCTCTTCCGTTTCGATGACTTCAACGGCGGGCCCTGTTCTGCGGAGGCCTTCCCTGTCGCCTCTTCTTTCGCCTCTCTCGCCCCTTTCGCCTCTTTCACGTCTCTCGCCCCTCTCGCGTGAACCGTCACGAAATTCACGGCCGCCGCGGCGTTCAGACTTATCTTGCTCGGTGATAGCAGACTGGGTGGGACACATCTTCGCGGCGGATTTTTCCGCGTGGACGTTGACAATGATTGGCACGATAACTAATGCTACTATGCTGATCAACTTGACTAAGATGTTGAGCGACGGGCCGGCAGTGTCTTTGAACGGATCGCCGACGGTGTCGCCGATAACGGCCGCTTTGTGGGCTTCGCTGCCCTTGCCACCGTGGGCTCCGCCTTCAATATGCTTCTTCGCGTTGTCCCACGCGCCACCGGCGTTAGACATGAATAGGGCCATCATAACACCGGTAACCGTTACGCCGGCGAGCAATCCGCCGAGCATCTGCGGGCCGCCAAGGGTACCGATTAATACAGGCGTGAGTACCGCGATAAGGCCGGGAATGACCATTTCCTTAATAGCGGCTTTGGTCGAGATATCGACGCAACGTGCGTAGTCGGCTTTGCCGGTGCCTTCCAAAAGGCCTGGAATCGTCTTGAACTGGCGGCGAACTTCCTCAATCATGGCGAAAGCGGCGCGCCCTACCGCACCCATCGCGTAGGATGAGAACAGGAACGGGAGCATCGCGCCTATGAAAAGGCCGATCATCACACTGGGTTCTGTGACGTTAATAGAAATAACAGCGGCTGGGTGACCTGCGCCTAAAATTCTTTCTGCCAGCACTTTGTAGGTTTCGCGGTAGGCTACAAACAGAGCCAGCGCGGTGAGAGCGGCAGAACCAATAGCAAAACCCTTACCGATGGCGGCGGTGGTGTTTCCTACCGCGTCGAGTTTGTCTGTGCGTTTGCGGACTTCTTTGTCGAGCCCGGCCATTTCAGCCAAACCGCCGGCGTTGTCGGCGATGGGGCCGTAGGCGTCAACCGCGAGCTGGATACCGAGAGTCGCAAGCATCCCTACCGCGGCGATGGCTATACCATAGAGTCCCGCGAAGTAGTGCGCGGAAAAAATCGCGATAGCTATACAGATTGTAGGGAGCGCCGTGGATGCCATACCGGTACTGAGACCGGAAATGATGTTAGTGGCCGCACCGGTTTCGGAAGCGTCGGCGATTTTGGCGACCGGCTTCTTGCTATCGGAAGTATAGTATTCGGTAATCATCCCGATGGCGATACCGGCAGCGAGACCGGCAACCGTCGCCAAAAAGATACCCAGCGGACCAAAGC
Source organism: Chitinispirillales bacterium (assembly GCA_031286265.1). Taxonomy (GTDB): domain Bacteria; phylum Fibrobacterota; class Chitinivibrionia; order Chitinivibrionales; family Chitinispirillaceae; genus GUT77. The sequence goes on along the minus strand of JAITUP010000055.1, from coordinate 1,998 downwards.
TGCTTACGGAAGCGTTGGGCGCGAGATTCATTATGAGAGGATAGGAGATGACGACCATCGCTATCCCAGCGCCGAAAGTGCCGATGTTGAGCGCGGTCTGAGGGTTGCCGCCCTCTTTGGTACGCACGAAAAAAGTTCCGAAAATAGAAACGAGGATACCGGCGCCGGCGAGAACCAGCGGTAAAATGACTAATTCAATATTGCCTGCGGCGGCTCCAAGAACCATTGAGCCTACTATCGCGCCGATGTAAGATTCAAACAGGTCGGCGCCCATTCCGGCCACGTCGCCCACGTTATCGCCCACGTTGTCGGCGATGGTCGCGGGGTTGCGGGGATCGTCTTCGGGGATACCGGCTTCAACTTTACCGACGAGGTCGGCGCCAACGTCTGCGGCCTTGGTATAGATGCCGCCGCCCACACGCGCAAACAAGGCGATTGAGGAAGCGCCCATCGCGAAACCGTTTAGAATCGGAAGAACCGTGCCGCTGAGGAGATTGAGCGATTCAGCGTCATTCGCCGCGGCTACGCCGCCAAGCACGTTCCAGTAAACCACAAACAGAGAGGTAAGGCCGACTATGCCGAATCCGACGACGCACATACCCATAACGGTACCGCCGGCAAACGCCACGGTAAGCGCTTGAGAAAGCCCCTTGCGCGCGCCGTTGGTAGTGCGCATATTGGCGGAAGTGGCAATGCGCATCCCGAAAAATCCGGAAAGCCCGGAACATATCGCACCAACCATGAAAGAAACCGCGACAAGCCACTGCGCTTCGGCGCTTCTGTTAGCGAACGCGAGCAAAATCGCTACGGCTATGACGAATATCGCAAGCACCTTGTACTCGCGCGCCAAAAACGCCATAGAGCCTTCACGAATCGCGGCGCCGATTTCTTTCATTTTATCGGTGCCGGCATCCTGTTTGTTAATCCAAACAGACTTGTAGAACGCAAACAGCAAAGCAAGCGCACCGGCGCCTATTGTTGCATACATCAGCGTTAAATCCATACAACCTCCTTAAAATGGGGTGAAAATTAAAATATTACCAATTAACAGCCAAACCGTAAAGTAATCAAAAGCTACCAAAGATTATGTAATATAATATTGTGGGCGGCGGGCAAGGTGTTTTTTTTTGGAGTTGCCTCAAATTTTAAACGGAGTTGGGATAACTTTTTTGAAAAAACAAAATAATACTTGATTTTCTGTCGCGCTTTTAAGTAGATTTATCAAAGTACAGGTACCCTATATACACCGAAAAGAGAGCGCCAAGTGGTGCTGGAAAAATGTGTGAATGAATTTGTTATCCGTGTACCGATGAATACTTTAAAATAAAGGGATTGGAATGATCTACCCGACACTAAAACACGTTTCTCCGCTTGATGACCACAAACTTATCCTGATGTTTGGCGAAGACGGAAAAAGAATATATGATTTCAAGAGCAATCTGAACCACAAATATTATATGCCGCTGAGAGACATTAAACTATTTAAGCAGGTATCGGTCGTCGATGGCGAAATCGAATGGATAACAGGCCAAGACTTTTGCCCACATACCCTGTATGAACAAAGTACACCTGTTATCAATGACGATAGCTGATTGCAATGAATCCATTCTATTGGTCGTATCATACGCCCCAGCGGAGGTGATAGACGAATGACGGTGCTGCTGGCTTCCTAAGCCTAATGTTGGGGTGTTTGGCAAAACCCCGGTAGGGGTTTGATGTTGGTAGCGGCGGGTTGGGGCCGTAGCCCCTACCCGACGTTATGAGGTTTAATAGAATTTCACAGCACCTCGGATGAGGTGCAACAACACCGTAAGCTCATGGTGAACTAAAGGGAAAGAACAAGGCGGAAGCCTATGCCGTTGAGGCGATAGCCCGGGGTGTTGATGCCGCGATAGGACACTCGGCAGTGCCCCGCGTTGTTGCTCCAACTGCCCCCGCGGCGAACGCGGTTGGAGCCCGTAGCAGGACCCGTAGGATCTGTCACACCACCCTCACGAC
>JAITUP010000053.1 GCA_031286265.1 Chitinispirillales bacterium | reverse complement strand
CCATCACCACAGCGGCGCTGTCCACCAGTGCAACAACGTCTAAACTATCCGCCACCTCTTCCGCGCTCTCCTCCGCAAACAACGCGCACAAATGCAATGCGAGCAAAAGCGCAAAAAATAAGTCTTTTAATGATAATCTGCCCATACCAAAGCCACCGATGGATTGAAATGTGAAAAAATATCGTTAATAATAATATACATCATGGGCAAAGTCGAACGAATTATTTTTCATTTTCGTTTATGGGTTTGAAATTCGCCGTTAGCGTTTGGTTGCGGCTTCCGTCCACAACAACCGCGATTTTCGCGTCTGTGGAGGTCGACGCGCCCGACCAGCCCGTAAATACATAACCGTCATTTGCCTTTGCGGTTACGATGGCTTCCGTTACGACATTGTACTTTATGGTTCTGGACGGCGACACCGTCCCGCCATTTTCGAGATTAGTTTCGATCTTAATTGAAAATGTAGTTGCGTAGACAACGCTCAAGTATATCGTAAGAGATAAAAATATAGATAGCATGACGATCATCAGCCTAAAAAAAGTTCGTTTCCGACCTGATGATTTTCGTGATTTTATGATAATAAAAAGTATCGCGGCGAACAATACCAGCACTGTCAGAACACTTACTGCAAGCCAAGGCCCTGTCTTCATATTGTATGCCTTGATGATGCGGTTATCAAAGAGAGTAAAAATGATGTCGAAATTGGGGGCGAGAAACTCGCTTATCGGATAGTATATATTGAGACCGTTCCAAAAATCAAATGCGCTTCTGTCAAATTCGGTTATCTTTGGATTTCGGAGAATTATTGATGTCAGGTTGGAAGATTGATGAAACGCTTCACTTTCAATAGACATCACATTGGGAGGTATCGTTATGGATGTCAGGCCGGTGCCGGTAAACGCATATTCCCCGATAGACGTCACGCTGTTTGGAATTGTAATAAACGTCAGGCTGCTGCAACCAGCAAACATCCCTGCTCCGATAGCCTTTGCGCCGTCTCCAATCGCTACGGAGGTCAGTTTGGTACAATTCTGAAACACGAATCCTCCAAGCCCACTCGCCACATCGCGCTGATCGCCCCTTCTGATTTTTGTCGTATTTTTCTTTATATCTCTCCAATCGTCTTTTTCGATAAGCGTCTCACTATCCGGATTCTTCTTTGCGATTTCCATCACACCGCCCGGAATTGTTGCGGAAGCCAGGTGGTCACATTCGGCAAACGCTCTCTCTTCAATTGAAGTCACGCTGTTGGGTATCGTTATGGATGTCAGGCCGGTGCGGAAAAACGCGAGTTTCCCGATAGACGTTACGCTATTTGGAATTGTGACGGACGTAAAGCCGACGCCCCAAAACGCTCCGCGGCCAATAGACACCACGCTATTTGGAATCGTTGCGGAAGTCGCGCTCCAGCAATACATAAACGCTCCGTCTCCAATATGAGTCACGCCCTCCTCAATGACTATTGATTTGATGGAGCGATTTAGACCGAGCCACGGAGCGCCAGGAAAGGCGTAGTAGAAGCCGTAATCTTCCATCGCCCCCTTCCCGCTAACCGTAAGCACCCCGTCGTCACTCAGCGTAACGGTCGTCTCGCCGGATTTCCACGGCGAATTTGTAGGCGGAGGCAAGCGTATATCGAGAAGCGCCTGCGCAGCAACAACCAGCAAGAACATCATCGTCGTGATTTTTATATGTATTGATTTTTTCATCTTCTAATCCTTATATAGCAACATAAATCAAGAATTTAAAAATATTGCCGATACCCAAAGCGGCAACGCCGCCGTTAGTGCTGATAAGTTGTAGTATAGATAGAATTTTTTACTGTAAGTTTCGCGAGAAAACTTTGTAGCCAAAACAACACCCGTAATCACACCAACGATTAGGGCGGCAATTAACCCTATGCCCTGTATGATGTTGTCTGTTACCCCAAGAATAAAAAAGGGTAAAAGTATCACAATTATTCCGCCAATAAATCCTGCCGTAAAAGCATTCACCGTGATAACCCAGTTCGACTGCGGCCTGTTACGGTATATTTTTTGTCTGGCGGCAATGGAAAAGCCCATATAGGCAAGGCTAATTATTATGGGCAGAAACCAAGACACCTCTTTGGCGATGTGTTTCGCTGTTTTATCCCACTTTGCTTTACGTATGATTTCTTGGGCAGCCAAGATATCCAGCTCCTTCGCGGCGGCAATTATCATTTCGCGAGCTTCATCATCATTTTTGCCATATCCGTAAACAGCATAATAAAGAGTCGAATGCTCTCCGGCGCTGTCTGTCTCCATAGGATTCACACCAGCATCTAATAGCAATTTAACCGTTGGAGGATACATGTGGCCTATGTAAAGTTTAAGCAAGTTTCTGCCATCGGGCGTTTTCCTCATTGGATCAGCCCCTAAATCGAGCAACTCCGCAACACGTTCATGCCTAGATTGATGAGCCGTATGCAACGTGTGGTGTATTCCTTTAGCTATCTCTCTCATTAACGGTGTAAACCCCTTATTATCAACGGCATCTACATCCGCGCCGGCATCTACAAGCATCCGTCGGGTTCCCAGTTGATAGTGGTAGTGCATTGCCGTTTCTCCGCTATT
>JAITUP010000254.1 GCA_031286265.1 Chitinispirillales bacterium | reverse complement strand
GACCGCAGGGGGCCTATTGTATCGGGGCGTTACGGATGATAAACTATGCTCGAAGTAAGTGAGGATGTACAGTGTACATCCTGCCCTCTGATTGAAAGAGGGAACTTATGAGCCCCGTCCCCAAAAAACAAAGCCAAACTCAATAGACAATTGAGGTTAATTACCGCCGGGTTAATAGCATTTTTACCCCGACTGCGTACATCCTGCCGTTTGATTGAAAGAGGAAACTTATGAGCCCCGTCCTCAAAAAAGCTTTAAAAGACTTTGACTTCCTTTGTTATTTGTGGAATTTTCTCCTGCGCTCCAAAAACGAGATCTAATTTGATCTTTTATGTAGCGCGATGTATATTGTTCGATGTGTGGATGTTATCCTGTCGTTTACCATAACATGGAATTGAAGGGCATAAAAATGTCTCATATTGAAGAGATCAAAGACGAGCTGAACGTTTTGAAGGAGATTATTTTGGAAAATGTGCCAACTGACCAAATTTGGCTTTTTGGTTCCTATGTTTACGGTACTCCGCACAAGGATTCTGACATTGACATTTACATTGTAATGAAAGACGATGCGAATATGCGCGAAACAGAGGCGATGACGGCTGTAAATTCAGAGCGCTGTATGAAAGTTTTAAGGCCAGTTGATGTTTTAGCGATGAAAAAGAAGCGTTTTTCATATCGTCAAGGCGGACGGACGCTGGAAAGCGCCGTGGTAAAAAGAGGGATTAAGATTTATGGATAAAAATGAAGAGTTGAAGCAATGGATAAAGCTTCCAGCAGACAATTTGAGGACTGCCGAGTACATTGCTGAAAATATGCGTCCGATTCCCGATGAAGTTGTTTGTAATTTGTGTCAGCAAGCGGCGGAAAAATATCTAAAATGTTTTTTGTTCTTTAATAGTGTTGATTTCCCCAGAATTCACGATTTACCGACGCTTCTTAAGCTTTGCATAGACATATCTGGTGATTTTTCTGAGTTAATCAGGAAATGCGGTTTTTTAACTCAATACGCCGTTATGCCGAGATATCCGCATGATTTGCAGATAACTGCGGATGACGTGAAAAATGCAATAAAATTTGCGAATGATATAAAACTTTTTGTTATGAATAAAATCCATATTTTCTAAAAAGGTAGCAGGTCTAACTTGTACCCATAAATAGGGGAATATCTTATGTTCACATTCACAATTCCGGTTAAAAACCCGGAAATAGCCTTTGAAAAAGCGAGGATCGCCATTGCTAAGGCGAATGGGAATTTACGCGGGGACGGCAGCGCTGGCAGTTTTAGCGGGTCGGGGGTAGAAGGGTCTTATGTTTTTGAAGGCGGGGTTTTGAGCGTAACGATAGCTAAAAAGCCGTTTTTGGCAACGGAGTCTCTGATTAAGAAGGAAGTCGCGAAGTTTTTTGCTTAAAATATTACCGCATGGCCACCTTACATTGTATTATCTTATGCCGGTATGGGTATATTTTGGAGCTGCAATGATTCGGATCCGAAACGGCCTGAAAAAAGAATGGGGAAAAGCATGAGTAAAGTCAGGAAAAATAGCGTACTCGTCATAGACGACTCAAATTCCGATATTATGGCGTTTTCACACATTTTAAACCCTGAATACACGGTTTACGCGGCGAAAAACGGGCAAAACGGCATTTTGGCGGCACACAAATATTTGCCGGATGTTATCCTGCTCGATGTCGTCATGCCGGAGATGGACGGGTACGCGGTACTCTCCGAACTCAAACTTTCCGAAAAAACGCGAAATATCCCTGTCATTTTCGTTACCGGACTAAGCAACGCGGTCGCCGAGGAGAAAGGGTTCACTTTAGGGGTCGCGGACTACATCATCAAGCCGTATTCTGAAGCGATTGTCAAACTCAGAATTAAGAATCAGATGCAGTTGATAGAGCAATTTCGCTCAAATGAGTATGATATAATGAAGTACAAACTCGCGAACGACGCGCTAAAAATCGGATTGTGGGATATGAATGTCGTGAGCGAAGACCCTGTCAACCCCCAAAACAAGTTTACATGGTCGCAGGAAGCCCGCCAAATGTTAGGCTTTACCGATGAAAATGACCTCCCGGACATGCTTCACTCTTGGAGTGATCGGATACACCCTGAAGACAAAGATGAGGCGCTTGGCGCTTTCGTGGCCCATATAAATGATATCACCGGGGAAACTCCTTACAACCTTGAATATCGCCTCATGCTGAAAAGTGGAGAATATCGGATTTTTCAAGCGTTTGGAACCACACGCAGAAACAACGCGGGCATCCCGATAAGAACGGCCGGCGCGCTAATGGACATAACCGAAAAGAAACAAACGGAAGAGCAGGCAAGGCAGCAAGCCGAAGCCGAAATGACCAGCCAGGCCAAATCGGCTTTTCTTGCCAACATGAGCCACGAAATACGCACGCCGATGAACGCAATCATGGGCATTACCGAGATCATGATGCAAAGCGATACCTTGCCTCAGGAAGTTGAAGAGGGATTAGGCAAGATACATAGTTCATGCGATATGCTTCTTGGAATCATCAACGATATATTAGACTTCTCCAAAATAGAAGCGGGTAAGTTAGATGTTATGCCCACCCAGTATACAACCGCGAATTTGATAAATGACTCGGCGCAGCTGAACATAATGAAGATTGATAACAAACCCATCGAATTTGAGCTTCAAATTGATGATGGTGTGCCGGCAAAACTAATCGGCGATCAGTTGCGAATCAAACAAATTTTGAACAACCTGCTTTCCAACGGATTCAAGTATACGGAATCCGGCAAGGTCATATTGTCGGTTACTTCTGAAATTATACCGGACAAAGAAGAAACTATGCTTGTGCTGGGCGTACGGGACACGGGTTTCGGTATGACAAAAGAGCAGTTGGAAAAACTGTTCGACGAATATTCTCGTTTCGAACACAAATCCAGCCGCACTATTGAGGGTACGGGGTTGGGCCTTGCCATTACGCTACGCCTTGTAAATCTTATGAACGGCAAGATTCATGTGGAGAGCGAACCGGGCGTTGGCACGTTGTTTGTCGTGCGACTGCCGCAGGGTAAGGTAGACGACGAGGTATTGGGCAAAGAGCTGGCGGCTAGCCTGCAAAAATTCCGCATGGGTGATGTACAGCGCAGCAAAAGAAGCCAGATAACACGCGAACCGATGCCATACGGTAAGGTTTTGATTGTTGATGATACGGAAACCAATCTCTATGTCGCCACCGGACTTTTGAAGTTTTACAAACTGCAAATTGAAACTGCCACGAACGGGCGTCTCGCCATTGACAAAATAGAAAGCGGTAATAAATACGACATCGTATTTATGGATCATATGATGCCGGAAATGGACGGCATGGAAGCGACAAAGCGGCTACGCGATTCCGGATACACAGATCCTATTGTCGCGCTGACGGCAAACGCGGTGGCCGGGCAGGCAAATATATTTCTGCAAAACGGCTTCGACGCTTTTATTTCCAAACCGATAGACGTGCGCCAACTGAATGCCGTTCTCAACACATACATACGCGACAGGCAGCCGCCGGAAGTGATCGAAGCGGCACGCCTGCAAGCGGATAGCATTAAGGCAACCAATGAAGACTTGTCGCAAATGGATTCGATGCTGCTGGAATCTTTTGTCAATGACGCGCTCAAAGCCGCGGCCATGTTGGAAGAGTTATTGCAAGTAAGCGATTTTGAGAATGAAAAGAATTTGCAAAATTTTACTATCACCGTACACGGTATGAAATCTTCTCTTTTCAACATCGGTGAAAAAACGCTTTCTACATTGGCGTTCAAGCTGGAAACAGCCGGACGGGTACGGAATATAGAACTGATAAAAGAATCCTCCCCCGGATTTTTGAAAAAATTACGCAGGGTGATAGAGAAAGTCAGGCCGGAAAAAGCGGACACGGAAGGCAGTGAAAATGAAGATATCGCCGATCTGCGCGACAAACTTTTAACCGTGAAAGATTTATGCGCAGACTATAACAGAAAAAACACATTGGATATACTTGCCGAAATTAAAAGCTGTTCAAAAGAAACACGAGCGGCTTTAGACGGTATAAAAGAACTTGTACTTCAAAGCAATTTTGAAGAGGCCGAAAAAGCGGCGGCGGCGTATGCGGACGAATTATCCTCCGCGAGCGGGAAAAGTTGTGCGTACAGCAAAAATATCGCACAGCTCTTGAATGCAAAAATCGCGGGGCTGGATATTATCAAAGGACTTGAACGGTATGAAAGCGACGAAGAAATGTATTTGAAAATTCTGCGTTCATACGTGACTAATATCGGTTCTATGCTTAACTCGATGGAGTTCGTCAGTAAAGATAATATCACTAATTACGGGATAACCGTTCACGGCATCAAAGGGGCCAGTCTCGATATTTTTGCCAAGCAAATCGGTAAAACAGCCAATGAGCTTGAAGACGCTGCAGCGGCCGGTAATATCGACTACATCAGCAGGCACAATGCCGGTTTTCTCGAAACTGCGCGTAAAATGATTTCCGAACTTGATGGCGTGTTATCAACTATCGAAACTGAAAATCCAAAACCGAAAAAAGACAAACCCGATAAAGAAGCGTTGTTAAAACTTATCGCCGCCTGCAAGTCTTATGATATGGATGGAGCAGACGCGGCGATGGATGATATAGAGGAATTTCAATATACATCGGACGACGATCTCGCGAATTGGCTGCGGGAAAGCGTCGACCTGATGAATTTTGAAGAAATTATCGAAAAACTATCCATTTTGAATATATAAGGAGGATATACTTATGGAAAATGTCGGCAAAAAAATAATTATCGTCGACAGTGTCGAACACACCTTGATAACGCTGAAGGACGAGCTCGCGAAGCATTATGAGGTTTCCTCAGCGCTATCAGCCGCCAAGATGTTTGAAAGTCTTGAGCACGTAACACCCGATTCAATACTATTGAGTGTCGATATGCCGGATATCAACGGCTATGAAGCCATTCAAAAATTGAAAGCCGATAGCCGTTATGCGCATATACCGGTTATTCTCCTGTCGGACGAAAGCGGCCAGGAACACATAGATAAAGGGCTTGAGCTCGGCGCGGCGGATTATATATGCAAACCCTTTTCCGTTCATGAATTGGTTGAATCTATTGACCGCCAAATCAATCCCGACGCATACAAAAAAATTGAAGGCAGCGCTCGCAAAAAAATCATCTATGTTGATGATGTTAATTACAGTTTAATATCGGTAAAAAACAGGCTCAAAAATCGCTACGAAATTTATCCCGCGCAGTCCGCTTCCAAAATGTTTTTAATCCTTGAACGCGTCACACCGGATTTAATACTATTAGACATCGACATGCCTGTAGTCAACGGCTATGAAACCATTAAGTTATTAAAAACCGACCCCCGTTACAAAAGCATACCGGTTATTTTTTTGACAAGCAAAACCAGCAAAGAACATGTGGTAAAAGCTATGAATCTTGGCGCGGCCGGTTACGTGATTAAACCTTTCTCCGATTCGGAATTAACAGAACGAATAGAACATCAAATTAATCTTCAGGCGCCGGAGCAAAAATAATGCAAAAAATTATTTTTGTGGTTGACGATAATGCGACAAACCTTACAGTAGTCGAAAACGCGCTTGCAAACCAATATCGTGTGATAGCGCTGTCCTCCGCGGCGTCTATGTTTACAGCGCTTAAAAAATTCAGACCCGATTTGATTTTATTGGATATCGAAATGCCTGAAATGAACGGATTTGAAGCCATACAGCAATTGAAAACGGATGACGCATACGTCAACATCCCAGTTGTATTTTTGACCGGCCGCACCGATGTCGACAGCGAAACTCGCGGCATCGAATTAGGGGCGGTAGATTTTATAATGAAGCCGTTTTCCGAACCGGTGCTCTTGATTCGCATTAAAAATCATCTCCACGTTGATGAATTGATTAGAGAACGCACCATGCAGTTGATTGAACGCACGGAACAACTTGTGAAGTTGAAAAACGGCATTGTGTATACTATGGCGGATCTTGTAGAAAATCGGGACAAAAATACCGGCGGTCATATCGATCGGACATCAATGTATATGAAAATACTAACCGGCACTATGATCGACAAAGGAATATATGCAGACAATATGCGCGGATGGGATTTGGATTCTATGGTGTCATCGGCGCGTTTGCATGATATAGGTAAAATTGTTATCTCCGATATCATCTTAAACAAACCGGGGCCGCTCACAAAAGAAGAATTTGAAATAATGAAAACACACGCTTCAGAAGGCGCGTGCATTATCGACAAAGCGATTGAGAGAACCGGTGACGCTGATTTTTTGCACAACGCCAAAATATTCGCGGCCTATCATCACGAACGCTGGGACGGCTCCGGATATCCGCATGGCATGAAGGGAACGGACATCCCGCTCCAAGGGCGCATCATGGCCATCATCGATGTGTATGACGCTCTCGTTTCCGAACGGCCTTACAAAAAAGCCTTCACACATGAAAAAGCCGTCAGCATTATTATGGAAGATGCCGGTAAGCATTTTGATCCAAACATCGCAAATGTTTTTAACGAAATAAACAGACTGGTAATGGCGGCGAAAACCAGTTTTGATGAAAATCCGTAATAGCGTGAAATTGATGGAAGGGCTTATGAGTGATCTTATGGACGTTAAAAAAACAGACACAGACCGCAGAGAGTTTTTGAAAACCGCATGCAGGATTCTCGCGCTTGCCGTTGGGGCCGTGGGATTCAGCAGGCTCGTCGACATTGAAGGCGGCGAGCAAGTTTGGCAGATTGATCCCAAGAAATGCATACAATGCGGACGCTGCGCGACGGAATGCGTGTTGAACCCATCGGCGGTGAAATGTGTACGAGCGTTTGATGTGTGCGGATATTGTAAACTTTGCGGAGGGTATCACCGCATAAACGCGTCGAGACTCGACACTGCCGCGGAGAATCAGATCTGTCCGACGGGGGCGATTGTACGGACGTATATCGAAGACCCGTTTTATGAGTACAAAATTATTGAAGAGCTGTGTAACGGATGCGGCAAATGCGTTAAGGGATGCACCGCGTTTGGAAACGGGTCGCTCTATTTGCAAATACGGCACCATTTGTGCGCCGGGTGCAACGAATGCAGGATCGCGGTAAGGTGTCCGGCGAACGCAATCAGTTTGGTCAGTATGAAAAACGCGCACTTTTCATTGACAGAATCGTATTGAAAAATGAAAGTGTCAATTCGGGGGCTTAAAAATTGAGAACCATCGGCAAACCAAACATCCATAAAATAGTGAATTGCGTGACGCTTTTCATCGCGCTGTTTATGATGACCGTGTCGACCGCGTCCGCGTCAGACAGATTTCCGCGCCCCGAATTTCAAACTGGCTATGAAATTCCGCAAAGTGATGTCGGAACTGCGAGGGATGTCATTTTTTATTATATAGATGTCGCGGTACTTTTTGCAGCGCTGTGCGCCGCCGCGTATTTGGTTCTCAAAAAAAGATCGCGCAAAGGCGTGATCGGGCTGATGCTGTTTTCGATCGGTTATTTCGGTTTCTTAAAACAGGGCTGCGTTTGTTCGTTAGGAGCGGTTCAAAATATTGCCGCCGGATTAGCCGGAAATTTTACGATTTCCATCACCGTATTTTTGATATTCGCTTTGCCGTTGATTTTTGCGCTTTTCTTTGGACGTGTTTTTTGTTCGGGCGTTTGTCCGCTCGGAGCGGTGCAAGATATCGTCGCGATTAAGCCAAAACGCGTACCGTCTCGTATATCGGCGGTTCTTGGATTTATTCCGCATATTTATCTTGGAGCGGCAATTTTATTCGCGGCGACCGGCGGCGGTTTTCTCATTTGTAAATTCGACCCGTTTGTGGGCATTTTCAGATTAAGCGCGCCATTCGGAGTAATGATATGGGGCGCTGGGCTGCTAATACTTGGAATATTCATAGCGCGGCCTTATTGCAGATATTTGTGCCCTTATGGAGTGATTTTGGGATGGGCGTCGACGATAACGAAATATCGCATAAAAATCTGCCCCGATAAATGCGTAAGCTGTAGACTGTGCGAAAATACCTGCCCCGTCGATGCCATCTTACCATCAACAACAGAACCCGTCAAAGAGCAACGCGGCCTCGCGGTCAAGCGTTTTAAGTTTTATTGCATGATGCTGCCGGTATGGGTTATCGTTTTGGCGATATGCGGATGGTTTTTAGCCGAACCGATTTCATCGTTTCACCCCGATATGAAACTCCTGCGTATCATCGAACTCGAAGTATCGGGAGCTGTGCGGACAAAATCATTTGAAGCCGAAGCGTTGCGGGTTGATGAAAATGTTATCGCCGTATTAAGGAATAACGCCGACAAGACAAACAGAAAGTTCAAATTGGGGATGCTTATATTGGGCGCATATTTAGGACTTGTGATCGGCGCTTATCTCATCCGTCAATCAACATATAAAAAACGAAAAACCTATGACGCAAATCCGGTAACGTGTGTGAATTGCGCATTGTGTTATGGATATTGTCCGAAAAATTGAGGCTATAAATCATGAAAATCAACAAAAAAATTATCAGTCAAATAACCAAAGGCTTAGCATGGTCGTCCGCCACCGCCAGCCTGATAATCGGCGTACTGCTCGCCGCTACGATTATTCAAACAGAAATCCACGGCCCGATTATTACCGATGGATTCGATAACATTTACAGGCAAATTGAGGGACGCCCGCTCAACCAAGATCTGCGTGATGAAATCAGAGCGCTTGATATGCTCGCCCGCAAGGCCTACTTTACATCGTTGCATCAATTAAGAACCGGAACGATTTTATTTTTCATCGCACTGGCGGTTTTATTACTGTCGTGGAACATCAACGCAGCGATCTCTCCGCCTCTGCCGACGCGCCCCGGCGAAAAAATCTCATGGTGGAAACGCCAAACACAATCAGCCAAAACAGCTGCAATCACAAGCGCGGTTGTCGCCGCCGTGTTGATATCATACGGCATCGTCCAAAAATATGAACTTACGACAATGATTACCTCGCGCCGCGCCGCAATACTCGACAGCCAACAATATGCGCAATGGTGGATGAATTTCAGAGGCCCGGGCGGAAACGGGGTCGCAACGTTTTCAAACGTCCCAATAAAATTCAACGGTGAAACGATGGAAAATATACGATGGAAAATCGAAGTCCCGCTCGAGGGTTTCAATTCGCCCGTAGTTTATCGTGACAAAATTTTCTTGACAGGCGGGAATAAAGATAAACGCCAAATATATTCTTTTGACGCCAATACCGGAGAAATATTGTGGTCCCGCGATGTTAGGGTTTCAGGAATTGAAAATATGACAATGCCCAGAGTCGATGGAGAAACAGGCTTCGCCGCTCCGTCGGTCGCGACTGACGGCAGAAACGTATACGCAATTTTCGCGACAGGCGAACTCGCCGCGTTTACGATAAACGGGAGGCCGCGATGGACGAAATTTTTGGGAATACCGGACAACCACTACGGCCACGCGTCGTCGCTCATCACGCACAATGGACTACTGTTTGTACAGTTTGACCAACACGATGTAGGCAGGCTTCTCGCGATCAACGGTAGAAACGGTAATATCGTTTGGGAAGCGAAGCGGACGCTTCTATCGTGGGGTTCACCGATATGCGTCAATACGGGCGAGCGCTATGAGCTGATACTTGTCGACAATCAATATGTCACATCATACGATCCGAATACCGGCAGAATTTTATGGCGCGCAGACTGTCTGCACGGCGAAGTAGGCCCGTCCGCGGCATTCGCGTCAGGAATAGTATCGGTAGCCAACGAATACGCGGTCGCCGCGGGGATCAGCGTTAGCGACCTCAGCAGCATCGGCGACGACCATACAATCGCTACAACCTGGGAGCGACGCGGCAGCCTTCCGAATACGGCGAGCCTCGTGAGCATAGATTCCATGACATTCATGGCGAGCGCGGCAGGAGTTATTAGCTGCCTTGACAATCGCGACGGAACAGTCTTCTGGAGGCACCAGCTTGACGGAAGTTTTTACTCATCACCGATTATCGTTGGAGACAAAATTTTTCTTTTTGACCGCAACGGCATAATGCACGTCTTCGCAGTATCAGCCGAAGAATTTACACCAATCGCGTTATCACCACTCGGCGAACCGGTGACGACAACCCCGGCAATACTGGACGGGTTTATGATCGTAAGAGGAGATAGATATTTGTATAGAATTGAGGAAATGTAAGGATAGTATTAACCCGGCGGCAATTGACCTTGACGTTAAAATCGAAGCCTTTAAAGTCTTTAAAATCAAATTCTTTTTTGGTGACAGGGGCTCAAAGTTCCCTCTTTCAATCATAGGGCAGGGTGTACAGTGTACATCCTGCCGTTTGATTGAGAGAAGAAACTTATGAGCCCCGTCACCAAAAGCTTTTAAACCCTAACTTTCCCTCGTTTTACGTAATATGACAACCTATAGTGTTTATTATCATAGAGTTACAATTTTATGCAAATAGAATCAATATTACGTATTTACCCCATATAGTACAAAAAACACGTTTTTGTAATTACAGTA
>JAITUP010000140.1 GCA_031286265.1 Chitinispirillales bacterium | reverse complement strand
GTTTCTACAACAAGATCGCTTTTTCCATTAACTAAGGCGGTAACCAGCGGGGTACGAAGATCGACGAACTCGCCGTTGTGGTTGATCATGTTTTTGTAGACAAGCTCAGACATCGATTCAAGCACCTCGGCATTGGGATAATCGAGCGAAAATTCGTCGCCGGTTCTATCACGGAGAGTAAGGTACCCGGCCTGATACAGAAAACTCTCGGGCGGGGCGGATTCGATCTCACCGGGATCGTGCGCAAAATCCAACGAAACTGGCATGCCGCGGAACTGCTCGACCGTCAGGCTTCGGCCTTTCATGTAATCGGCAATCAACTTTGTACTGCCGCTCTTCATCCAAAAGTTCAAAAACTCACCGCTTTCGAAAAAATTAAGTATTGAAAACGGGCAGTACACTTTCTGAATCCCATCGAAGCAAAAACCGTTATAGTGACGCTCTATTTTGTCGATTAATTCGCCGACCGGCATATTGCGGCCTTTCGCGACGAGATCGAGGCGGTCGCTGAAATATTCTTGCAGTTCTTCCTCTGTATATCCGAGCATAGCGCCGAATTTTTTGTCCATCGACAGATCGTTGAGATTGTTTAGCTTTGAGAAAACGCCGGCTTTGGTAAATTTGGAAATTCCGGTCAAAAACAAAAAACGTATGGCGGGCTCATTGGCCTTCAATCCGGAGTAAAAACTCCTCAAGATATTGCGGATTTCCTCGACCATCGGCGGATCGTTGTAAAATTCCAAAAACGGCCCGTCGTATTCGTCTATGATAACAACCGCCGGTTTCCCGTGCTTTTCAAACGTATCAAGGATTATCCTTTTAAGCATATCGCCCGGCAGCGACTCCTCACTGATATTTACCTTATGTTCATGGGCGATATCTCTTATTTGGCTAACAAGCGATTTTTTGATACCGTCAATACCATAAGCCGTATCTACCTTACTCATATCCAAATGAATAACCGGATAACTCTCCCAGGCCCAATCTGTCTTTGAGATTGCCAACCCCTCAAACAGTTCACGTTTTCCGCTAAACAGCGCGTTGAGCGTGTAACACAAAAGTGTCTTGCCGAAACGGCGCGGGCGGGACATGAAAAATTGCCTTCTGACACCGGATACAATGTTGTAAATCATATCCGTTTTATCAACATACACTGCGCCACTCTTACGGATGTGCTCAAATACCTGCAAACCTGTCGGCAATTCTTTCATTTTCGGAATCCTCCTATCCTTTTTGACCCCTGCCCTTATAAATATAATTCATTCAAAATGACGGGATAGTAAAAATGTCCATGCATGATGGGAATCTCGCTTGTGGTGTGACGTGGGTGGGCAGGCGGGAAGATTAAAAGACATAAAGGACATAGAGGACACAAAGGGGTTGGTTGATGAGGTTTTGTGAGACTGTTTGTGTGGCTGGAAATAAAGGGCGCTGGTTTCTGCGTACGTCTATTATATTGTATATATGGGTTGATGGGGACTAAATTCAGAGGGAGGGTGGCTATGTCTAAAGAGATTTTAATTAACGTGATTGATCCGGCGCTGGCTGAGTTGGCGGAGGGTGGGGTTCGGGTTACTGATGCGGCTCGGGGCATGCTTTATGCGGCGGGGCTGCAGGAATCGAACTTGACGGCCCGTTTTCAGGCTATGCCGGCTTCGTCCGCGGTTCGCAAGGGCGAGGGGCGGGGGTTGTGGCAGATGCGGGTGGACGATGTCAACCGGGTGCTTGTTGGCGGGTCGACCCGGGCGCGGGCGGAGACGGCGGCCAATGGGTACGCCGGCTCTGTTAACCCTCACGCTGTTTGGGCTACGCTTGAGTATGATGATATTTTGGCGGCTATTTTTGCGCGTCTGATGCTATGGCCCGATCCCGCGGCGCTGCCGGAGCCGACGGGCGCCAACGAGCGGGGGGCGTGGGATTATTATGTCCGGTGCTGGCGACCTGCTCCACCGCGCCAGCAGGATTGGACGGCCAACTGGCGGGCGGCGGTTGAAGCGGTGGGCGGGCAGGCCGCCCCATCGACCCCCTCCCCCACCGCGCCGGTCGTCAATGTTGCGGTGTCGACGAGTAATGGGCGGCGGGGGCTGTCTGTGCTACATCCGCAGATACGGGGGAAGGCGGAGCGGCTCATGGAGTTGTGCCGCGAGAATGGGTTGCCGATTCTTATTACAGAAACACTACGCACCAAAGCGGAACAGGACGCGCTTTTTGCGCAAGGGCGGACGGCACCGGGTAATATCGTCACCAACGCGGAGTACCCGCGAAGCGCGCACTGCTGGGGGGTCGCGTTTGATTTCTGCCGGAACGTGCGCGGGCGGGAGTTTGATAATGGCGACCGGTTTTTTGATAGCGTCGGCGCGTTGGGTAAGAGTGTAGGGTTATTTTGGGGCGGGGATTTTAAGAGTTTCAAAGACTTGCCGCATTTTGAGGATACTGAGTTTATGGTGAATAATAGCGTTAATACGCTGATTAGTCGGTGGGGGACGCCGGAAAAGTTTATGGCGGGGTGGACGGTGTAGAGGTTTTAGAGATACCCATAATTGAAAAAGTATTAAAAAACTTTGCGCAAAATGCGAAGAGAGACCTAATGAATTTTATATCTCATTCTGTTAGTGCCATACTCAAGGCCATTTTTCTTCCGCGCTCAATTCTTGTTGCTGAAAATATTCTTCTTCGTCAACAGCTTGGTATTTTGAAACGATCCACGAAAAAGGCAACTTTTAGAAATTGGGATCGTGTGTTTTTTACTCTCATTACGAAATTGTGTTGCAACTATAACTGGAAAAACGCGCTGCTTATTATAAAGCCGGATACCGTTATCCGCTGGCATCGTAAAGGGTTTCGGTTGTATTGGAAATGGAAATCAAGGCGTGGCAAAAAAGCGGGCAGAAAAACTATTCCCTATGAACTCAAAAAGATGGTGGGCCAGATGACCACGGAAAATCCAATTTGGGGGGCTCCGAGGATTCGCGCAGAATTGAAATTGTTAGGGTATACCATCGCGCTGTCAACCGTGGCCAAATATATGCGCCGAAACAAGAAACCGCCGTCACAGACGTGGCGGACATTTTTGAAAAATCACGCTTATCAAATAGCCGGTATCGACTTTTTTAATGCGGTAACCGTCGATTTCAAAATACTTTACTGCCTTATTGTTCTCGAACACGGTTCAAGAAAAATACTTCATTTCAATGTCACGACAAATCCCGGACAAGTATGGACAAATTTACAGGTTAAACAAGCGTTCCCGTTTGATAGTGCCCCAAAATATGTTGTTCACGACAGGGCAACAGTATTTGGCCCTGCGTTTGACAAATGCCTTAAAACCTTGGGGATCAAAAGCGTGAGAACCGGATTTCGGGCTCCGTGGCAGAACGCTTATACAGAGAGGGTTATTGGCACGATAAAACGGGAATGCCTCGATCATGTGATATTGTTTAACGAAAAACATTTGCGGAAAATAATGAAAGAGTTTGTCGATTACTATAACAACTCACGGACCCATCTGTCGCTCAACGGCAATTCCCCTAACCCACGAATTACCCAGCCGCCTGAAGTGGGGGAAGTACGTAGTATTGAATTTTTGGGCGGGTTGCATCACAGGTACTACCGCAAGGCTGCTTAGCTCAGGTTTTCAAAGAGCTGGTTTGATCGTCGCAGAGTAATTGAATGCCATACGATTCCTGTGTCAATTTGGTGTAGCTTTCAGTAAAACCAACATTCGTCGTTAATCTCATTCATGCAAAAATCTGTTATCGCCACTGAAAACCTGATCCCTTAGCGAATCGAACGAGTGAAATTACTCGCGGATTCAATTTTCGATAACCACACTAGAAGTCTGAATGCCATCTGCTGAAACATTGCCAGAGATAGGCCAAAACCGTTCGAAAATAGTGGCTTCTTTACCATTTCTATCTAAAAACTTAATAGGATCCCCTCTACAATACATATACAAATTCAGCCCATCCACCAGCCCCGCCGGATCCACAGTAGTCCATCGTCCCAGCCAAGCCGCATAATACCTCGCCCCGTGATAATACAATCCACTCTCTTCATCTTTCTCTTTACCAGTATAGCGATAGCGTTTCTGGTTCACTTCACTCGCACTCCTCCCCGCCTGATAACTAGTATCTCCATACGGATAATATTCCTCGTAACTAATAATATTCGCATTCTCATCTAACTCTAATGTTGCCGATTCTATATTATTACTTAGCTGGTATCTTTGCACAGGTGTTGAATTATTAACAGCCACTCCATTATCTACCATCAACGTTTCCACCAGCGCTATTCTTCTCATATCATCCATTATATGAAGCGTTTCACGTTCTAATTCTAAATTATCTCCTACTTTCTTTCTAAATATCTCGAACCCACCCAAATATAACCTCATCTCCGTAATCCCACCCTTTTCTACAACCTTTCTCACCCGCTCGCCGCTGCCA
>JAITUP010000146.1 GCA_031286265.1 Chitinispirillales bacterium | reverse complement strand
GCGATGTTCATTCGAGCAGGTTGGGGTGCGGTGGTTTTTTAAAAGCTATTTTTTTAAAAAGGTCCGCCTAACCCCCTGACACCGCTCCGTAATGTTTGGGACAACAAAGGGTCGTATGAGTGGGAAGGGCGATGTTCATTCTAAACATGGTTTTGTTTTTGACTTTAACATTTTTACCCCGATAGTATGCCCACATGTCCCCCGTAAGCGGTCGCCGCTTATGGGGGACCGCAGGGGGGCTAAGGTATCGGGGCGTTACGGGGCAGAGCCCCGTCACCAAAAGATTTTAAAAAGCTTTTAAAGATTTTGACTTTAAGGTTTTAAAGATTTTGATTTAAAAAACATTTTAATTTTTCCCACCACCCCACCATAACATATATTAACAGCATCAATAAATCTCGTCGTACCTTTCGCGTCGTACCTTAAAATTCCCTATTCTCTCTCAAACCACCGGTAAGCGCCCTGCGCATCGTGTGCCCTGCGTATATTTATTCGCAGACCACGGAGCCCGGCAAAAAAGAAAGGACGGATTTAAAGTCATTATGAACGAACCCAAAAGCAAAAGCCCACCCTGCTCCAAAGAGCAGGAATGCAAGCACGACGAAAGCTACAAAGTCCTGCTATCGCACAAAACCGTATTTTTGCACTTTCTGAAAAAGTACATAAATCTGCCATGGACAGCAAATATCTCACCAGACGATATAGAGTTGGTTAATTCAGAGTTTATCACAGGCGCCTACAAACCCGTCCGCTCCGACCTAATATACAAGCTCAGAATGAACGACGCGGATGTATATTTCTACGTTCTGTTAGAGCAACAGTCAAAAGTAGACCACACAATGCCATTCCGCCTATTAAGATACATGAGCGGCTTACAAAGCCACATATTCGACAACGCGGAGGAAGACGAAAGGGCTCTCAAAGGCTTCCGTCTCCCCGCCATAATCCCCATAGTTTTGTATAACGGCAACGACAACTGGACGGCGGTCAGGTCGTACAGAGAGTACACGAAAGACTACGAAGTCTTCGGCAACAGCATAATAGACTTCCGTTACCTCCTATTCGACTTAAAGCGGATGAACGAAGAAACTTTTTCATCCACCGGAGAGTTGTTGGATATTATATTTCTGTTGGATAAGCGTTATAACCGTCGTCGTCCGGATAAAATCGGCGTAGCAGAAGCGCTTGAGCGATTGGCGGAGCAAGCCTCTAAATTGGCTGACGCTGATATATCCAAATTGTCGGAATGGATGAAATATGCGGGTGTAGTGCCGTTGGAAGTAGGGGAAAACTTAAAACAAACCATAAATGAAAGAAAGGGAGAAGGGACAATGAAACATTCTCTTACAACGTACATGGAAGAATTTGCAAGCAATTGCAGAGCGGAGGGCTGGTCGGAGGGCAAGGCGGAGGGCTGGTCGGAGGGCAGAAAAGAGGCCTATCTAAGAACAGCCAAAACAATGAAAGCAAAAGGCATCGACCTAAGCACCATAGTCGAGGTAACTAACCTCTCGGTCGAGGATATCTTGAAATTGTAGGGAAACAAACGGAAGGAATCTAAAATTCTTGTACGGATTACCGATCTGAACATCGGGTTTAAATTGGCGAGAGCATTACGGGGCTCAAAGTGAGTGAGAGCCCCGTGTGCCTGTGTCTCCAAAAAAAGATATCAAAAAGCTGTTTCTTTACCTCACGCCAAGGACAACAGAAACTCTCTCTTTCCGCCCGTCTCTGGTCGTTATCGTTCCCACTACGACATAGCTGCCTGCCGGAACCGAGCGCCCTCTCGAATCCATCAAATCCCAATCGCCAACGTGGCGCTTCTCAAGACTACCGGTTGAAGTGTCGCTGATTTTTACCCTGTTGATGAAAGTGCCGGTAGCGTTGTAGATGGAAAAGGTCGCGTCTTTTATGGCCGTACCCTGCCAGAAAAACTCCATGAAATACGCGACGCCGCTTGTGGGATGACGGAAAACAGGGTTGGGGCCGACCGTGAATTCATTTGTTATTGTGCCGGCTGGCCGTATCAGGGCGCTATTCTCCAATTCGTTCTGCGGCGTCGGGTCTTTGCGCTCAATTTCCGCTATAGACGTGTACTCGTCTGTTGTTACGTTTAGGCTGAGGCTCGGCTCGGACGGATGCGAATTTTCTGTGGCGGCTACCCTCTGGTAAAATGTGTATTCCGTTTCCGGTGTCAAATCGGTAAACACGTTGTCTGTCTGCCATGTCGTACCGTCCATCGAAAATTCGTAATCCGAATTTGGCTCAAGCGTTACGCTGTTGTGTGTTTTTGACACAAGTGTCGGCGCTCCCGGAGCGTCGGGTGTATCGAGATAGTCCAGCCCGAAGCCGTAAGGAAACTGCGTAGTACCGCCGCTGCCAGGCCAGGTGAATGGGAGTTTGCCGGTGAGAGGCTGATCGCCGAAAAGTATGTCTGCCACTCCGGCGCCTTCCGTGCCCGGCAGCCATGCGACGAGGAAAGCGTCACTTGCTTCTATGAGCGCCGGGACTATGCGCGGGCGGCCGGTGACAAATATTGTTACGATCGTTTTACCCTGATCGCGGTAATTCGCGAGGGCGGCCATATCCGCGGCGTGGCTTGCGAGAGCGGCGGAATCAGTGTTTGAGTGGGCCGGAAAGTTTAAGGTAGGGATGTCTCCGTACCACTCCGCGTAAGGATTTTCTCCGGTGACATACACTATTACATCCGCGTTTGCCGCGGTAGTAAACGTTGATTGGCCCGATACCTGCCGCATTCCCTGAAGGATGGAGGTTCCAACGCCGGCGAAGTCGGTGTTGTTGTTAACCCCCCGCCATGTGATAGTCCAGCCGCCGCACTGGCGGCCGATGTTGTCATGATGGGGGCCGAATACGTGAATGTTCGCGTTTTTTGCGAGCGGTAGAACGTCGTTTTCATTTTTAAGCAGCACCTGGCTTTTAACTACCGCTTCGCGGGCGATGGCGCGGTGTTCGGCCGATGCCCTGTTGGCGGTGTTTCCGAAATACCCCGCCGGCCCGGCAACGAAATTCCCGCCTACCAAGTCCATACGCCCCGCGCGGAATTTGGCGCGTAAGATACGGCGCACGGCATCGTCAATACGCTCCATGGAAACATCGCCGTTATTCACGAGAGTAGTTAGACGTTGAATGAAAGTACCGTGGGTGCCGGGTTCCATTGCCAAATCAACACCCGCGTTAATCGCCCTACGTATGGCTTCCATAGTTGGAGGGGGAGTGGTACCCATAGCATAGTCGTCTCCGGTGTATCCATGATGTTCAGAATTGGTAATCCCCAACCAATCGCTGATAATATAACCGTCGAACCCTAATTCCGTTTTGAGCCACCCTGTCATACGGAGGGAATCAACGTGCTGATGCACACCGTGGATTGTATTGAAACTCGCCATAACACTCAACACGCCCTGCTCTACTACCGCTTCGTAGCCGGGTAGATGAATTGCGCGCAGCTCTTCATCGGTTTCGGTAGAATTCCCACGGTCAACGCCGCCCGTGGTACCGCCGTCGGCTAAAAAGTGCTTGGCCGTAGCGGTTACCCTCCAAGGCGCGTCCCATCGCGCACCCTGCAAGCCGCGCACCATCGCCGCGCCCATTTGCACATGGAGTTCGGGATTCTCACCATAACTTTCGTAGGTGCGCCCCCACCGCGCGTCACGCGCTACGGATATGGCCGGTGAAAAGTTGAGGTCAATTCCAGCAGCCCACATCTCTATAGCCGTAGCCTCGCCAATCCGCCGCACCAAAGCGGAATCACGGGTAGCGCCAAGGCCGATATTATGAGGAAATACGGTATAGCCGGGCACACCCGCGTTGCCGTGTACGGCGTCTTTGCCGTAATATGTCGGAATCCTTGGGCCACGGTCGGCCGGCCAGGTGTTTAGGGCAGTGGTCATATTCTGAAGAAAAACGGAAGAGTAGCCGTCGCCGCCGTTGAGAACGCTGCCCCAAAGGACGGTACCGTCGTTGGAAGAGCTGTTGCCGCCCCAGTTACTGGAAGGAGTAGCGAGATGAGGCTGGGTCATTTGAGCGATTTTTTGTGCCGTATTCATTAGGGCTATTATACTGTCGATACGATATTCTATTGGATCGCGC
>JAITUP010000062.1 GCA_031286265.1 Chitinispirillales bacterium | reverse complement strand
TCCGAATAGGTTACCCCGCCCGGCAGGCCGGCGCCCGCGAACAGGTAGGTAAACAGGACAAGGCAAAAAAGCATGTACAGCAGCATGATGCAGCCAAGGACAATAGAGGAAATGACAATGTCAATCGACGCGGTCTCCGATATGCGGTATGATTTCATCTGCTTGAAACCGATATTCCACAAAAACGAATAGGTTAGGCCAAACACGATAATGACCACACAGGAGTGAAAAATTATCGTGAAGAAATTGAAACTCTTAATCATCTTGCCCAAATAATGGCTGAAAACCTGCTCGGCTCCCATCAGCAGGGGGACAATTATCACCATCAGTAAAAATGCGATGAACAGGCCTATCAGAGCGCGTTTGGCTACCGGTTTATTATTTTTACGCAGCAGCGAACCCACCGCTCCAAACAGAGCGGGCAAACCCGAAAAAGGATATTCAAGCCATCCCCTGCACCAGGCGGCCGCCATGCCCTCGACGTTCCTTAGGGTATGCGCTCCGGTCGCCCATTGGGCTTGGAGCATTAGCACTCCCGGCAAGACCAGCAAGGTAATAGTATAAAATCCCTGATTTTGCAGGGGATAGCTAAAAATAAAAATCCACAGGCAGAGCGCCGCGGCGCCCGATGCCAAAAACCACGAAATGCCATCCCATTTCAGACGCTTCCGGTAAAACAGGTAGAAAATAACCATATAGCACAAACCAAATATGCCGTATTGTATTCTCTCATGGGGGAACTCCGCGACTATCAAGCGGTCATACAGGATCGCTATCAGCAGCGCTACCGGCAGCAATATCTTTTCGGCGAGGCTGTACCGTTTTACCCAAGGCTCCGCGTCAACTTCAAATTCAACTTCCGCTTTTTGATTCTCAACCATTTCTACTCTCCTAATTATATATATTAAAATGACTGATTAGTGTATTACTCACAATACATCCACCGCCCGCCAGTTATCTTTCTAACCCCGGTTTCGAGATCTATCTCGCATAGGACCTCTACTGTATTCAGAGAGCCGTCGGTACTGGGGTTTGGGTTATCTCTCGTGTACTCTTCCCTAAACTCCGAAACCGCGCTGTCCATTTCTTCAACGCCCTCGTAATTTTGTGCCATAGTATTGTCAGTTGGGCAAGCGACTGTTACCGTGTTGTCTTTAAAGCCAAACGCGAGGAAATGACCGCAACCCCCGTAATAGCCCCAACCGAGCATCCTTTTTTTATCGCTTGTCCGGTATATTTCCTGCACGCCGTACTCCTTTACATCGCCTATAAAAAAGAATTTTCTATCATCGCTAAACCTGACCGTTTCCTCTAATACCAAATCCGCGTTATAGAATATATACGGCGCGCGAGTTAAAAATGTTTCGTGCTTTAACTGATTTTTGGTGAAATCCCACGTATACACACCTGGCATGACGGCATAGTGCGACCCGTTGACATAGGCGTCGTTGAAAAATGTGAAGAAGGTTTGCCCTTCCCCTTTAAACGCGCCGAACGTCAAGGTTTTTTTGACGTTATTGACCTCGTATTCCGCCGTCAGATCGGCAGTCGAGGAGTCTTCAGCCGTGATATTAAAACCGGTGATTTTCATCCCGACGGTCTTTACCCCTCTGAAATCCTGCCCGTCCTTAAAATCGATGAACTGGCCGTAAAGCCAGCCTCTTTTCGGCACGGAATCCCTGACAGACACGAACGCCCACCCGTCTCTCGATATGCCGAGTACCTGCACTCTGGTATCCTTCTTCGCCGCGAACAGGGCTTCCCCATTCCTCGAAGGCGCGTTCCTCACGGTAACATCGATGTTGACGACGGTGTTAAAAACGGTTCCGCCGAAATAGAATTTTTCCTTCTCGTCTCTGGATTGATCTCCGTCGCGCCACTCGGGTCTATCACGGTACTCGATGTAATCGCGGCACTCGGCGTCCCCGCGTTTGCACTCATATTCACCTTCCCAAGTCGGCTCCCTAACTTCTTCAATGGCAGCCGCCGTCTGCTCCGCAGTTCCCGTGCGGGCGGTCTCCTTGCTTTTTTTGTTATCACAACCAACCGCCAAAAAACAGCCAAGGGCAACCACAATTAAAAACATCGCGCGTCTTTTCACATTATACTCCTTAAAATATTGATTTGGGTTCGTTTCTAAATAATAATATACATCGCGGGCGGATGTTTTGAAAAATCAATGTTGACTTTAGGATTGCACCCGCCCGACAAATGCAAATTACGAGGGTACAAGAAAACATTTGTTTTTTTGCGATGGGGTAATATATCTTTATGGTATGAAGCGCGTGTCCCGCGTCCTGTTATAAAGAAAAAATAAAAAACCTGAAAAAACAGCTTGAAGCGTTGAAAGAGAGTTAGGTTAATAATGAGCCAAAGCGACAAATTGCCGAAAATTCTCCCGCCTAAGTCAGACATCGTCTTCAAGATGCTCTTTGGCGACGAGAGGAATGCCGACCTCCTAATCTCCTTGCTCGAAGCGATACTAAACGTGAAAATCGACAGCGTCACGCTGCTCGACACCGTTTTGAAGCCGGAGCATTTGGACGACAAGAAATGTGTTCTTGATGTTAAGGCGGAGCTTAGCGGCGGCGAGAGGGTCAATATTGAGATACAGGTGAAAAACATTAAGGAGATGCGCAGCCGCATAACTCATTACAATAACCGTCTGGCAGCCGAGCAAATCGGCGATGGCGGCGACTATTCGGCGATAAAACCGGCTATTTCGATAATAATTATCGATTATCCGCTTATTCATGAATCCGAGAAGTGCCATAATGTATTTTCTATGTTGGAGAGAGACGAGCATTTTCCCTTTAACGACTTGCAGGAGATCCACGTACTGCACTTGTGCCGTATAGATATGGAAAAAATGCC